>JBDHJO010000070.1:0-15506 GCA_039586875.1 Gemmatimonadota bacterium | reverse complement strand
GCTTCCTCGGCCCGGAGGTCGCGGGAGCCGTGCGTGCCGGTCTCACCGCCCGTCAGGTCAACCGCACCCGTCCGGTACCCGGCCCGTGCGGCCTTGACGAGCGTGCCGCCGCAGGTCAGCTCGATATCGTCCGGGTGGGCGCCAATGGCGAGGAGATCGATCGCATCCGTCATAACGCAGGATCCATGATTCCAGGTAGATCGATGATGGCGACGGCTACTCGTGCCGCAGTGCCTCGACAGGGTCCAATTTCGCCGCACGGCTTGCGGGCAGCAAACCGAAGACCAGCCCGATGGCGATGGAGACGGCGGTCGCGACCGCCGCGCTCCAGATGGGGACGCCGCTCTCGAATCCGAGGAGTCGCTTCAGCCCTTCACCGGCCGCCAACCCGACGACAATGCCGGCCGCGCCCCCGGTCAACGTCAGGGTGGCGGCTTCCACCAGGAACTGCCAGAGAATCTCTCGCCGCGTTGCGCCCATCGCCTTCCGGATACCGATCTCCCGCGTTCGACTCGTCACCGACACCATCATGATCGCCATGACGCCGATGCCGCCGACCATCAGGGCCACGCTCGAGAGCACGATCATGACGAGGAAGAACACTCCAGTCAGGCGATCGAATATGCTCAGGATCTGTTCCGACGTGATGAGATCGAACGTGTTGGGGTCGGCCGGACGCAAGCCTCGCAGCCGACGCAGCTGTACCGTCGTCGCGTCCATCGCCTCGGCCACCGTGACGCCGTCGCGGGGTTTGACGAGGATGATGAGGCTGTTCGTCTCGTCGTAGCGGAAGGCCCGCTCCGCCGCTGCAAACGGCACGATCGCGGCGATCTGCTGTCCGGGAGGTTCGAAGATGTTGTCGGGCTTGCGATACGTGCCGACTACCCGGAACGGTCGTCCTCCAATGCGCATCGTCTTCCCGAGCGGCGTGATCTGGCCGAAGACGGTCTGGCTTGCCTCCTCCTCGACGATCACGACCGCCCGGCCGGCAGCCGTCTCGGTCGGGGTGAACGTTCGACCCGACACCACCCCACCACCGAGAATCTCCATGAAGCGGTCGTCCGCACCGTAGACGACGGTCGTCTGGGTGCGCACGCCTTCGTACTCGAGGCGCTCGAGTACCGCGAGCCAGATCGCCGCGTACCGGATCTCCGGAAGCGTGGCAATCCCCTCGGCCTCCCTGCTGCTGAGCACGGGCCGAATCCGTACCTCGCGCGGCAGGGCATCGGGATTCAACGGCGTGGACGAGAAAAACCGAACGATACGGAAGGTCGTGGGACCCACCACCTCGAGCGTATTGAGGATCTGGCCGCGCACGCCTTGGACGATCGATGCCATCGCCATCACCGTCGAGACGCCGATGATGATGCCAAGGATCGTGAGCCCGGACCGGAGCTTCTGAGCGCCGATGGCATCCACCGCCAGCGACGCACCCTCGAAGAGGGCCGGCACCAAGCGACGCCTCGAGCCAGACGGTGAGTCGCGTCGCGCACTCATTCGAACCGCAGGGCCTCGATGGGGTCCATGCGGGCAGCTCGACGAGCCGGATACACACCGAACACGAGTCCCACGCCGATCCCCAACGTCAGTGCCACCGCGACGGACCACGCCGTCACCCGGCTTGGCAGGGGTGATGCCAGGGCGATCACCTGTGCGAGAGTCCATCCCGCAAAGACGCCCATCGCCCCACCGAACGACGCGAGGCAGACCGACTCGAGCAGGAACTGCCGCAGGACGTCCTGGCGCCGCGCCCCGACGGATTTGCGAATGCCGATCTCGCGTGTTCGCTCATTCACCGACATCAGCATGATGTTCATGATGACGATGCCGCCGACGACCACGCCGATGGCGACGACGGCAGGCACGACCGTAAAGATGACACGCGTCAGGTTCTGCCAGAACGAGATCAGGCCCTCGGCGGTATCGACGGTGAAGTCGTTGGCCTGGCCCGGTCGGAGGCGTCGGGCGACCCGCATTGCCTCTTCCGCGCGTTCCATGGCGCCCGCGACGGCGTCCGCCTCCCCCATCTTGACCGAGATGACGGTCGTCAGGCGCCTGCCGTACATCGCTTCGAAGAACGTGATAGGCAGCAGGATGAACCCATCCCACGACTGCCCGAGCACCGTCCCTTTCGCCGCCACGATCCCCTTGACCGTCACTTGCTGGTTCCGCACGCGGATCTTCGACCCGATGGCGAGGTCGAAGTCGTCGAACAGTTTCGAGGCTACGTCGTAGCCGAGGATCGCGACGGGCCGTCGATCACGAACGTCCACGTTGCTCAACGCCTCGCCCGCTGCCATCTCGTAATCCTGGACGACCTGAAACGGTGCGGTCACGCCGAACACGAGGACATCGCCAACCGTTTGATTGCGCCACCGCACGTCCGCCTGCGGCGTGGGCCACCCGCTCTGGAGCGCGACCGCCTCGGCGTCCGGGATCGCCCGGCGTACGTAGTCCACCTCTTCAGCGCGAATCAACGGGCGCCGCTGAAACTCGCGCCACTCCTCGTCGTCGATGAACCCCACGGCGATCGGGGTGCGGCGGATCTGGAAGGCGTTCCGGCCGACGATGGCGCCGGCCAGATTCTCGCTGACGTACGCGTTCATGCCCTGGATGACGGCCACGACCGCCACCAGGAACCCCACCGAGACGATGATGCCGAGGAGCGTGAAGAACGACCGGAGCTTGTGTGCGGCGATCTCTCGGAGCGCGAGTCGGAGACCTTCGAGCAGCGGCATGAGAGGAATCTACCCCCTGGCCTGGGAATGCGACGGCTCAGACGTGCGATGCCTGGTCGCTACTCGTGCCGCAGCGCCTCGACCGGGTCCAGCCGGGCGGCGCGGGCGGCCGGATAGAGGCCGAACGCTACGCCCGTGAGTACGGACATTCCGAGAGCCGCCACCACGGATTCGATGGGCACCCGGGCCGGAAGCGGCGTGAAGTTCGCCACGATCGCCGAGATGCCGCCCCCGATGACCATGCCCGCGGCCCCGCCCACAAGCGTGAGCGTCGCTGCCTCGACCAGGAACTGCCACAGGATCTCACGGCGACGCGCGCCGAGGGCTTTCCGAACGCCGATTTCGCGCGTGCGCTCGGTCACCGAGATCATCATGATCGCGACGACGCCCACGCCGCCGACCATCAGCCCCACCGACGACAATGCGATCATGACGAGGAAGAACATCCCCGTGATCTGGTTCCACTCACTGAGCAGTTTGTCCTGGGTCACCACGGCGAAGTTGTTCTCCTCAGCCGGGCGCAGACCGCGAATACTGCGCATCGCCCCGGTTACATCGTCGATGGCAGTGGCCACGGTGTACCCTGGCCGGGGCGAGACGAGAAAGTCCATCCAGCCACGCCAGTAGGGCACGTATTTCTGCAAGGTGCTGTGGGGGATGATCGCCTCGGGACGATTGCCTTCGCCGAAGATATCGGGCGGCGGTACGTAGATGCCGATCACCTCGTACGGCACGCCGGCGATCCGAATGTTCTTGCCGATGGGGTCCCGCGCCGTGCCGAAGAGCTGCTCGGCCAGGCTCTCGTTGATCACGGCCACCCGCGCATGCGCGGCAGCTTCGAGCCTCGTGAACGACCGCCCGGGATTGACGTCGCCGCCGCCGACGTTCACCCATTCCGGACCGCGTCCCCGAACGCCGACCGACTCGAGCTCCCGACTCCCGAACTCGGTTCGCGCTTGCGTGCCTTCGTCGACGACCACGAACTCGATGCTCGGCAGCTGGCGGATGCGCTCAGCCTCCTCGATGTTGAGCGGAGGCATCCGACGCCACGGGCTCATCTCGTCCGACCCATCGGAGATCTGGATACCTGCCTGATAGTACCGGAAGACGAAGAACGTGCGCGGGCCCAACTGGCTGAAGATGTCCTCGACGCCCCGGTTGATGCCTGTGATCATCGATCCGATGACCATCACAACCATCACACCGATCGCCACGCCGAGGATGGTCAGGCTCGCCCGCACCTTGTTGGCGCGGAGCGACGAGAGCGCAATGCCGACGCCTTCGAGGATCTGCATGCGTTACTCCTGGCGCATCGCGTCAATCGGGTCCAGTCGCGCGGCGCGGCCCGCAGGGTAGAGGCCTGCGGTGATTCCCACGCCGGCACCCAGGAGGACACCAACCACGATCGACCACGGCGCCACCCGCGCTGGAAGGAATGTCGTGGCTTGGACGATCCCGGCGAGCGCGAGCCCCGTCCCGATGCCGAGGGCAGCACCCACCGTCGACAGCGTACCCGACTCCACGAGAAACTGCCGCATGATGTCACGGCGCCGGGCACCAAGGGACTTTCGAATCCCGATCTCGCGCGTCCGTTCCGCGACCGCCATCAACATGATGTTCATGATCACGATCCCGCCGACGACGAGCGAAATGCTGACGAGCCCGGGTAGGGCAAGCATCAGGATCTGGTTGATCTTCCCCCAGAAATCGAGCACGGCATCTTGCGTTTCGATGGAGAAATTGGATTCCTCGGTCGGGCGCAGGTGACGCCGGCTGCGCATCACCGCCTCGGCGTCCAGCATCGCTGTTTCGAGGTCTTGAATCGTCTCCGCCTGGACCAGGAGGGCGTCGATCACCCGCGGCGGATTCACGATCCGCTTGATCGGGGACAGTGCGGGGGCGACCACGAATTTGTCGAGCGAGATCCCGAAGAGGTTGCCCTGCGACTCCACCACGCCCACGACGCGGTACGGCACGTCGCGAATCTGCACCTCCCGGCCGATGGGATCGCGGTTGTCGAAGAGCCGTTCGGCGAGTTCGTTGCCGATCACCACCACCGGTACCCCGGCGCGCACCTCCTGTGCGGTGAACGGACGACCGTGCGCCATGTTCCAGTTCTTGATCTTGAAGTAGTTCTCGGTCACCCCGTACGTCCAAACGCTCCGAGCGATCCGCCCGTCGTAGACCACGTCGGTGCCCGCCTGGGATTCCCACGCCGTGACGACGGGCACGGTCATCCCTGCGGTAACGGCGTCCGCATCCTCGTAACTGAGCCGTGGCCGGCGGCGCCACGCGCGGCGCGTCTCCCGCGAGACGTCTCCCATCTGGATGCCGGGGTATCGCCGCAACTGGAACGTGTTGACGCCGAGGAGGGTCGAGGCGAACCGGTCCGTCATGTACGCATTCATGCCTTGCACGATCGACACGACGGCGATCAGGAACGTCACCCCGATGAAGACGCCGATCACCGAGAAGCTGCTCTTCATCTTCTGTGACCAGATGACCTGGAGCGCCAGTCGGATCGCCTCGCGGAAGGGCACGGTCTACCTAGGCTGCAGCCTGCACGGAGTCCGTGTCGATGCGGCCGTCGAGCAGTGTGATCGTGCGCTGCGCATGCACGGCAATGTCGGACTCGTGGGTCACCATGACGATCGTCTGGCCCTGAGCGTGAAGGTCCTGGAAGACCTTCATGATGTCGGCACTGGTGGCCGAATCCAGGTTGCCGGTCGGTTCGTCGGCGAGCAGGATGCTCGGCTCGTTCACGAGTGCCCGGGCAATCGCCACACGCTGCCGCTGTCCCCCGGACAGTTCGTTCGGCTTGTGGTGTATGCGGTCGGCCAACCCGACACGCTCGAGGGCGTGGGATGCCATCTGGCGCCGGTCCCGGGCGCCGATGCCGGCGTAGATGAGCGGGAGTTCCACGTTATGGAGCGCGCTCGCACGCGGCAGCAGGTTGAAGGTCTGAAAGACGAAGCCGATCTCCTCGTTGCGCACGCGGGCCAGCTCGTCGTCTTCCATGCGCGAGACCTCGATGCCGTTCAGCCAGTAATCTCCGGCCGTGGGGGTGTCGAGACAGCCCACAATGTTCATAAGCGTCGATTTCCCGGATCCGGACGGCCCCATCACGGCGACGTACGCGTTACGATCGATTTCCAGGTCCACGCCACGGAGGGCGTAGACGGTTTCCGCGTCCATGCGGTACTCACGCGTGAGCCCGATCAGACGAATGACGGCTGACGACATCAGCGGTTCTCCTCCATTTCACGTTCGGGCATCGGTCGAACCGCCGATCCCTCCTGTAGGTCACGGATCTTCTGATACGGGCCGCTGACGATGGAGTCACCCTCGGCCAAGCCGTCGAGGACTTCGAAGAACTCCTCGCCCGCGATGCCGACCTTCACCGGGCGGAACTGCGCCGTTCCCCCGGCCACAACGAACACGCCCTCGGTCTCCTCCTTACCGCCGGTGGTGTCCTGGGGATTCTGCTCGGTCGAGATCGGTTGGTGCTCCCGGACCGTGAGCGCAATGATGGGAATGCTCAGCGCGGAATCGCGCGTGGCCGTCACGATCTTGGCGGTCGCAGAGAGGTCGGGCCGCACCGCCGCCGGGGGATCGTCGAGCGTTACCTCGACGTCGTAGTCGACGGCTTCGTTCGTGCCTCCCGCAGCTGCCGCAGCCGAGCGCACAGCGCTCTTGGAGATCTTGGTCACGCGGCCTGTGTAGGTCGTGTCCGGAAAGGCGTCGATCGTCACCTCGGCGGAGTCGGCAATATGGAGCCGCACCACGTCGGTCTCGTCGACCCGCACGGTCACCTGAATGATGGACAGGTCCGAAATCGTCATGAGCAGACCGGTCTCGCGCGAGAACGTGCCGGGGACCGCAACCTCGCCCTCCTCGACCGCCAGACGGGTCACCTCGCCGTCCATGGGCGCCCGTAACACCGTCTTGGCAAGTTGCTCCTCTGCCTCCTCCAACATGGCGCGTCCTTGCTCCACCTGATGCGAGGCGGAGACCGCGGTGGCGCGGGCGACCTCGTAGGTCGTCTGCGCCTGCTCGAGCTGCTCGTCAGAGATCAGGTTGGGATCCTGTTCGCGGAGTTGCCGCGCTCGGTTCAGCGCTCGCTCGGCCTGGTCACGGTTCGCCGTGGATTGCAGGGCAGAAGCTTCGGCCGACGCCAGTGAGGCTCTGGCGCGTGCCACCCCGGCCTCGTACTGCGACGGCTCGATCCGCAGAAGCAGATCGCCGCGCTGCACCCAGTCGCCCTCCTCTACCGGGATCTGAATGACGCGCCCGGTGATATCGGCGCTGATGTCCACCGAACGCTTCGGCTCGATTTGGCCGCTGGCCGTCACCGTCTGCACGAGGTCACGGCGATCGACCGTAGCCAGCCGGACGGTCTCGCCGTCACCGCCGCCACCGGCCGCGTTCATGGCGATGATCGCCACGACGACTACCGCCGCACCGCCAAAGATGAAGAACTTCTTCCGCCGGGTCATATTCGTCTCGTCCTATCGCAGCGGTCGTCCCACTGCGTTCTCGAGGGTCGCGATCGATCGGTGATATGCATAGACGGCGTTAATGTAGTCCGCCTCTGCGCGCTGCGCGGCCACCTGGGCGTCCAGTAGCTCGAAGAACGTGCCCGAGCCCACCCGATACCGTTCTGTCGCGAGCCGCAGTTGCTCGTCGGCCGCGACGCGACTCCGTTCCTGGATCTCGATGGCTTCGTAGGATGCCTCGAGACCGTAATACGCCTGGGTGACCTCAGTGCGGACCGTCAACTCGCGCGCTCGGACCGCTTCCTTGGCGTCCTCCTCGAATGCCGACGCCTCGGCAATCTCGAGCGGCCGGCTGAACTGCGTGAAGATCGGGAGGCTGATAGACAGGCTCGCCGAGAACGGCTGAGTCGTGAAGTCGAACGGGAACACGTCGTTCTGCTCGCGAAGTGCGGCTTCCTGTTCGGGAGTAAACGCGAGGCTCCCGCAGTCCAACTGCGGCGAACCCGCATTGATCCAGTTCGTGTTGAACTCGTTGCACTGGAGGATCTCGCCCGCAGCCGCCTGCTGCGCACTGACGATCAGCGGGTCGATATTCCGAAACTGCTGCGTGAAGCCCGACCACCCCGCGCGGAAGGACAGCGTGGGCAACCACGTCGACTTTGCGACGCGCTCATTGGCCCGAGCCGCAGTGTGCTGCGCCCGGCGAACGACGAGATCGGGGTTCTCCGCGAGCGCCTCAGCCAGCAACGCGTCGAGTTGCCAATCAGGCTCGACCACGGGGAAGGTGTCCACCAGGACCACACCGGCGGGGTCCGGTGGTGCAGGGACCCCAACGAACTCAAAGAGCCGAAGCTTCTCCACGATCACTTGTTGCTCGGCCCGCAGGAACTCGACTTCGGACTGGCCCATGGCGACCTCCGCCTGCCGCACGTCGAGCAGCGTGTTCTGCCCGACGTCGAATCGCGCCTGGGCCAGGCGCAGAAACTCGTCGTTGCGCGTTACCTGGGTTTCTGCCAGGCCCACCTGCGCTTCGGCCTGCAGCACCGCCAGGTACTGTTCCCGCACAATGGACTCGAGGTTGATCTCGGCACCGGCGATGCTCGCTTCAGCCTCACGGTGCCGTGCCTTGGCCACGCTCGGCTGCAGCAGCGTCCGGCCCGAGACCGACATGCCCAGGTTGATACCGTAGCTGGAGCCGATGGTAGACGACTGCTGGACGAAGCCCTCAGTCAGAAACACCTGAGAACCCGTCCCGCGATATCCGACCGAGCCGTCCACGCTGAGCCCCGGCACGAACGCGGCGTAGGCGTTCCTGACACCCCATGTGGTCCCGGCGATGTCGTTGGCGACCTGCCGGAGCGTCGGGTTGTACGTGCGGGAAAGCTGCACGGCATCGGCAAGGGTCAACGACGACGGGATTTGGGGCGTCTCCTGGCCCCTGAGATCCGTCGGTTGCGCCACGGTGAGCGCAGCCAGCACCAGTGTGGTCACCCGGGTCATAATCGTGCCTTATTGAACAGGTTATGTGACGTCCCACCTGCCGTACGCTCCCGTTCGGCTGATGGTTTCAACCCGAGACATTCCCGAAGCTTCCGATCCCGTCTCCCCGTTCGGGAACGGGGCTCCGGAACGTCATAATGCGTTGTTAAATAACGATTTGGGTGCCTATCTGCGTTCGGTTTGGCGCAGGACTGTAATGCGGCGACTCGGCCAGTCGATCTTCACCAACCGGCCGTTGGAGTCATACCATGCAGTGATGGGGCCGGCGGGCGTCTCGATCAGGACCTGATCGAGGTCGACACGCTCACCGGCGAGTAGGGTTGGCTGGATCCCGCGGTGCCGTATGTGCACGTCATCGCCGAGTTCGCCTGCTGCCGATAAGGTCGGTGCCGGTCCGGCGGCCGGTGGGCGGACGGCCAGCGACACGAATACCGAGTCATCGAGGATCAGCGGCCTTCCGCGTGCGGGGTACTCGCGGGCCGACTCACCGTTGGCGGTGGCGCGCCGGACGGCGATACGCCGCGGACCGATCCCGATTGCCACGCGGAGCATACCGTCGTTCGCGCCCTCGAACCGTCCGGCAATGGGAAGCGAATCGGGGCCGAGCTCGATCACGCTCACGATGGAGTGTGCGGGGCGATCCGCCGGGTAGAGCGCGGTGCTGGCGAGCGTGAAGCCCGCCAGGGTCGCAGATGTCGTGCCGCGCCGGACCGCAAATTCCTCACGGCCGATCAGGGTGCCACCCTGAAAGACCAGGAGCACACCGCTGTCCAGACTCTGCGACTGCGCTTGTGCGTTCGGCGCGGTGACGCAGAGGAATTGTGCGGCTGCCGCTCCAAGGAGAGCAGCGCGGTTG
Source organism: Gemmatimonadota bacterium (assembly GCA_039586875.1). Lineage (GTDB taxonomy): Bacteria > Gemmatimonadota > Gemmatimonadetes > Gemmatimonadales > GWC2-71-9 > JAOTVV01. The sequence goes on along the minus strand of JBDHJO010000070.1, from coordinate 5,916 downwards.
CCCATCCGTATCATTGCGGCCCGCCCGGGAGGAAGATGCGAGTGGCAATCCGGTCGTAAATGTAGCGGTAGAGTTCCTCGCCCGTTGTGACCGTCGCCCGTGTCGGCCTGCCGACGGAGCCGGGACTGTCCTTCGGGATCCCGCCGCGTGCGCCGCGGTGATACCGCCGTTCCGCTCCACGACCGACATCGAAGTCGCGGGCGAGCTCCATGCGGACGAGTGCCTGGTCGACGAAGAGCAGCAACGAGGTGTCGAGCTCCCCTCCGTGTACGACGGACCGGTGGCTGCCTTCCGATGGGAGCGGGACGGAGAAGATGTCCACCGTGCGCACGCGCGCCCGACGCGTTTGGATGGTGCTCAGTGCCTCCTGGTGCGGGTCCTGGCCGTGGGCGGTGAGCATGATGAACTCGGCGACGCCGCCGTGCTCCCAGTCGGTGACGAGATCGTTGATGAGGCGGTGCAGGGTCTTGAAATGAACCGATGCGCTTCCCGGGAATCGACTAACCGTCGGCGCGTTCACACCGTATTCTATGGTGGGCGCACGCAGCACCTGGAACTCGGCCGAGAGATCGTCCGCGAGCCGTTCGACGATGAGGGTATCGCAGCCGAGGGGGAGGTGGGGGCCGTGTTGTTCCGTCGTGCCCACGGGCAGAATCAACCGAGGGTCGCGCACGAGGTGGTTTTTGACATCACCGGGAGTCAGATACTTGATCCGTAGAGGGGCCGGGTGAGCGGGCGTCGCGTCCGTCATTGGGAGATTGCGGTCGTGGTGGAGGCGGCGCTCTTGGCGCTGTGGAGCCGTGAGCCGTCGTTTACGCTCGCAGTTGCGGCGGGCGTCGCTTGGGTGGTGGTCGTGCTCGGTGCGGCGAAGCACGCTCGGGTTGGGGCGATAGCTACCGCAGTCTGTGCCGGGGGGGCAGCCATCGCCGGCCTCAGCGTGTCCAACGACGTGCGCCGGGTGGAACGGGCATGGGCGGATGAGCGCGAGGCGCTCATCGGGAGCGCCGGCCAGGAACTCGAGACGAACCTCGCGGCGGCCGTGGCGCTGGCGCGGTTGGCGGCGGATCGCGGCGCGGCCGTTGTCGAATTGCCGCGAGCTGAGGCGATGGCGGCGCTCGAACATGCGGGGAGTGACGACGCGTTCGAGCACGGCGTGACCGTGTTGGATGCGGTCGGTCGTCCCTGGGCATGGGCTGGGCGCCACCGGCGACGGGCCGACGCCCGGCCACAGGAGTTGTCTGCGAGCATCACTCCATTCTACGTCATTCTGGAGGCCCGTCGCCAGACCGGTACCTTCACGGCCGTCGGGCAGGTGTTGGTCGCGGCCGACAGCGCGGTTCCCGATCGCGAAGGCTCCCTGGCGCAGCGCTTTGCGGACGCGACGGGCTTCCGACTGGAGTTCTACGATCCGAACGACGCACCGGTCGGGACGGATGTGTTCGACTATTGCCTTCCCGATTGTGAGGGTATCACTGGTGGGCCTCCGCCGGATACGCTCTTCTCACTCCGCGCGGTCCCGCCGTCACAAGGGTCCCGCAAGCTGGAGTTGCTCGCGGTCGGAAGCCGCTGGGTCGGCGCCCTTACGACCATCTCACTGATTGCGCTCGCGGTGCTCGGTGGGCCGGCTGGCCGGTGGAGCGGCGTGCTCGGGCTCGTGGCGCTGTTGGTCTTCACGCCGGTCGGAGAGCGCATTGGGCTCCGCGCGTTGTTTTCGCCTGCCACCTACTACCTCGATGTCCTCGGGCCCTTCTCGTCGTCGGCCGGTGCGTTGCTCCTGCTCGCGGGGCTCGTTGCCATCGCCGCGCTCCACAGGGCGCAACGCGGGGTGGCGCCACGGATGTGGCGCGTCGTCGTCGCTCTTGCACTGGCGGTGGCGGCTCCATGGATCATGCTCGAACTGGCCTCAGGCATCAGTCCGCCATCGACGGGAAACACGCTCGGGGGGTGGGTCGCCTGGCAAGTGACGATGATGCTGACCGGCGGCGCCATCGGGCTCGTCGTGAGTCGGATGGTGGCCGGACGGCGCGAGTCGTCGGCGTGGACGCTCCCCGCACTCCTCATGACGGTCCTACCGCTCGCTGTGCTCGGCCTTCTCTGGTGGCAGCCTCCGGGGCGGTGGCCGGTGCTGTTCGGTTTCGCGTGGGTGATTCCCATTTGGCTCGCCGTTCAGCCGGCCCCGCGGGTACGGCAGCTGGTAAGCATCGGTCTCGTGGCGGGTGCCGCAGCGTGCATGCTCACCTGGGGGCAGACGGTGCAGGGACGGATTTTGCTTGCGGAACGAGACGTGCGCCGGATCGAAGGGGGTGACCCGGTAGCCATCGGGTTCCTCGAGCGTTTTGCCGACGATCTCCTGGCCGGACCGCCGCCCGGCACGGCTGCTGAGCTGTACGCGCTGTGGCGGCGCTCACCGCTGTCCCAGGAGGATTACCCAGGGGTATTGGTGACGTGGGAGCCTGAAGGTCAGCGGAGTGCCATGCTGCAGCTCTCCGAGCTCGATCTGCAAAGTGCCGATCTCGAGGCGCTCTCCGAGACCGCGCGGGATTCCCTGTATCCGATCTTGCGGACGCTCACGCCCGAGTCGGGTGTCCACTACGCGATTGCCGTGCCGTACGCGAACGGCGCGGTGGTCACCGTGGCGGTCGCACCGAGATCACAGTTGATCCGGCCGGTCCTGGTGGGGCGGTTCCTCCGCGGCGAGCGGCGGCTTTACGCTCCCTACTCCATGAAGCTCGGTGAGTCGCCCGCCGACGGCCAGCCGCGACCCGACGATGGGTGGTCGCGCGACGGATGGAGGCTTCGCGGTGGCTGGATGGTACAGCTGCAAGAAACGCGACCCCAACATCTCCACGTGGTCATCGAGCTCAAGGATCTCTCGCAGCTGCTCGTCAGGGGTGCGTTGCTGGCTGTGCTCGACGTTGGACTGCTGCTGCTGCTCGGCCTCATCGGTAGCGGGATTGCGGGTCGCCTGCGGATGCCTTCAGGGTGGCCCGACGGCGTGCGGTTCCACTCCTACCGGAACCGGTTGGCGCTCGCGCTCGCGGCGTTCTTCGTGATCCCGACCCTTGGATTTGCGACGTGGTCCGTCGGGAGCGAGGCCGGGATCTGTTAATCCAGCAGACCTTGAGCGACGCCGTCGGCTCAGCAGGCGCGTTCCCGGCGGGTTCTGGTACGATTCCGGTTCAGTTGGACGAGCTTGCCGAGCGTCTCAATGCGGATCTGCTCTGGTACGAAGGTGGTGATCTTGCGTACGCGAGTGCGGAGGTACTCGCGCAGCTGGGCTTGCTCGATCCATACTTGCCGCCGGACGCACACCTCGCGCTCAGCGCGCGCGATGAACTTGAGTACACCCACGATGCGGTCATCGGCGGACAGCTCACCCGGGTGGGCTATCGGACGATCGGCTCTGCCGGCGATCTCGTGGCCCTGGCCGCACCGCGTCTCGTGGAGTTGTCCGATATCCAGCGGGAGCAGGAAGACCTGCTATACGGGTTGTTCCTTGTGACCGTGTTGGGCTTGGGCGGAGCACTCAGCCTGGCGGCGTATGCCTCGCGCACGCTGGCGCGCCCCGTGCAGTCGCTCGAGAGTGCGGCGGGCGCAGTGGGACGGGGTGCGCCGGTGCCGCCCTTCGACGATGATATCCCCACCGAGTTCGTGTCGGTCGTCACCGCGTTCGAGCGGATGGCGCGTGACGTGGTCGCCAGTCAGGATGCCCTCGAGGCGGCACGCCGCCGCACGGCTACGGTGCTGGCGAATGTCGCCACCGGCGTCGTCGCCGTCGATCAGGCGATGCGCGTCACGATCGCGAATGCGGCTGCACAGGTCGTCCTGGATGCCACGCTGCCGCCGGGCGCGGCGATCGATACGGTGACGGCTGGTGAGTGGGACGCCGTGTGGGGCTGGGTGGAGCGCACGCAGCGGGCTGCCCACGCTCAGGAGGGGCAGGAGGAGTTCACCGTGCGGGGTCGGCGCATTCGAGTTCGTGTTGCCCCGTTACTGGCGGATCCTCGCGGCTGTGTCGTCGCCCTGGACGACGTGACCGAGATCACGAATGCCGTCCGCGTCTTGGCGTGGGGCGAGGTCGCCAGACAGGTGGCGCACGAGATCAAGAATCCGCTGACCCCCATCCGCCTCGGAGTACAGCACCTGCAGCGTGCACGTCGACAGGGCAGTGCAGATTTCGATTCGACGTTGGAGCGAACGGCACAGCAAATCCTGGCGGAGATCGAGCGGTTGGACGCCATCGCCCGTGCCTTTGCGCGCTTTGGCGCACCGCCGACCGAGGAAACGCCGGTGGAATCCGTCGATCTCGTCGCCATCGCCCACGATGCGGCAGCGCTCTACGCGCTTGGGGGAACGACCATGGTGACGGTCGAAGCTGGGGACGCTCCGATGGCGCGGGCTCGGAAGGACGAGTTCAAAGAGGTGCTGATCAACCTCGTGGAGAATGCGAGGGATGCGGCGGCGACCGAGGTGACAATCACCATTCGGAACGATGAAGGCGGGCGTGCAACGGTCGAGGTCAAGGACAACGGGAGGGGCATTCACGCGGCGGATCTTCCGCAGGTCTTTGAGCCGCATTTCTCGACCACGACGAGCGGGACCGGCCTCGGGTTGGCGATATGCCGCCGCCTGGTCGAGTCCTGGGGCGGTAGGATCGCCGTCGAAAGTGACCCGGGGATGGGCACGGTCGTGACGCTCACGGTGCCGGGCGGCCCCGAACCTGGCCCATAGCATCCCGGACCCGACGGAACATTCGCGCGCGTGCCGGAGTTCTACAAAGGACCGCAATACAGGGAGCGCGTTCGTGCTGATTCGACGGCCGCCGGACATCCCGTCCAGCGAGATCACTGACCAGCGTAACTATCTGAATCGACGGCGGTTTCTCGGCGCCGCCGGGGTGACGCTGGCGAGCGTCTCCGCCGGTTTGGCGCTGCCGCGCGCGGCCTCGGCGCTCTTCGGATCGCCCGCCGAGCAAGGTGAGGACGAGTTGACCCCGAAGAAGAGCGTCACCAGTTACAACAACTTCTACGAGTTCGGCACGGGCAAGGACGATCCGGCGAAGCGATCCCACACGTTGCGTACCCGCCCGTGGACGGTCAGGGTCGACGGTGAGGTGCATGCGCCCCGGACGTTCGACATCGACGAGATCCTCCGGTCGTTTCCGGCGGAGGAGCGGATCTACCGCTTACGCTGCGTCGAGGCCTGGTCGATGGTCATCCCGTGGTTGGGTTTCCCGCTCCGGGATTTGCTCGATGCGGTCGAACCGACGTCACACGCCCGTTTCGTGGAGTTCACGACGCTGTACGACCCCGAACAGATGCCGGGGCAGAAGCGGAACGTGCTCCCGTGGCCGTACGTCGAGGGGTTGCGGCTGGACGAAGCGCGGCATCCGCTCACACTGATGGCCACGGGCCTGTACGGCGAGGCCATGCCGAACCAGAACGGAGCGCCCATTCGGCTCGTGGTGCCGTGGAAGTACGGTTTCAAGAGCATCAAGTCCATCGTGCGCATTCGCCTCACTCGCGAGCAGCCCGCAGCCACGTGGAATGTTCAGGCACCCGGGGAATACGGGTTCTATGCGAACGTGAATCCCGAGGTGGACCATCCGCGGTGGAGCCAGGCGCGCGAACGCCGGATCGGTGAGCTGCGGCGTCGCCGCACCCTGCCGTTCAATGGGTACGCTGAGCAGGTTGCGTCACTCTACGCTGGGATGGATCTCGCCCGGTACTTCTGAGCCGGTTGTGAACTACGCATCGCTCGTTCGGCGGATTCTGAAGCCGGCCGTATTTGTCGCGGCGCTCGTCCCGTTCGCACTGCTTCTCATCGATGGGTTTCGCGGTGACCTCGGCGCGAATCCCGTGGAGACGGTGACGCACCGCACCGGATTCACCGCTCTGACCATGCTGCTGTGCACGC
>JBDHJO010000269.1:0-3071 GCA_039586875.1 Gemmatimonadota bacterium | reverse complement strand
TCGATGCGCACAAAGACATCGAGCGCCTGTGCGCGCGTGAGTATCTGCTGCATGTTCTCGGCGCAGAGGTTCCGATCGATATCCAGGCCGAGTTGTGTCAGCTTCACCGAGATGTTGCCGTCGATACCCGATGACGCCACGGCCTCCACCGTACGAACGACTTCGTCGCGGGCAGCGTGGGTCTCCTTGCCCGACGACACGCTCTCACCGAGGAGGTCGAGGCTCACGGTGATATTGCGGGCATTGAGACGACGTCCCGCCTCCACTGCAGCATCCAGGGTCTCACCGGCAACAAAACGCGACGCGACGCGGCGGGCCATTGGATTCCGCTTCACGAATTCAAACGTGCCTGCGTGCTCGCTCAACCTCAGAAAGGTGCTGCGTAACATCGATGGGGTAACTCAGGCCGGGGGGTGAAAGAGTTCGTTGTTCGTCGCCATGGCCGCCAGCCGCGGTGCGGGCTCAAAGCGCTCTCCGTACGTGCGGGCCAACTCCTCCAGGGTCGCGGTGGCGTTCGTGAGGCCATACTCGTCGAGGTAGCGGAGCGGGCCGCCCCGAAAGGCCGGAAACCCGATCCCGAAGACGGCGCCGATATCGCCGTCGCGCGCATTCCTCACCACGCCCGCGTCGAACGCGACCACGGCTTCGTTGAGCAAGCTGAACACCAAGCGAGCCTGCACATCCTCGCGTCGTATCTCCATGTCGGTAGCAGCGTTCACCAACTCCAACGCTGCTTGGTCGACCTCGCGTCGCTTGCCGTCTTCGTACCGATAGAACCCGCGCGCGCGCTTCTTGCCGAGGCGGCCGTCCTCCAGCATGCGGGGGAGAATATCCGTCGGAGCGAGGCGCGCACCGAATGCTCGATGCAACACCGCGGAGGCCTTGTGCACGACATCCAGACCGATCTCATCCATGAGTGCCACCGGTCCGATAGGGAATCCGAACCGGGTCATCTCGCGGTCGATCGTCTCCGCTGACACGCCTTCGAGGAGCAACCGGCCCGTTTCCGTGAGATACGGCGCCAGCATCCTATTCACCCAGAACCCCGGCTGATCCGCGACGACAATGACGGTCTTGCCCAGTTGTTTGCCAAAGGCTACCGCCGTGGTCGTCGCCCAAGGGGCAGTCTGCTCGGTCACGATGATCTCGAGCAACGGCATCTTCTCGACGGGCGAGAAGAAGTGCATTCCGAGCACGCGCTCCGGATGCGCAAGCCCCTCCACGATCTGCGCGATGGGGATGGTGCTCGTGTTGGACGCCAGCACACAACCGTTCTCCACCTGCGCCTCGATATCAGCGAAAACACTGCGCTTCAAGTCCGGGTCTTCGAAGACGGCTTCGATCACGAGGTCGGCGCGCCGGAACCCGCTCCAGTCATCCGTGCCCGAAAGGAGGGACCGCCGCCGGCTGAAATCGTGCTTCGACAACCGGCCGCGATCGTGCTGGTCCCGCAGCACACCTTCGGCGATCGAGAGCCCTCGTCCGACGCTCGCGAGATCCCGATCCCGAAACCGCACGTCGGAACCGGCACGCAGGCTCGCGACGCCACCGATCGCGGCACCCATGAACCCGGCCCCAACAATGCCCACCTTCGTGACGGGCTTCGGCGTCGGCGCCGGCTCCGCAACGCCCGACTCCTTCTTCAGGGCTGTCGTGGCAAAGAAGATCCGCACGAGGTTGCGGGACACGCCCGATACCGCGAGCTCGGCAAACAGGGTTGCCTCGATATCCAACCCAGCCTCGATACCGTGTTGCAGTCCGTGCTCGACCGCCTGGAGGGCGGCCAGCGGCGCGGGATAGTGTCCGCCAGTCTTCTTCTCCACCTGCTTGCGTGCTGCGCCGAACACGACCCGGCGCCCGACCGGGTTCCGATCCATCGCCCAGGCCGCGACGTTGAATCTCCTCCTGCGTGGACGCCAACCCGTACTGAGCCGGGACGCCGCAGCACCGGCAGCCTGTTCGAGTATTGCCGGGTGCACGAGTTCGTCGACAATGCCCATCCGATACGCGCGCGTCGCCGAGACGGACTTCCCCGTGAGGATGAGGTCGAGCGCCCGCTGCACACCGATGAGTCGCGGAAGCCGCTGGCATCCGCCCAGCGCCGGGAGGATGCCGACCTGCACCTCTGGCAGGCCGATACGGGTCCTGTCATCGTCGGTCGCGATTCGGTAGGTACCAGCGAGCGCAAGCTCGAGTCCGCCGCCGAGACACGCACCGTGAATCGCCGAAATCACGGGGATCTGCATCCGGGCAACCCGCTCGACCACATCCTGACCCGCTCGCACCAGCGTATGCGCCTCATCGCGCGTGCGGAGGGCGCCGAAGATCTTGATGTCGACACCGGCAATGTACGACCCGGGCTTCCGCGAGATGAGCACGACCGCTCGCACGTCGTCGTCCCTGTTCAGCCGGCCCAGCAGTCGGTCAAGTTCGGTCCACGCATCTGGAGGAAGCGCATTGACGGCCTCGCCAGGCACGTTGAGCTCCACCCAGGCAGTGCCATGCTCAAGCCGGGAGGTGACCGCCGCCGTGGTCATGCGGCCTCCAGGACCATGGCGAACCCCATGCCCCCTTGCGCACACACCGAGATCAACCCGAACTGCACCCCTCGCCGCTGCATCTCGTTGGCCAAGGTCAGGGTGATCCGAGCCCCGGTCGCACCAAAGGGGTGACCGATGGCGATCGACCCTCCCATCACGTTCAGGGCGTCCCAATCCACCGCTCCGACGGCATCGCGGCGACCAAGGTGTTCCACCGCCCACTGCTTCGACTCGAAGGCTTGAATGTTGGACAGCACCTGTGACGCAAAAGCCTCGTGCATCTCGACGAGCCCGAGCTCATCCCACGGTATCCCCGCGCGATCCAGCGCCTTGGGCACGGCGTACGCCGGTCCCATGAGCAGCTGATCGGCTGGGTCCAGTGCCGCGACGGCGTACGACCGGATATAGGCGAGCGGCGTATGCCCCAGAGCACTGGCAGCTTCTTCCGCCATGAGGATCACGGCTGCCGCACCGTCGGTGAGCGGAGAGGCGTTGCCAGCCGTCACGGTCCCGTAGCGACGGTCGAACACG
>JBDHJO010000268.1:0-3073 GCA_039586875.1 Gemmatimonadota bacterium | reverse complement strand
CAGAGCAATCCCATGCCGACGGCACCCCGCATGCGTTGGAGCCAGAGACTCATTGCGACCTCCCCGTGGGTCCGGGTGTTTTTGTGTGGACGTCGATGGCGCCTGCTATATAAAGTACTTTGTATTACAAAGCTTAAATACGCAAGTGTGCTCCGAGGTCAAACAGCGCGCAGCTACCGCAGGCCGGTCCTCACGAGCAGTGCGTCGAACCGTGGATCGGACCGGATGGGATCCCAAAATGGGTGGGTGAGGAGGCGCAAGGTGCGCCAATGGCCACGGTCGACTCGCCAGTCGAGCAATTCGAAGGCGCGGTCATATTCGCCGAGCGCCACGTAGGCGCGCGCGCCGCGCCCCTCGTACCCCGCACGTCGCTCCTGCTCGAGCACCAGGAGTGCCGCACGCGCCGCCGCGGTGTCTCCCATGCCCGCCAGCGCCATCACGCACTCGGGTCCGCACTCGGCCAACCCGCGCTGGTCCGTGGGGCTCCGCGGATCGGCGTCCACCCGTCGTTGATGCTCACGTTCCAACGCCACGGCATCCTCGTACCGGCCGCGAGCCACGTACGCCCAACCCAGGATCTGCGCCACGGTGCTCGCTCTGTACTCGGGGTAGGTGGAGCGGTGCGCGGATGCCACCTCGATCGCCTGGTCGTACTTCCGCTGCTCGAGGAGCACCTCGGCCAAACGGAGTCCGACCGGGCGCAGCGTGGGATCGAGCACCTGAGCACGCACGATGAGCTCGTGCGCTTCCTCGAGCTCGCCCAGCGTCGTCTTCATCTCCCCCAACGTCAGGTAGGCGAACGCATCGCCCGGACTCAACTCCATGCTCCGGCGGTAATACCGCTCGGCTTCGTCGAACTGCATCTTCGCATCCAACGTCAAACCGAGGGCTGCGTGCGTCTCCCCGATGTCGGGATCGAGGCTCACCGCCCGGCGTGCCAACACGATGCCCGAGTCGATGGCTTCCCCGTACGTCATGTTGACGCGATTCCAGAGGATGGCCCGCGCGAACAGCCCATACGCCAGCGCAAAATCGGGATCGAGCGCGACGGCCCGTTCCAGGAGCGCGAGCGCCGCGGCGATATCACGGGACTCCGCGACGAAAGGGTACGCCCGCAGGTACAGATCGTAGGCCTCATCGCTCTCCGTCGGTCGCCGTGCCACACGCTCGCTCGCTTCGGCGGAGAGCCGCACGCCGAGCTCGCTGGCAATCCTCCGCACGATGGCGGTCTGTGTCGTCAGAAGATCGGTCACGGTTTCGTGGTCGAACTGATCGGCCCAGATGTGCTCGTCCGTCTCCACGTCGATGAGCTGCGCGGTGACCCGAAGCAAGCCATCGGCCCATTGCACCCCACCTTCCATCACGGCATCGACCTCGAGTGCCCGACCGATCTCCCCGAGGGACATCCCGCGATCAACAAAGGCCAACACCGACGTTCGCGAACGCACGGCCAGGCCTTCGATCCTGTTGAGGTGGGTAAGGAGATCGTGATGCAGACCCGCGATGAAGGCCTCGCGTTCCTCCCCGCCACCGAGGTTCTCGAATGGCAGCACGGCGACCGCCCGGATCGAGTCGGCGGCGGGGGCCGGGCCCAGGAACCGCTGCGGCACGCCCGCGAGCAGTGCCGCCGCCACCACGGCGGCCACCGCAGCGACACCGAGGGTGTACGGCAACCACGGGTGCCGGTTTCTCCTGGACACGATGCGGGATGCCGGCGTCCGCGCTGACGCCGTGAGCTCGGTCGCGAACTGCTCAACGGTTGCGTATCGATCGGCCGGCGTGCGCGACAACGCCCTGTCCAACACGGCCTCCACCGCCGGCGACACCGTGTCACGCAGCACCGACACACGGGGAACCGGCTCGCTCAGCTTCTTCGCGATGATCGCCTGCGCCGCCGACGCGGCGTACGGCGGCTCACCGGCCAGCATCTCGTACAGCACGCAGCCGAGGCTGTACAGATCGCTCTGCCCGGTAATCTCCTTTTCTCCACTCGCCTGTTCCGGGCTCATGTAGAGCGGTGTGCCCACGACCAACCCCGTCTCCGTGAGTCGGTCGCCCACCTCGCTCGCCGCGCGTGCGACGCCGAAGTCCGTCACCACCGCTTCACCGTCGTGGAGCAGGATGTTCTCGGGCTTGATGTCGCGGTGCACCACCCCGTGCGCATGGGCATGACTCAGCGCAGCGGCCACGCCCTGCGCGATGGCACATGCTTCGTCGACGGGGAGCTGGCGCTGCCGGCTCAACCGCTCCCGCAGGGATTCCCCCTGCACCACCGGCATGACGTAATACAGGAACCCATCGGCGTCGCCCGAGTCGTGCACACCGAGGATGTGGGGGTGACTCAACTGCGCGGCGATCCGGACTTCCCGGAGGAAGCGGTCGGCGCCGATCGACGTCGCGAGTTCCGGTCGCATGACCTTGAGGGCGACATCGCGGTGATGTTTGAGATCGTGCGCCAGGAACACCACGGCCATGCCGCCCTGCCCCAGCTCCCGCTCGATGCGGTAACGGTCGGCCAACGTGGCCTGCAGCCGATCGTGAAAGCCCTCGCCGAAGGCGACGTTCAGATCCGTTGGGGTGGCCGTCCCGCACGCGGGGCAGAACGCCGCATCCGCCGGCAGCGGCGTATCGCAGGAACTGCAGGAACGCGTGGCCGAACCCATGGGGCCAAAGTGCGGATTTCAGGAGGGCGGCGCAAAGGGAGTGCAGAACTCCCGTTCGTCAGGGGCGTCGCCTCGCGATGCGTCGCCGGCTATCCCTGCGGCCTCGACCACTCTAGGTATGGCTGATAGTCGCGCACGGATTCGAAGTCGACATCCTCCGCCCACTGCGTATAGAACGCACCTCTGACCTGCTGCAGCAGTGCCGCCATCTCATCTCGGTCCCCGAGGAGTGCCGCGATCTTCGCCCGATTCACCGTCACCGCACCAACCTCGAGTGGGGGGTATCGCGCCGATCCGAGCGCGGCGCTGATCCGCAACGCGTCATCACGCGCACCGCGTCGCGCAGCCAGGCGCCCGAGCGCACCGAGATAAACCGGCGATTCCGGGTACTCGGCGGCAAGCTGACGGTA
>JBDHJO010000267.1:0-3074 GCA_039586875.1 Gemmatimonadota bacterium | reverse complement strand
GACAATCTCCTCGAGATCGAACGCGAGTGGCGCGTCCTCGAACGCCAACTGGTCGGGTGGCAGGACCAACTGGCTGCCCGCTCACGGATCCTCGACGGTGTCCGCGATTCGCTCAGCCACACGCGAACCGTCTGGGAACTGACCCGCGACTCCACACCCGCCGCGGATCTCACAGCGGAGCTGCGCGACCGAATCCGCAGCACGATTCGGTCGATCGACTCGGTGCAGACCGGACTGCAGGCCCCGCGGGAGCGATTGCTCGCACTGCAAGATCAGGCGGCACAGACCCTGGTCGTGATGTCCGAGACCATCGGCACGATCCGCGAGGCACAGAATGTCGCCCGCCGGCGGTTGTTCCAACGCGACGCGATTCCGATCTGGGAAGTGTTGACGGCGCCAGCGGAGCAGGCTCGCCCCATCTCGTTGTTCGTGCAGACCGAGGGACAGCGCCTGCGGGCGATCCGACAGTACGTCACCGAGCACCGTGGCCGTGTGTTCCTGCACCTTTCGTTGATGGCGGTGCTGTTGCTGGCCGTGTTTACCCTGCGCGGCCGCGCAGCGAGGTGGCAGACCGCCGAGTACGAAATCATCGCTCCTGCCGAGCTGTTCGCGCGACCGATACCGGCCGCGGTGCTGACCGGGCTGGCGCTGTCCCGGTTGATTCACACACCGGCACCCGAGGCCTTCTTCAGCCTGCTGTGGATCGTGGGCGTGCCGCTGCTGGCGATTCTGTTGCCCAGCGTCGTCAGTCGCGCTGCGGTGCGCATCGCGTGGGCCGTGCTCGCGCTCTTTGCCATCGAGATGTTGCTGGAGATCGTGCCACTGGGCCCCCGGTCGTACCGGTTCACCCTCCTCGGTCTACAGGTCACCACACTCGTTGGTGCCGTCATGTTCTTCAGATCGCCACGGGTCGAGGAATGGGCCGCAGGCTCCCGGTGGTGGCGCATCGCACGGATGCTGACCGTGGTGGGTGGCGGCATGACGGGTACCGCGGTGCTCACCAATGTCGCCGGCCTGGTCGGCCTCAGCCTCGTGCTCGTAAACGGGGCAGTGAACGCAGCGACGGCCGCAGTGGCGCTGGTTGCGGTTGTGGCCGTTGCGGAGGGTTTGGCGACCGTGTTCGTCGAGACCACGCTCCGGCACCAGCTTCGCGTGGTCGACCGCAACCGATCCCGAGTCGTCTCCCGCGCGCGTGCCTTCCTGCGTCTCGCTGCCGTCGTCATGTGGCTGTACGTGCTCGGTCGCGAGACCCGAACCCTCCAGCCGGCGATCGACGGGATCTCCGCAGCGCTGCGCAAGCACCTCACCATTGGGTCGTGGTCGATTTCGCTGGGTGACGTGGTCGTCTTTGTCTTCGCCGTGTGGCTCACGCTCACCGTGGCGCGCACGGTCCGGGCGTTACTCCGGGACGACGTATTGGCACGCGTCACGCTGCCACGTGGAGTGGGCGACGCGGTGTCCAGCCTCGTGTACTACGTTCTCATCGCTCTCGGCTTCCTTTTCGCCATCGGTGCGGCCGGGCTCGACTTGAGCCAGTTGGCGCTGGTGCTCGGCGCACTGAGCGTCGGTATCGGCTTCGGGCTCCAGAACGTCGTCAACAACTTCATCTCCGGCTTGATCCTGCTCTTCGAGCGGCCGATCCAGATCGGCGACACGATCGAGATCGAGGGCTTGATGGGGAAGGTGCAGAATATCGGCATCCGGTCGAGCACGGTACGGACGTTCAGCGGCTCAGAGGTAATTGTCCCGAATGCGGATCTGATCGCGGGTCGCGTCGTCAACTGGACCCTCTCGGATCGGCGACGGCGCGTGGAGGTTCCCGTCGGCGTCGCGTACGGCTCGGACCCGCGCAAAGTGATCGAACTGCTTACGAATGTCGCTGCGCAACACCCCGATTGCCTGCGAGATCCCCCGGTGACGACACACTTCATCGGATTCGGCGACAGCTCGCTCGACTTCACGATCTGGGTGTGGACCACGAACTTCGACGGGTGGTGGCAACTGCGCACCGACGTCTTCGCCAGTGCCTACGAGGCCTTGGCGGAGGCGGGCATCGAGATTCCGTTCCCGCAGCGTGACCTGCATCTCCGGAGCGTCGATCCTCGCGTGGGGGACGCGCTCGGCCTGGAAGGCGGCAAGGACGAGCCGCCGGCGTAGGCCCGGACGGGTTACGACCCGGCGGCGACCTGCGCGAGCTCCATCAGCACCCTCCCCGGACTCATCGCCAAGCTTCGCACGTCACTCGTGTTGAACTGCACGGCGACGGCGATGCCGTGGTCCGGGAAGTACACCATCTCGGTCAGGTACCCCGGAAAGAACCCACTGTGTCCCCATGCGGGCCCGAGCGGCGTGTCGCGGATGATGACGCCGAGCCCGTAGCGCGTGTTCGGTCCGAGTCGCGCGGGCACGCCGTCGAGCATCGTTGGGAGCATCGCGGCATCGAACGCTTCGCCTTCGTACAGGAGCTTCGCCCAACGGGCCAGGTCGGCCGTGGTCGACGCGATGCCGCCGCCCGTCCACTCGAACTGCGGGTTGATCACGAACTCGCCGTCCACGAGCACGGCCTCGGGCAACCGAAACGGGTTGTCGACGCCCGCGTAGCCCTGCACCAACCCCGGGATCCGACGCGCGTTGGATGGCACCGTGTTGTCGAGGCCGAGCGGTTCGAGGATGCGTCGCTCCAGCTCGTCGTAGTACGCCGTCCCGGTGAGCCGCTCGATGATCATCCCGAGAATGATGTAGTTCGTATCGGAGTAGTCCCACCCTTCTCCGGCCGGGAACGGCGCCTCGGTGTCAAAGAGGTACGCCAGCTGCTCCACCGGCTTCCACACCCTGTCCGGGTCGGCCACCAGGTCCGTGATGAACTGCTCGTTGAACTCGTACCGGATGATGCCGCTCGTGTGGGTCATGAGCTGCCGCACGGTCACGTCCGCGTGGTTCGGGAGCCGTGCGTACCACGGCTCGTCGCCGAGGTAGGCGGACACCTTGGCGTCGAGGTCGAGCCGTCCGTCGCTCACGAGCTGGAGGGCGACCGCGGCGACGTAGGTCTTGCCGACGCTGCCCTGGAGCATGCG
>JBDHJO010000266.1:0-3094 GCA_039586875.1 Gemmatimonadota bacterium | reverse complement strand
CCTGAGCATCGGGACGCCGCACTACATGAGCCCCGAGCAGGCGATGGGCGACCGCGAGCTGGACGCCCGGAGCGACATCTACTCGCTGGGGGCGATGCTGTTCGAGATGCTGGCCGGCGATCCGCCGTACACGGGCAATTCGGCGCAGGCGATCGTGGCGAAGGTGATCACGGAAAAAGCACCGCCGGTGACGACCGCCCGGGACACGGTGCCCGGGCACGTCGCGGCGGCGATCGGGAAGGCGCTGGCGAAGATGCCGGCGGATCGGTTCAAGACGGCGGCGGCGCTTGCGGATGCGCTGAGCAATCCCGGATTCACGCTGCCAACCACTGCCCCTGTTGCGCACGCCACCGCGGGGACGCAAGGGACACCGGTGTGGCGGCGAGTTGGCCTCCCCACGGCGTTTGCGTTGGTTGCGGCGCTGGCTCTCTGGGGTTGGCTCAGGCCGCAACCGGGGCCGGATAGGGCTGTGGCGAGGCTCGACCTCAACCTTGGTGGGATTGTACAGGCTCGAAACTCCGACGTCGTTATCTCGGTGGACGGAACCATGCTTGCGGTCAACGGCACGCGCGGCGGCGAGTCGGGTATTTGGGTGCGCGGGATCCGCGATGCCGATTTCCGTCGAGTGCCCGGAACCGAGAATGTGATTGGACACCATTTCTCACCCGACGGCGAGTGGCTGGTCTTTCGCAACGATCGCCAGAGTACCCTCGTGAAGGCGGCCGTCTCCGGCAGCGGCACCTTCACCGTCGTCGATCGCGGTGCGGTCAGCCCGTGGGCGCCGAGCTGGACGGTCGACACGACGATCCTGTTTACCGGCCCGAATGGGATGCACCTCGTACCCCCGGGCGGTGGCGCACTGGTCCCGCTCAAGGGGACGGCGTTTGGGTTCGGCGGTCCGTTCATGCTGCCCGATGGATCGGGGATTCTGGGCAACGGCCGGGGTGGGGGGGTAGCACTGTACGCCTTTGCGGCCGACACCACGGTGCAGATCCTGCCCGACGGGCGGGGGCCGGTGTACGTCCGCACCGGACACATCCTGTACGTGCCCCAAAGCGGCGGGCTGTTCGCGGTACCGTTCGACCTCGCCACGCACCAGGTGACCGGTGCGCCCGTTCGTGTCCTCGACCAGGTCGCATCGGGATTCCGCAACCGTGGGTTCAGCGTGTCGGAAAACGGGACCATCGTCTACGAAGCAGGCGCTTCCATAGGCAGTGGTGTGGCAGAGTTCGCGACCCGGCTCACGCTGTTCGACCGCGATGGCCGGGCGGACACACTACGCCTGCCGGAAGCACGCCGCATCTATCCCCGGTTCTCCCCCGACGGCCGTGCCATCGCGTTCGAGCAGTTCGATCCGCTGCGCGCGCCGGCGAACGACGTGTTCACCTTCGATCTCGTGACGGAGACGGTCACGCAGATCACGTTCGACGGCGACAACGATGTGCCGGTCTGGTCACCCGACGGTACGCGCCTGCTGTTCAACATCGAGGGGACCGACAGCACCACGGGCGAGGACCCGTACATCAAGCCCGCGGACAACAGCGCCGAGGCGCTCCGGGTGCTCACCCTCCCGGGCAATCAGCAGCCGGTCGCGTGGCTGCCGGGCGACACGATCGTCTTTGAAAACGATGCGTCGGGCAATTCGGACCTGTTCATCCTCGATCTGTCCGGTGGGGGGGACCCCGTGCCGTATCTCCAGAGCCCCTGGGGGGAGTGGGACTTCGCGCGTGCCCCGGACGGTGCCCTCGCCGCCTTCGTGTCGAGGGAGACCGATGTCATGGAGGTGTGGTTGCGTGATTTCCCGGTGCCTGAGGGGAAATGGCGGGTGTCGTTCGGGGGTGGCCAAGAGCCGCGCTGGTCGCCCGACGGTCGGACGCTCTACTTCTGGCGCATTGTGCAAGGTATGTCGCCGGATACGCTGTTTGCCGTGCCGATCACTCGGGAACCACGGGTCTCCGTAGGGCAACCCGAGTTTGTCCTTGCGGCAAACATGAACTCGCAGGGGTGGGATGTGCATCCGGATGGCAAGCGCTTCATCGTGCCGGTGGTGAGTGACCGGCAGAGCGAAGACGACACCGGCGCGCCCGCCGACAACCGCCTGTATGTCGTGCTCAACTGGTTTGACGAACTCCAGGAACGGTTGGGCGGACGGTGACCGCCTGCGGCGCGCAACGTACAACGTGCAACGTGCAACGTGTGCGATCCCGAGGGCATGGTCCGTTGCACGTTGCCCCTTGCGCCTTGCACGCGACGACTGATGCCGGAATAGATACTGATGTAAGGACACGTTCGTGAGCGAAATCATCGAGAAACTCAAAGTCGCCATTGCCGACCGTTACGTGATCGAGCGCGAGCTCGGTGCGGGTGGCATGGCGACGGTCTATCTCGCGCACGACGTGAAGCACGACCGCAAGGTCGCGCTCAAGGTGTTGCAGCCAGAGCTCGCCGCGGTGATCGGGGCCGAGCGGTTTCTGAACGAGATCAAGGTCACGGCCAACCTGCAACACCCGAATATCCTCGCGCTCTACGACTCGGGCGAAGCCGGCACGTTCCTGTACTACGTGATGCCGTACGTCGAGGGCGAGACGCTGCGCGACAAGCTCGATCGCGAACGGCAGCTCAGCGTGGACGACGCCCTCCAGGTTGCGCGCGAGATCGCGGCAGCCCTGCAGTTCGCGCACGAGCGCGGTGTCGTGCACCGCGACATCAAGCCGGAGAACATCCTCTTCCAGGGTGGGCAGGCGGTAGTTGCCGATTTCGGCATCGCCCTCGCGGTGAGCCAAGCCGGAGGGGCACGGCTGACCGAGACCGGGCTGTCGCTGGGCACGCCGCACTACATGAGCCCCGAGCAGGCGACGGGCGACCGCGAGCTCGATGCACGCAGCGACGTGTACTCCCTCGGCGCGGTGGTGTACGAGATGCTCACCGGTGAACCGCCGCACAGCGGGAAGAGTGTCCAGGCCATCGTCGCGAAGATTCTTTCGGAGCGCCCGTCGCCGATCACGCAGACGCGCGACATGGTGCCGGTGAACGTGGATGCAGCCGTCCAGAAGGCGCTGGCCAAGAGCCCGGCCGACCGCTTCACGTCCGCGCT
>JBDHJO010000069.1:13058-16106 GCA_039586875.1 Gemmatimonadota bacterium | reverse complement strand
AATGGCTCACGCCGGCGGCCTACTGGGGAGCCGTCATCCTGCTCGGGCTTACGCTCATCTTCGGTACCGGAGCGGGAACCGCCGCCGGAAGCAAGTCCTGGCTTGCGATCGGCGGCGTGCGTCTCGGTCAGCCGGCTGAGCTTGCGAAGATCGCGACCATTCTCATGCTCGCCCGGCATCTCGGCGGGACCCGGGAAACCCCTTTCACCCTGACGCAGCTCCTACCCAGTGTCGCCATTGTGGCGATTCCGTTCGTGTTGACCGGCTTGCAGCCCGATCTCGGGAGCGCGCTGGTGTTCGTCGGCATTCTCTTTGCCGCCCTGTTCTGGGCCGGGGTGAACCATTGGCTGCTGCTCATGCTGGCGTCGCCGTTGCTCTCGCTGCTGTTCGCGTTCTCAACGGTGTCGTGGGGAGCATGGATCATCGTGCTGACGGTGATCCTTCTCTGGGTCCGGCCCTACGTCGCCGAAGGACTGGCCGTATGGCTTGGGAACGTGACCATGGGCGTGGTGGTGCTCGAACTCTGGAACCGACTGGCGTCCTACCAACAGGATCGACTGCTCTCGTTCTTGAATCCCGAGACCGATCCGCGGGCCGCCGGCTGGAACATCATCCAGTCCAAGGTCGCGATCGGCTCCGGGGGAGTGTTGGGCAAGGGGTTCACCGCCGGTACGCAAAAGCGACTCGCCTTCCTTCCGGAACAGCACACCGATTTCATCTTCTCCGTGCTCGGTGAGGAGTTCGGATTCGCGGGCGTCGTGCTCGTGCTGGCACTGTACACCGCGCTGCTGTTCGCATGTATCCGCATCGCGGCGCGCGCGGTCGACAGCTACTCGTCGCTCATAGCGGCAGGCATTGGCGGGATGTTCCTGACACACGTCTTCGTGAATGTCGGCATGACGGTTGGCATCATGCCCATCATCGGCATTCCGCTGCCGTTCTTCTCGTACGGCGGGTCGTTTCTCCTCACGAGCTGTATTGCCGTTGGGCTTGTCATGCGGATCGCCTGGGAAGGGCGCCTGTCAAAATACGACCCGCTGTGACGGAGCCCCGGGGCTGGCGTGTGATCGAGTGACCGGCGACATTTCAAGCTTCACGGACGCCGCGATGGCACGCGGGCGGTCCCCCTCATTTAGCAGGGCAAGCCATGGCATGGTTTCGGAAGGACCGACGTTCCCGCACGTCCCAGCGTGCGAAGCTTGAGATACCGGCGGATGCCTGGGGCAAGTGCGAGCAGTGTGGGCATGTCGACATCAATGAGAAGTTCGACCGCGCGCTGCAGGTATGCCCGCAGTGCGGGCACCATCGGCGGATTTCGGCACGCCGGTACATCGAGATTTTGGCGGATCGCGGCACCTTCACGCAGTTGTACGGCGACCTTCGCTCCAAGGACCCACTGACATTCGAGGGATATCCTTCGCGGCTGTCAGCGGCGAAGGACAAGGCGGGCGACCAAGACGGGTTGATCGCCGGGCATGCCAAGCTGGAGGGCATGCCCATCACCATCGGTGTGATGAACTTCCGGTTCATGGGCGGGTCCATGGGATCGGTGGTCGGCGAGAAGGTCGCCCGGCTGATCGAGCATGCGATCGAGCATCGTGCTCCCCTCATTCTCGTCTCGGCCTCCGGCGGCGCCAGGATGCAGGAGGGGGTGCTCAGCCTGATGCAGATGGCGAAGACGTCGGCACTGATGTCGGCGTTGCGCCGCGCCGGTGTGCCATTCGTCTCGCTCCTCACGAACCCGACGACGGGTGGCGTCTCGGCATCCTACGCGATGCAAGGAGACGTGAACATCGCCGAACCCGGGGCGGTGATCGGGTTTGCTGGTCCACGAGTGATCAAGCAGACGATCGGCCAAGACCTGCCGGATGGCTTTCAGACCGCCGAGTTTCTCGAGGAGCATGGGATGGTCGACATCGTAGTCCCGCGGGCGCAGTTACGCTCGACGATCGCCCGGCTCCTTCGGATGATGACGGGCGCGCCGGAGGCGGAGGTCAGCGACTGACACTCAGCTTTGCCGACGCGCAGGCATACCTGTTCCCGCGTACCAACGGGGGCAGGAAGTGGTCGCTCGAACCGACGCGGGCCCTCCTCGAGCGACTTGGTCATCCCGAACGCCAGTATCCGACGATTCACGTGGGTGGGACCAACGGCAAGGGGTCGGTCACGACCCTGGTTGCCGCAGCGCTCCGCCGTGCCGGTTGGCGCGTAGCGGCCTATACCTCGCCGCACCTCGTCGATGTTCGTGAGCGCATGGTGGTCGATGGCCGGCCCATCTCGGGCGGCGCCTTCGCGACGTGGACGGAGGAACTCCGAGAGACGATCGAGGCGGTCCAGGCCAGCTTTTTCGAAGCTACAACGGCGATCGCATTTGCGGACTTCGCGGCACGTGGGGCCGACGTCGCGGTGATCGAGGTCGGGCTTGGCGGTCGCCTGGACTGCACCAACGTCATCGATCCGCTGGTCAGTGTCGTGACGGCGGTCGGGCTCGAGCACGTAGACTATCTCGGATCCTCCCTCGAAGGCATCGCTCGGGAGAAGGCTGGGATTGCGAAGGCCGGACGCCCGTTCGTGATCGGTGAGACAGACGGTGCCCTCGCAGCCGTACTGGAGCAGACCGCACTCGGTGCGGGTGCTCGACCGATTCGAGTCGACGCGGACGCGTCCTACGACGGCGACCTCGGACTCCGTGGCGCATTCCAGCGGCGGAATGCGGCGGTGGCGGCAGTCGTGCTGAGTGCCTTGCCGGAGGCCCTCCGGCCTTCGACAGCCGAGCGGGACGAGGGGTTTGCAGCTGTGCGACTCCCGGGTCGAATCGACCGTCGCGGGAAGTGGTTGTTCGATGTCGCGCACAACCCGATGGGCCTGGCGGTCCTGATCGAGGCGCTGAGGGAGATGGCGTTGCCACATCCGGTGCACGCGGTCGTCGGCATTCTCGGGGACAAGGACTGGGGGGTGATGCTCAGGCAGCTCGCGCCGGTCGTCGATCGGCTCTGGTTGACGACGCCGCCCTCGGCACCGGAGGGGCGGCGGTGGCGCCTCGAGGAA
>JBDHJO010000069.1:0-13008 GCA_039586875.1 Gemmatimonadota bacterium | reverse complement strand
GCCCCGGAGGCAACGGTGGAGCCGGATTTCGATCGGGCGCTCTCGATGGCAGAGGCGGAGGGGGCGACCGTGCTGGTCACCGGTTCGTTCCATACCGTCGGCGACGCGATGGCGCGGTTGCCCGGCTTCGCGCCATTCGGATAGATTGCTTCGATGCGCACGCAAGCGCTCCCAGGTTTTCGCGATTTCTTCCCCGACGAAGCGGCGTTTCGTAACCGGATCTTCGAGGTCTGGCGCGAGGTCGCCGCCCGGTACGGGTTCGAGGAATACGATGGTCCGCCGCTCGAACCTCTCGAGTTGTACACGGAGAAGAGCGGTGAGGAGATCGTCGATCAGCTGTACGCCTTTGAGGACAAGGGCGGCCGGGCGGTTTCACTGCGTCCGGAAATGACCCCGACGCTCGCCCGCATGGTGTCGCAGCGGGCGCGAGCCCTCAAGAAGCCGATACGGTGGTTCTCGATGCCCCAGCTGTTCCGCTACGAGCGGCAGCAGCGGGGCCGGCTCCGCGAGCACTTCCAGCTCAACATGGATCTCATTGGTGAGTCTGGTCCGCTCGCCGACGCCGAGCTGATCGCCGCAGCGATCGATGTGATGCGGGCATTCGGGCTGGATGAGCGCGATGTTCGCGTCCGGCTTTCCGATCGCCGGGTTGCCCAGGGACTGTTGACCGCCCGGGGGCTCACTGAGCCACAGATCCAAGCTGCGTATCAACAGATCGACAAGATCGAGCGTGAGCCCAGGGATGCGCTTGTACAGAATCTCGTGCGCGCGACCGGACTGGATGAAGCGGCGGCGGACGGTGCCATCGGTGTGGGAGCGCTTCGGACCCTTCAGACGGTGCGCAGTGCGGCAACCGATGCCGGGATCGACGACGAGGTCACCGCACCGCTGATCGAGTGCGTCGAGGCGCTGGACGGCATGGGGCTGGGGGGCTTCGTCGACGTAGATCTGTCGATCGTGCGCGGCCTGGCCTACTACACCGGCATCGTCTTCGAGTTGTTCGATGCCACGCGGAGCCTTCGAGCCATCTGCGGCGGAGGACGCTACGACGGCTTGTTGGAAGCCCTCGGCGGTGTCGACCTCCCGGCGGTCGGTTTCGGCATGGGCGACGTCGTGCTCGGGGAGTTGATTCGTCAGAAGGGCGATGGTGGTGCGGGTTCGCCGTTGGACGTGTTTCTCGTCGCCGTCACCGGCGAAGACCAACGTCCCGTGCTGCGACTGGCACATGAGCTCCGTGACCAGGGGCTGCGAGTCGAGTACGCCCTCAAGCACCAGTCCGTTGCCAAGCAGCTCAAGTTGGCTGCTGCCCGGGCGGCGCCCCTCGCCGTGGTGGTTGGACCGGATGAGCGGCAGCTGGGCGAGGCCGTCGTTCGTGATCTCGGAGCGGGCGAGGAGCACCGCGTGCGCCTCGACGAGATCGGATCATGGGTGCAGCACCGCGTCGATCATGCGGTTCGGGACGGGGGATAACGCCGGAACCCGACATCGAGATACACATCTTCACTCACCTCAACACGACACATTCTGCGATGGCCGACGAGCAAGGAATCACACCGCGAGCGGAAGACTTCAGCGCCTGGTACAACGATGTGATCATGCGCGCCCAACTGGCGGACTACTCGCCCGTCAGAGGGTGCATGGTGATTCGGCCACGCGGCTATCGCATTTGGGAGCTGATGCAAGGCGCGCTCGATGCGATGTTCAAGGAGACGGGTCACGAGAACGCGTACTTCCCGCTCTTCATACCCGAGAGCTTCCTGCACAAGGAGGCGGAGCACGTCGAGGGGTTCGCACCGCAGACGGCCGTGGTCACGCACGGGGGAGGGAAGAAGCTGGAGGAGCCGCTGGTCGTGCGGCCCACGTCGGAGACGATCATCTACGCAATGCTGTCGAAGTGGGTGCAGAGCTACCGGGATCTGCCCGTTCTGTTGAATCAATGGGCGAACATCGTGCGGTGGGAGATGCGCACGCGTCTGTTCCTGCGGACGACCGAGTTCCTCTGGCAGGAAGGCCACACCGCGCATGCGAGCGCTGAGGAGGCCGAGGCCGAGACGCAGAGCATCCTCGGGCTGTACCGGCGGTTCATGGAGGAGTGGATGGCGATGCCGGTGGTGACCGGCGTCAAGACGGAGTCGGAGAAGTTCGCCGGCGCGGTGCGGACCTACGCTCTCGAAGCGCTCATGCAGGACAACAAGGCACTGCAGGCGGGCACGTCGCACTTCCTCGGGCAGAACTTCGCCAAGGCGTTCGGCACGCAGTATCAGACGGCAGACGGTGGATTGGACTACGTATGGAGCACCTCGTGGGGTGTGTCCACGCGCCTCATCGGCGGGTTGATCATGAGCCACAGTGACGACGTCGGGCTCGTGTGCCCGCCGCGCCTGGCTCCGACGCAGGTCGTGATCGTGCCGATCTTCCGCAAGGATGACGACCGGGCGGCCGTGCTCGAAGCGGGAATGCGACTCAAAGCGGTGCTGCATGACGCAGGGGTGCGCGTGCACCTGGACGACCGCGATGGAATGAAGCCGGGCGCCAAGTATTTCGAGTGGGAGTCCCGGGGGGTGCCGGTACGCCTCGAGGTCGGGCCACGCGACGTGCAGAGCGAGCAGGCTGTCCTTGCGCGCCGCACGGGCGGCAAGAGCCCTGTGGCGTGGAGCGAGATCGTGCCGTCGGTCACCGCGGCACTCCAGGAAATCCAGGACGGCCTGTTTGAGCAGGCTCGGGAGCGCCGCGAATCGCACTCTCAGCGGAACGTGACCAAGGAACAGCTCATTGAACTGATGGAGAGCAGCGCGGGGTTTGCGTACGGCGGCTACTGTGGTGATGAGGCCTGCGAGGCGGCGATCCAACAGGCTACGAAGGCAACCACGCGCGTACTGCCGGATGAGGAGTTTCGATCTGATCCGACCCCGGCGACGTGCGTGTGGTGTGGACGGGCGGCGGTGGCGGAAGGCGTATGGGCGCGAGCGTACTGACCGACCGGCAGGCGCTTCTCGAGAGCATCGCCCGGCGGGTGGGTACGCCCGCCTACGTCTACGATGCCGAAGCCATCCGGGTGCAGTACCGGGACCTCTCGAGTGCACTGGAAGGTCGGCCGCATCGCATCTTCTACTCGGTGAAGGCGAATAGCAATCTCGCTGTCTTGGGCCTCGTCCGGCGCCTCGGTGCGGGTGCGGATGTCGTGTCCGTTGGTGAGTTGGCGCGGGCCTTTCACGCCGGATTTCGGCCCAACGACATCGTGTTTTCCGGCGTCGGCAAGCGGCAGGATGAGCTCGAGCAAGCGGTGACCCAGCGCATCCACCTGGTCAACGTGGAATCGCTCGACGAGTTCCGGGCACTACAGGCGGTGGCCGTGCGTCGCGGTGTCGAGGTGCGGATGGGCATTCGCGTCAATCCTGACGTCGGTGTTGCGACCCACCCGTACACGCAAACAGGTCGGGCCGGTCTCAAGTTCGGCGTTGGGCTCGAGGAGGTCTCCGCGCTGGTGGAGATGGTGCGGGGGAACTCGCACGTGCGCCTGGTGGCGCTGGGAATGCACATCGGCTCGCAGGTTCTCGACCCGGCCGAGTTTCGGCAGGCTGCCGACCGGCTCGTGAAGGTCGTTGCGGCGGTCCGTGCGCAGGGTGTGGAGACACTGGAAACCGTCGATGCAGGCGGAGGGGTCGGCATACGCTATCAGGACGAAACGCCGATGACCGTCGAGGACTATGCGGCGGCGCTCGCGCCTCTGACCGAGGCAACCGGGCTTCGGCTGGCAGTCGAGCCGGGCCGGTACCTCGTTGGTGCGGCAGGTGTGCTGCTCACGCGGTGTCTCTATCTCAAGCGGTCCGGCGGAAGCACCTTCGCCATCGTCGATGGAGCCATGAACGATCTCCTGCGGCCGAGCCTGTACGATGCGGTGCACGGGGTCGAGGTCGTGACCCCGGCGTCCGACGACTCTGCCGACGCCGGCTCGGTTGTGGATGTGGTCGGACCGGTGTGCGAGACGGGTGACTTCCTGGCGCGCGACCGTCGGTTACCCGGGGTGGGAACCGGGGCGCTCCTGGCGGTCACGGGGGTTGGGGCGCATGGGTTCTCCATGAGCTCCACGTACAATTCCCGTCCACGGGCACCGGAGGTGCTCGTGGACGGTTCACAGTGGGCCGTGATCCGTGCGCGGGAATCCCTGGAGGACCTGATGCGCGGAGAGTCCACGCTTGACCAACTCGATTCGGGCGACGCCTGGTCGTCCGCATCGCGAGCCGGTGGGCGGGCAACATGACGGCGCTGACCAACGGGATCTTGATTCTCGACTTCGGATCGCAATACACGCAGCTCATCGCCCGCCGGGTGCGGGAGAGTCACGTGTACTGCGAGATCCATCCACCGTTGCCTGCTGACGAGGTGCGGCGGTTGGCCCCGCGGGGGATCATCCTTTCCGGAGGGCCGAATTCCGTGTACGAAGACGGTGCACCGCAACTCGACCCCGACGTGGCGAAACTCGACGTGCCCGTGCTCGGCGTGTGCTACGGCATGTACCTCGTGGCGCTCGCGGGCGGCGGGTCGGTGGAGGCGGCGGGCGAGCGAGAATACGGTCGGGCGGACTTGGAGATCCGCGAGCCGGAAGGCCTCTTTGCCGGATTCACGGCGGGCGAGCGCATTCAGGTGTGGATGAGCCACGGGGACCGCGTGACCGATTTGCCGGAAGGGTTCCACCTGCTCGGTGCCTCGCGCAACTCCCCCATTGCCGCGTTCGCGGACGCTGAGCGCGGTCTCTACGGTGTGCAGTTCCATCCGGAAGTCGCCCACACGCCGCGTGGCGGGGAAGTGCTGCGGAACTTCCTGTTCGACATCTGCCACTGCGAGCCGGATTGGACGGCAGGGCACTTCATCGCCGAGCAGGTGGCCATCGTCCGGGAGCGCGTTGGGCCGGCCCAGCGCGCGATCTGCGGGCTCTCCGGTGGCGTCGACTCGGCGGTCGCCGCGGTGTTGGTGCATCGCGCGCTCGGCGACCGACTCACCTGCATCTTTGTCGATCACGGGCTGTTGCGGCTGCACGAGCGCGAGCAGGTGGAGCGGATGTTCAGCGGGCACCTGGGTATCGACCTCAGGGTCGTGGAGGCACAGGACCTCTTTCTCGAACGGCTTGCTGGCGTCGAAGATCCCGAGGAGAAGCGACGGATCATCGGGCACACGTTCATCGACGTGTTCGAGGAGGGTGCCAAGGACGTCGGGGACGACGTCGGATTCCTGGTGCAGGGGACGCTCTACCCGGACGTCATCGAGTCGGTGTCGCCGCGCGGCGGGCCGTCGGTCACCATCAAGACCCACCACAATGTCGGCGGATTGCGTCCCGACCTGCCGTTCGAGTTGATCGAACCGTTGCGCGAGCTCTTCAAGGACGAGGTGCGCCAGGTTGGCCGGGAACTCGGGCTCTCGGAGGAGATCGTCGGCCGCCACCCGTTCCCGGGACCGGGACTTGCCGTTCGCATCCTCGGGCCGGTGACACGGGAGGCGCTGCGGACCCTGCAGGAAGCGGACGCGATCTACATCGAGGAGATCCGTGACGCCGGCGTCTACGACGACATCTGGCAGGCGTTCGCCGTGCTGCTGCCGGTGCAGGCCGTCGGTGTGATGGGGGACTCGAGAACCTACGAGAACGTCGTAGCGCTTCGCGCCGTGACGAGCACTGACGGCATGACGGCCGATTGGTACCCGTTCCAGCCCGAGGTGCTGGGGCGGATCGCCAACCGGATCATCAACGAGGTCGAGGGCGTGAACCGCGTGGCATATGACGTGAGCTCCAAACCGCCCGCCACGATCGAGTGGGAGTGAACGGCGCCGAGCGAACCCGACGCACGCAGGTCAGATTCCCTTCTCGTCGAGCAAGTCCAGGAAGCCGTCCGGCGTCTCGAGGGCGCTGAGCCGTTCCGGCACGTCCGGTTCCTTGGCGAACTGCGCGATCTTTCCGAGCACCGGCAGGTACTGATTGGAGACCTCGAGCGGTGGGGCCACGATCAGGAAGAAATGATGCACGGGCTTGTCGTCGATTGCCTTGAAGTCCACGCCGTCGAGCTTCCGGCCGTACGCGACACGTAACCGCTTTACCACGAGGGACCGGCAGTGCGGGATCGCGATCCCGCGGCCGATGCCCGTCGATCCCAAGTTCTCGCGCCGCTTGAGCATCTTGTACAACATGCCCCCGGACTTCTCGTCGAGTCGGAGCAGGCCGATCATTTCCTTGAGAATGTCATCCTTCGCGTCGCTCTCGATGGCGAGAGAGATCGCGTCGGCTGAGAAGAACTCGCGTAGATGCATAAGCGCACGTGTGTTGTGGTTGCACAGGTGAACCAATCGTTGAACGTAATGGTGCAGCGGGTGGACGGCAAACGCGCGGTTGTACTGAATCAGGGGGGCCGTTAAGTTCGCACCAATGGAGTTCCCGTTTCCCGTCACGCACGATGTGCCGCTCTTCCTGGCACCGATGGCCGGTGTCTCGGAACCACCGTTCCGCCGGCTGTGCCGAACGTTCGGGGCGGACGTGGTCGTGTCCGAGTTCCTGTCGGGTGAGGGACTGCGACGCGGTCTCAAGAACGTGCACGACGGCGCGTATTTCACCGAGGAGGAGCGGCCGATCGGCATTCAGCTGTTCGGGGCGGATCCGGACGGTATGGCCGAGGCGGCGGAGCTCGTAGTGCGGTACTACGCGCCGGACTTCATCGACATCAACTTCGGGTGTCCGGTGAAGAAGGTGGTGAAGCGGAACGGCGGGTCGGGGTGCCTCAGGGATCTGGGGTTGGTGCAGCGGATCATCCGTGCCGTGCAAGGGGCTGTTGCGATACCGGTGACCGTGAAGACACGCAGCGGGTGGGACGAGGCAACCCGCGACCCGGTCGCGATCGCCCTCCGGTGTCAGGATGCCGGCGCGGCGATGTTCACGCTGCACCCCCGGACCCGCACGCAGATGTACCGCGGGCAGGCCACGTGGGAGGAGATCGCACGCGTCAAGGAGGCGCTCAGCATCCCGGTCGTCGGGAATGGGGACATCAAGACCGCCGCAGACGCCGTGCGTATGCGGAACGAGACCGGGTGTGACGGTGTCATGATTGCGCGCGGCTCGTTCGGGAATCCGTGGATTTTCGGTGAGGCGCGTGCGCTGCTCGACGGACGGCAACTCCCCGAACGTCCCGATCCGGAGACGCGGTTGCAGGTGGCACTCCGGCACGCCCGGCTGCAGATCGAGATTCAGGGGGACTCCCGTCGGACCGCCGTCGAATTTCGCAAGCACCTCGGCTGGTACGTGAAGGGTATGCCGGGTGCCGCTGCGCTTCGGGACCGGCTGCATCACGTCGAGTCCATGAGCGAGGTCGATCGCATCTTCGGCGAGTATCTCGAGGGTCGGACGGCGGGGGTCGGGTGACGGAGGCATGGCTGCGGGAGCTGCTCGGCGCGGTGGCGTTGGGGCAGGTCACGGAGGCTGAGGCCCTCGAGCGGCTCCGCCGCTATCCGGTCGAGGAGCTGGGGTACGCACACGTCGATCACCTGCGCCCGCTCTCGCAGGGTTTCCCGGAGGTCGTCTACTGCGAGGGTAAGACGACCGAGCAGGTCATCGGCATCTGCCAAAGCCTCGAACGGGCGTCAGGTACCTTCCTCGCCACGCGCGCGGACGACACCACGCGAGCCGAGCTGGCGCAGCGCTTCCCGGCCGCCCACGTCAACAACCTTGCGCGGATTGTGCACTTGGAGACAGACCCTGCTCCGGAGCCGGAAGGGAGGGGGACGGTCCTCGTCCTCACCGCCGGCACCAGCGATCTGCCGGTCGCCGAGGAGGCGGTCGCGGTGGCGAGAGCGATGCGGAACCGCGTCGAGCTCATCGCCGATGTCGGGGTAGCCGGCATTCACCGGGTCCTGCGACGCTCCGAGGAGCTGCGCGGTGCGGCCGTCATCATCGTGGTGGCCGGCATGGATGGCGCCCTCCCCAGCGTTGTCGGTGGGCTCGTCGGGGTGCCCGTGATTGCCGTACCGACATCGGTGGGATACGGGGCGGCGTTCAAGGGGGTCGCCCCTTTGCTGGCCATGCTGAACTCCTGTGCGTCCGGGGTCGTGGTCGTGAATATCGACAACGGGTTCGGTGCGGCGGCCGCGGCGACCCGCATCAACCGGTCCTGACCGCGGCGGCCACGGCCGCCTGTCCCGGGGATCCGGGTCCTGTTAGCTTTCCAACGTCATGAGAATGAAGGGGGCGACTGGCTTCGACGGGTCTAGTGAAGATTCCGAGGCGTGCTCAGGTTCCCGGTTCCCTGGTTAAACCACTGGGAAACGTTTCAAATGCCAACACTGAATTGGCCCTGGCTGCCTAAGCATCGCGCTTAGCGCACCTGCCGGCGAGGGAGCCTGCCCGAGGCGACACGCCGGTATCGCAAAGTCGGGCTGGCCGACCACCCCGCACCTGGGTGTGAGGCGAGGTCCTTAAGGTGCTTGTCCGGTGAGTGGGGGGTTGCGGCCCAAGCACCGGAGACCCTCAACCGCAGCCTACGCACGTAGATTCGGTTTTGGATCGAGGCTCGGACCGGGGTTCGATTCCCCGCGCCTCCATCTGCCAGATTGAGGGCCCGTCGCCGGGTCGGTGATCGGGCCCTCGCTCGTATTTGCAGGATCCAACGCGATGTGGAAAAGTCTTAGAGCATTACGTTAGAAGTATGTGTCATTGATGATACAGGCGTCATATACTTTCAAAAACATACACTTAGGAAACTCATATAAAGTTTCACATGATATGTGGAGATCGTGCGTCTGCGTGGTTGTGAGGTCCGGACACAGCCAGTTCGGTTGGAGGCGCACCCGGTCGGCCGCCTGTCACGGTGGCATGCCGACCGGGTTCTGGCCTGTGTTAACTGTTGTCCTCCAGGGCTGCCTGCGCAGCGGCGAGCCGCGCGATAGGTACGCGGAATGGTGAACACGAGACGTAGTTCAACGCTGCGCGGTGACAGAACCGCACGGACCGCGGATCACCGCCATGCTCACCGCAGATACCGATTTTCAGGTTGGGCTTCGCCGTGCGCCCCCCCTCGATGCCGACCAGCATGAGCGCGCCGACCCCCTTCTGGTCGATCGTCTGGAACGGGTCGTCGGGCAGGATCCCGGACTCCACGTACTGGGGGAGAAACCGCCCGGCATCGTCCCGGGAGATCCCGAACGTGGTCTGCGTGAGGTCATTCGTGCCAAACGAGAAGAACTCGGCCACGGTGGCGATCTCATTGGCCGTGGCACAGGCGCGCGGCACCTCGATCATGGTCCCGACCAGGTAATCGACCGCTCGGCGGCGTTCCTTGAACACCTCGCGGGCAATCCGCCGGACGATCTCCCTTTGCCGGCTCAGCTCCTCGACGTGGCCCACGAGCGGCACCATGACCTCCGGGTGTACCTCGACCCCGTCCGCCGACACGTCGCAGGCGGCCTCGAAGATGGCTCGCGCCTGCATCTCAGTGATCTCGGGGTAGGTCATTCCCAACCGGCAGCCTCGGTGACCGAGCATCGGATTGGCCTCGGCACGGCTCTCGAGTGCGCGGCGTAGCTTCCGTTCGTCCACGCCGAGGTGCTCGGCCACCTCGCGGATCTCTCCCTCGTCGTGCGGCAGGAACTCGTGCAGGGGCGGATCGAGCAGGCGTATCGTGACCGGATAGCCGTCCATGGCGCGGAAGATCCCCGCGAAGTCCTCCCGTTGCATCGGCAGGAGCTTGGCCAGGGCAGCCCGGCGTTCGTCCAGCGTATCGGCGAGGATCATCTCGCGCATGGCCATGATCCGGTCGCCCTCGAAGAACATGTGTTCCGTCCGGCACAGGCCGATGCCCTCTGCGCCGAACGCCCGCCCCCGCTCGGCGTCGTTAGGTGTGTCCGCATTGGTCCGAACGCGGAGGCGCCGGTGCTCATCGGCCCATTCCATGATCCGCTCGAATTCCGGACCGGGCGTGGGCTCGACGAGCGGCGTGCGTCCCTCGATCACCCGGCCGAGCGTCCCATCGAGGGTGACCCAGTCGCCTTCGCAGACCGTTGTCCCGTTGACGCTGAACTGGCGCGCCGCTTCATCGACGTCGACCTCCTTTGCACCCGCTACACAGCACTTGCCCATGCCGCGCGCCACCACGGCCGCATGGCTGGTCATTCCGCCACGAGCCGTCAGGATCCCCTTCGCGGCCACCATGCCGTGGAAGTCGTCGGGGCTCGTCTCGCGCCGAACGAGGACCACCGCTTCGCCGTCCCGGGCCATTTCTTCGGCGCGGTCGGCGTCGAAGACCGCCTTGCCGACCGCGGCCCCCGGCGACGCCGGCAAGCCCTTGGCAATCACGGCGACATCCGCGTCCGGGGCGATCGTCGGATGCAGGAGCTGGTTGAGCTGATCCGGCTCGACCAGCCGCACGGCCTGGGCCTCGTCGATCAAGCCCTCCTCGACGAGATCCACGGCGATGCGCACGGCCGCTGCCGCAGTGCGTTTGCCGCGCCGCGTCTGCAGGATGTAGAGCTTGCCGCGCTCGACGGTGAACTCGACGTCCTGCATGTCGTGGTAATGGCGTTCGAGCGTGCGGCAGACCTCCTCGAACTCCACGTACGCTTGGGGCAGCTCGTCCGCCATCGCCGCAATTGGCTCCGGGTCCCGGATCCCGGCGACGACGTCCTCACCCTGGGCGTTCATCAGGAACTCACCGAACACGCCCGGCGTGCCATTGGACGGATTCCGCGTGAAGGCGACGCCGGTCCCGGAGTCCTCGCTGACATTGCCGTAGACCATTGCCATCACGTTCACGGCAGTGCCGAGATCGTCCGGAATGTGGTGCACGCGACGGTAGTCCGTGGCGCGGCGGCTGTTCCAACTGCGGAAGACGGCCTCCACGGCCCCACGCAGCTGGGCCCAGGGGTCGTCGGGGAACGCCTGGCCGGTCTCGTCAGCGAAGATCGTCTTGAACGTCGCGACGATGCTGCGAAGATCGTCCTCGCCGAGATCGATGTCGCGCGCGACACCGCGTGCCTCGCGGACGGAATGCAGGGCCTCCTCAAACGGATCACCCGTCCTGCTCTTGATGTCATGCACCACGTTTCCGTACATCTGCACGAAGCGTCGGTAGGAGTCGTAGGCGAAGCGTGCGTTGCCCGACTCCATTGCGAGGCCTTCGGCCGTGGCGTCGTTGAGCCCGAGATCGAGGATGGTGTCCATCATGCCGGGCATCGAGAACTTGGAACCCGATCGGACGGAGAGGAGCAACGGATGCTCCGTTCCCCCAAATGTCCGGTTGGTCAGCTCCTCGAGTTGGTGGACGGCAGCCCGGATATCGTCATCGAGACCGTCGGGGAACTCTCCGGTCCGCACGTAGTCGTTGCACAAGGAGGTGGCAATCGTGAATCCTGGCGGGACCGGGATGCCGAGGCGCGTCATCTCCGCGAGATTCGCACCCTTGCCGCCCAGCACCCCCTTCATGCCAGCGTGCCCGTCAGCCTTGCCGTTCCCAAATGCGTAAACGTTCCCCATGATCCGTTCCCAGGTTTGAGGTGTCACCCCGGAATGTGTCGTTCGTGCGTGAAGTTGTGATGAAGATTCAGTCAATCAGGGCTGTAACTCGTGGTGCCTGTCCGGAGGTCCGGCTGACGCCGAAGGACTCGGGGAGGGTGGTGGGGTACTGGCCGGAGAAACAGGCGTGGCAGAACCCTTGGGGGTCGCCGCCGGAAGCCGCGAGGGTCCCCTCCAGGGACAGGTAACCCAACGAGTCTACCGCGAGCTGCGCCCCTATTTCCTCGATGCTCAGGTTGGATGCAATGAGCTCCTCGCGGGTCGGCGTATCGATCCCATACACGCACGGTCCGGTGATGGGTGGGGAGGCGAGACGGAAATGGACTGCTTTCGCCCCAGCCTGCCGGATCATCTGGATGAGTGCTCGAGAGGTCGTTCCTCGGACGAGTGAATCGTCCACGACGACTACGCTCTTCCCGGCGATAACGTCCTCGACCGGATTGAACTTGATCCGGACTTTGGTGGTGCGCGTAGCCTGCGTCGGGCTGATGAAGGTCCGGCCCACATAGTGGTTCCGGATCAAGCCGTGCTCCAGTTTGAGGCCGCTCTCCTCGGCGAAGCCGAGCGCCATGGCGTTGGAGGAGTCGGGTACCGAGAACACGCAGTCGGCGCCGGGCGCCGGGTGCTCCTGAGCCAGCTGGCGACCCAGAGCGCGCCGTACCTGATCGACCGACCGATTGAAGACAATGCTGTCAGGACGGGAAAAGTAGATCAGCTCGAACACGCACCGACGGTGCGGCTGGCTGGGGAGTCGAGGAAGGTCCGTGACCGTGCCGTTCTCGATGCGGATCCATTCTCCCGGCTCGAGCTCGCGCACGACTTCCGCGCCAACAATGTCGAGCGCGCAGGTCTCCGAGGCGACAACCCAACCGCCGTTCAGCTTCCCGAGCACGAGGGGCCGGAACCCACGCGGATCGACGACTGCGTAGAGGCTGCGTCCAACAGCGAGGAGTAGTGAGTACGCTCCTTCCGCGCGCTCCAAGGCGTCGAGGATCTGGTCCTCGACGGCTCGGGCATCCGAACGGGCCATGAGGTGGATGAGTGCTTCGGAATCGGAGGCTGACTGGAAGATCGACCCGTCGCGAACGAGATCCGCACGGAGCTCGTCGGCGTTGGTCAGGTTTCCATTGTGCGCGAGGGCAAGCACGCCGTCACGGTAATCCACCACCAGCGGTTGCGCATTAGTCAGGCCGCCGCCGCCGCTGGTCGAATAGCGCGTGTGGCCGATCGCGATATCGCCCTGCAGTCGCTCGATCGTCTCGGATGAGAACAGGTCCTGCACCAGCCCGAGCCCGCGGTGGACCCGTGCCTGACCATCGGACGCGACGCTGACGATGCCGGCGGACTCCTGACCGCGGTGCTGCAGGGCGTAGAGGCCGAGATAGGTCAACTCCGCCGCATTCTCCAGCCCGTAGACGCCGAACACTCCACACATCAGCTCGTCCTCGCTCGAATGACTCGGCCGAGCA
>JBDHJO010000265.1:0-3105 GCA_039586875.1 Gemmatimonadota bacterium | reverse complement strand
GGCAGCGCTGGAGGCCTTGGGGGACACCCGGCATCTCGGCCTTCCGATAGGGCTGGGCGCGGCTGTGCAACTTCTTCTGCGGTTCTGCGTATGCAATTCCAGGGCGCTTCGTACCCGGGGGGGGACCCCCTTGCACAGATCACTCGATGCCAGAGGTCGCACGTCATGATGAACCACCTGAGAGCCGCCGTTTCGCCGTCGATTGCCATCACTGTTTCCTTGGCCATGTGGGCTGTCGCCGTCCCCGCGCTGGCGTCGGCGCAAGCCGTCGACACGGACCCGCTCGCCTACACACTGGACCTCACCGACCGCAGCGACGACACCTTCAAGGTGCGGCTCGCGGTCGACGACCTCGATTCGACCAATGCGATCTACCAGTTCGCGTCGACGGCACCCGGCACCTACCAGGTGATGGACATCGGGCGCTTCGTGCGGCGGTTCGAGGCCATCGATGCCGCGGGAGCCGTCATCCCATCCGAGCAGATCTCCACGAACCAATGGCGCATCAGCCGGCCCGAGGATGTGGTCGAGATCCGCTACGAACTGGCCGAGACCTGGGATACGCCCGTTCAGGAACACGCGGTCTACCTGATGTCCGGCACGTCGATCGAGGACGACCACGTGCAGATCAACGGCCAGGCCGTGTTCGGCTACCCCACCGGCATGCAGGCCCGGCCGCTCCGCATTCAACTGGTGCGGCCCGACGGCTGGATCGTGGGGACGGCCCTCGAGCCGGACACGGCCGGGTGGTACCGCGCGGAGAACTACGACCACGTCGTGGACTCGCCGATCCTGCTCGGCACGCTATCGGTAGCCTCGCTGGACGTGCGCGGCACGGCGGTCGACATCTTCACCTACTCCAAGACCGGTACCGTCCAATCGGAGCAGATTCTCGACGCGGTGCGCGACATTCTCACCGCCTCCGCGGACTTCCTGGGCGAGCTTCCCGTGCATCGGTACGCGTTCCTCTTTCACTTCGAGGACGTGACCATGGGAGCATGGGAGCATTCGTACAGCTCGACCTACACGTTTGCCGAAGCCGACTTCGCGGCGCTGCTGCAGGGTGAGTTGGCGAGCATCGTCGCGCATGAGTTCCTCCACATCGTGACCCCCTTAAACATCCACAGCGAGATCATCGAGCAGTTCAACTTCGTGACGCCGACGCCGTCGGAACACGTGTGGCTCTACGAAGGCACCACCGAGTGGATGGCACAGGTCTCACAGGTGCGCGGGGGGGTGATCGATCCCGAGACCTACCTCGCACGGCTCACGCAGAAACTCCAGTCCAACGACAACTACGATCCGGAGTGGAGCATCAGCGACATGAGCCTCAAGTCCTACTCGGCCAAGGGCCAGCAGGAATGGGGCAACATCTACCAGCGTGGCGCCGTCGTCGCCGGGCTGCTCGACTTGGAACTCCTCGCGCGATCGGACGGCCGACGCGGGCTGCGGGAGGTCATCCTGGAGTTGGCCGCGATGTACGGCCCGGATACGGCCTTTGCCGAGGTGGAGTTCTTCGACGAGATCGCGGCGATGACCTACCCCGAGATCCGGCCGTTCTTCGAGCGGTACATCCGCGACACGGAGCCCCTTCCCATCGAGGAGTACTTGGCGTGGGTGGGTGTCGAGTACGTCCCCGAGCTCCGCACCGGCGAGATGCAACCGTCGTTCGGCGTGCAGGTCGGCGTGGCCGGGGATCGGCTGCAATTCGTCGGCGTGAGCGAGGTCGCCGCGGCGTGCGGGCTCGAAGTCGGGGACGTGCTCCTCGTGCACGACGGCCTCGACGTGACCCTGCAAAACGCGCAGCAGGCCTACATGAAGCTGCACAGCATGGGAGCCAATGAGCCGTTCGTCATGCGGGTCCGGCGCGGCGACGAGGAGCTCGATCTGACCTGCGAGAAACAGCTCGTCGAGGTAGTGGAGACGCACGTCCTGCAGTTCGCCGAGGACGCGACGCCCGAGCAACTGGCCCTGCGCGACGCCTGGCTCAGCAACCTCCCGCTACCCGGTTCGGCGCCGTAGGCGCGAACCGGGCGCTGTGCCGCGGCTCACTGCGTCGCGGCATAGATGGCAACGCCGATGGCGACAGCTGCACCCCCGATGGTGACCGCGGTGAGCGTCACGTCGGTCTGCTTGGCATGCAGGACCGCGATCGACGACACGGGCACGGCCCATGTCGTGTCCTCCCCGACCGTTCCGCCGAGACTGTCTCCGCGAACCCACGGGTCGGTCACCGTCACGAGCCGGGATTCGGCCCCGACCAGCGCGACTTCTACCGCGTCCTGCCCGACGACGGCCTCAGCCGGCGCGACGTGCGTGGTCTGATACGTCGAGCATGCCGCAATGCAGCAGGCAAGGAAGCCGAATAGCGTGATCGCATAGCGACGTGGGCCCATAGCGTTTCTTCCTGGTGAACGAGTCAACCGGCGGTGGCCGACGGTGCCACGACGCCAAAGTGCCGACTTCGCCACGCCGGCGCAAAGGGAGTAAACGACTCGGCAAGATAGGCGGGTGCGGTACCATCCCAGCCGCGAGCCGGAGTACGTCCCGGCTCGCGGCGTGATGATCGCGGAGGTCGTCGAAGGACTAGTCCCCTCGCACCCCCCAGGCCGGCGCGAGCAGCAAGTTCGCCACCACCCCGGCGTGGTCGGACGGCCAGATCAGGTACTCCGGCCCGTCGAGACGACTCGCCGGCACCTTCCCGGTGATGCTGATTGTGCCCTGCGCACCGGCACGCGGGTGCCCGATGCCGCGGGTCCAGATTTGATCGATGCGCTGATAGAAGGTGGCTCGTGGGTTCGAGAGATCGTCCACGTGGCAACATGTGTACCCGATCGCGCCCGGCCGGAGTGCCGCCCAGACGTCAGTGAACCCGGCGCCGAGCATGACGTTGTACATCAGCGAGCCCGGCACGTCGTTCAGGTCGCCCATGACGATGGCCGGTGCCGCCGCGCCGAGCACCGTGGCAATCTCGGTTGCTTGCGCTGCGCGGAGCTCGGCCAACCCCGGTTGTTTGCCGGACTCCAGGTGTGTGCTCAGGATTGTGTAATCGGCGCCGTCGATCGTGGCGTCGATCAATACCCACCCACGCTCGATGACAACGCC
>JBDHJO010000068.1:0-13172 GCA_039586875.1 Gemmatimonadota bacterium | reverse complement strand
CGCTCCAACGCCCATCGGAAGCCGTGTCGATACGCGGTACCGAGCCCCTGCTTGCCGGGCCGATGGATGACATGGACACGCGAGGTGGTCTCGGCGAGCTCGTCGGCCAGTTTGCCTGTTCCGTCCGGCGAGTTGTCGTCGATGACGAGCACTTCGATGCGCTCGTCCGTCGCCAGGACTTGGGGGACGATGACGGGGAGGTTCTTCGCCTCGTTGTACGTTGGGATAATGACGAGGGCGCGGTCAGGTGACATGGCGAGACTTCCGGATTCTCCGAAGACCCATCGGCACGACCGCCGCCACGAGCGCCACGGCGAGACTCAGAAAGCTGAGTAGTCTGCCGAGCGCGTAGGCGCTGCTCTCGTACCGCAACTCGATCTCGTGAGCACCTTCGGGTAGCGGAACGGTGATCAGGGATACGTTCCCTCGCAGGACCGGTGCATCGGCACCGTCTATGGTCGCCTTCCAGCTAGGGTACCAATTCTCCCCCACGACCAGATAGGCATCCGACGGTGCCGCTGGGATGATCCGAAGCCGCATCGCTCCCGGTGCCCAGCTCGCTACGTGGACTTCGGTATCGAGTCGATCAGGAAGACTGTCGAGCGGGGATGGCTCGATCGGAGCATCGGGTGCAAGCAGGACCACCCGGTTCGGGTCAGCGACGGACTGTGGATTGACGATCGCCGGGATCGCCTGCTCGTCAGGGACTTTGACTGCTGCCGGTACGACGCGCGCCCAGCGCACCGGCGCGTTCCGCTCGAACAGGTCAGCGGAGGTGCCCGATCCTGTCTCGACGGCAGTGAGGATCCGCGAAAACCCCTCCGGTTCCGCCACACCCGTTGGCGTGATGAGGTAGCGGACCGCGAACAGGTCCCAGAGCCTCGGGCTGGCCACGTAATCCCATTGGAGTCTGCCACCCATCAATTCATCGAACCGATGAATCTCGTTACCGTGGTAGCCAAGCAACTGGAGAACATCATGTGCCATGAGCACGTTGCCGCGGTACACTTCGGCCCCGGCGATCTGCAGGATGCGATTGGGACCATCCGTTGCACGCACGTGCTCGATGATCGGGTCGGAGGCAAGTAGCTCATGCTCGATGTCGCTGAATACCCAGAACGGTCGGGCGCTTCTCCAGAGATCGCCGCCAACCACTAACGGTATCGCCAGGGCAAGTCCGGCTAGGGGGACCATCCTTCGGCGATGGGCTTCTACCACCATGCCGAGGGCAGCGAGGGCGACGCCGCTCCCGATGGCGCCGGCGCGGATGGAGTCCTGCGCGCGCACGACCATCTGGATGGCACGTCCTCCCGGCAGCTCAAGCAGTTCCGCAATGCCACGAGCGAGACCGCCGGCGCCCCCAATCGCCGCGAACGCGGCAACGATGATCCCGGTCACCAACCAGACCCGGGCGTGTCCTCTCCCCTCCCCTCGTTCGAGCCGCTCCATCCCGAACGCCGCGAACACAGCGATCACGAAGGCCACGATATAGAGCGCCATGCCGGGTGCCCGCACCTGCTTCATGTAAGGCATGAGCTCATACCACACGCGGTAGAACGGTGTGCCTGCGCCCAACCCGACCAACAGAAAGAGTGTCGCGATACCTGACAACCACACGACGATCCCGCGGCGCCCGGTGCCGAAGGCACCGAGGACGGCCAAGGCGATCACCGACAGGCCGAGGTACTCCGAATGGAGCTTGATGGGGTTACTTGCCCAATAGGTCGATGCCTGCGAAGCGCCGGTGAACCCCGAAAGGAAGAACTCCGGCACGTGCGACCATGGGATCGCATACGATGTCGCCCCTTCGAAACCGCGGTAGGTGTCGGCCCGGGGAGATAACGGGATGTGCTCGAAGAACGGGAGCACCTGGATCATGCCGATCCCAACACCCAGGACGACGGCAGCGAGGGCACCACCCAAGTGGCCCACCGCTACTGCCCGCGATGGTCTGTCCGGATCCGCAAAGGCCAAGTAGAGAGCAAAGAGCCCGGCGGCCACCAGCAAGTAATACAGCATCTGCGGGTGGGGGCTGACCACTCCCAAGCCAATGGTGATCGCGAGGAGCGCATGTCCCTCCGCGCGGTTTCGTTTGATTGCCAAGAGGAGGGCGATACACGCAAGGGGCAACAGCGCCGTCACGAACAACTTGCCATCGTGACCGGGCGCTACATACGTCCCGATCACCCCGGAGAGTTGGTACGCGGATCCACCCGTCACCGCGCCTGCCCACGAGACCCGCAACATCCGCAGGAGGAGATACACGAAGAAGCCAGCCAGCAGGTAGTGGATCACAAACCCGAGGTTCATGGCTGTCGCAATTGGAAGAGCGAGCCGCAACCAGGCCGTGGGGTAGAAGATGTCCCCATGCATGGCGCCCACGAACGGTAGACCACCAAAGATCGCGGGATTCCAAAGGGGGGGGTGGCCGAGCGCACGCCACTGGTCGGCGGCCCACTGCCGGATGGCGAACCCGCTTTCGTACTGGTCGCTCCACGGGCCGGCAACGAACATGCCGCTCCACATGGGCAGAGAGAGGGCCGCGATCCAGAGGCTGAGCAC
This sequence comes from Gemmatimonadota bacterium, assembly GCA_039586875.1. GTDB lineage: Bacteria > Gemmatimonadota > Gemmatimonadetes > Gemmatimonadales > GWC2-71-9 > JAOTVV01. Next base: position 10,610 of record JBDHJO010000068.1, on the reverse strand, counting down.
GCCCACGGCCGTGAGCATGGGCCAGCGGGGTTCGAAGCAGGCCTGGTGGTCCTCAGTCACTCTCACGCTCCTTTAACCACTCCTGGCTGACCACCATAGCCCCGGCTACGCCCACCTCCATCACGGTCAGGTACAGCCTCGAGAATACGCTCATGACGACCGCGTTGCCGGCACCGACCACAGGGGTAAGGAGGGTGACCAGCACGGCCTCACGCACTCCGATCCCACCAGGAGCAAACAGAGCCAACAAGCCTAAAAGATAACCAGCAGCGAACACCGTAATGGCTGTCCCCGGCCCAAGGGATTGGTCTGACAGGATGCCGCACGACAAGAGCCAAAATGCCGTGCCGTGCGTGATCCAACTGGCCATGGTTGCGCTGGCAGCCAGCACAGCGGTACCCACGGGCAGCGAATGACTATCCGGTCCTCCTCCTCCGAGGATCCGAAGGACCCACACGCCGGTTGGCTTCCACGCCACTACTGCGACCATCGTGGTGCCCAGCGCGACGGCAGCGGCAACCATCCACGTCTCAGCTTTCCCGGTGAGGACTGGCACGGCGACGGCCGCCCCGGTGGCCACGGCGAGGGCCTGCATAGTAATGCTGGAGGCTGTGGCGGTGCCGATGCCTGCGCCGGCCCGTCGCGCCAGAGCTGCCAGACCTGCGATGGTCCAGACCTTCCCAGGCACGTACCGGCCAAGGTTCGAAACCGTCCAGATGAAGGCGGCTTCCCTGAAGTCCAGCCTATCGCCCCAACCGGCCAGGACCCGGCGCCATGCTTCGATCAGGAGGGAGTAGGTCCCAAGGGTCGTGATCACCGCCAGCACAATTGGGACCGGACGCCACGTCAGGTCGACGTCAAGGGAGCGGAATTCGTTCCAGTTGGCGGCCAGCGCGTGCGCCACGAACCAGGTGAGCACGGCCGCGAGGGCAACTTGCGCGCTCCATTTGAGCCAGGTTCTACCGGCGACCGTCACGGGCCCTCCGCGTCTGCGCTTCTGCTGCCAAATGGCGGTAGATGTCCGCGTACCGACGTGCCACAGCTTCAGGAGCGAATCGCTCAACCGCACGTTGACGGGCGGCACGCCCCATCGCCGCCCCACGATCGGGGAGATCGAGGATGCGATCGAGCGCCGCAGCGAGGGCCGTCCGGTCGCGCGGCGGCACGAGAAGACCCGTGTCGCCGTCGTCCACGACATCCGGCAAGCCCCCTGACCGGAAAGCTACCACCGGGGTTCCGGACAGTTGCGCCTCGATGGCTACGAGGCTGAGCCCCTCGTCCACCGACGGCATGACCAAGGCAGTGGCAGTGCGGTACATCTCCGCAAGACGCGTTTGAGGCAAGAGCGGATGCCACCGGATGCGATGTGCAATGCCGAGCGAGGTCGCGAGAGCCCGGGCCTCCGTCTCGGCGCTTCCCACGCCCACCACGACATCCAGAGCGCACTCTTGGCGCATCTCTACGAGAGCGTGCAGCAGGTGCTCGATGCCCTTCTGTGGATTCAACTTGCCGACGAACAGCAGTCGGGGAACCCCTGTCGTCGTGGACGTCGTCGGACCGAACAGTCCGGTGACCACCGGCATCGGGGCCACGATGGGCTCGAGGTCTGGTGCGATGCGTTTGGCCTCGTCTGCGAGCCACGATGACACCGCCGTGACCGCGGTTGACCGCGACATCACGAATCGAAAGAGCTTTCGTGCCCCCGCCCCGCCCTGCAGCACCCGGACGTCCGAACCGTGCAGCGTGGTGAGGCATGGGAGATCTCGCCAACGCCCAAGCGTTGTCCCCACCGCCCCTCCCGGAAACCACCAGTGGGCGTGGACCAACTGCGGCCTCCACGCTCGGACGAGTCGGGATGCCCTGAAGAGCTCCGCAGCCACCATTCCGGCCATGGCGCCTCGCGCAGTCCAGGAGCGTCGGACCTGGTCTGCCATCGTCCCGTCATAGGCCAGCGTCTCGAGGCGGCGCACGGCATAGCGAAACCGATCGACGCGTACGCCCTCGAACTCATCGGTTGGCGCGAGCCCTTCCGCCATCGGGGCAATCACGCGCGACTCAATGCCCTCACCACGGAGCGCGACGGCAAGTCGAAGAACGAAGGAGCCAACGGGGTCGGCGGGATAGCGAGGGAATGCGTGTGCGAGGACGAGTGCCCTCATTGCGGGGCACCCCCCGTTGGCTCGACGACTTGCAGCGTGCGATGACCATGTTCGATCACCAGCGGATGCGGCGAGAGTCCGTCCGTCCGCACCGCAGGCTGCCCCGATGCGTTCACGCTGACTGCCCGTGCGGACCGCCGCCAGCGCCGCCACGCGACAAGCTCGTCGAGCCTTGCAGTCCAGGGCTCGGTTGGCAGCAGGCCATCCAGGAGTCTGCGGTAGGCGATCCGTGCTCCAGGGAATCCAAGCGCGTCGGTCAGATTGGGGTGCCACACCCCGACCCAGACGCCCTCGGCGGCCCGACAGGCATCGGCCAGTCGGAGGGCCTCATCGATCCACGCCGTGGGGTCCTCGACCCCCTGATACTTGCTCTGAGCGCGATCCATCCACGTGAAGGGCACCTCCTCGAGTCCGGGCACCTGTTCGGCCGCCGCGTCCCAACACGGGACGACATCCGCCACCCCCAACCTGAATCCGTTGCGGTCGGGGAAGCCGAACGTCGCGTCGTAGGTGAAACCGGCTTGTGCCATCCAGCGCTGCGTCTCTCCGGGGCGCATACGCACATAGTGTTGACGGACACCCGCGACGGCGCCGTCTGTCATGGCCTGCAAGGTCGCGCGCTGCGCCTGGAAGGAGGCGGGGTTCTCGACAGTCTCGAAGCTTCCGTGGAGGGCCACCTCATGCATCCCTGCGGCGATGGCGCGGAGAATGCGGGCCGCCTTGGGACCATCGGCCCGGTAGGTAATGTCGCCGGCACGCCAGGTTGCAAGGGTCGGCGATCCGCACAGCACGAACCACGTTGATCGAACGTCCAAGATCCTCTCCACCGCAAGGATCTCCTGCACGCCGAGCCAGACGGGATCGCGTGCCACGGACTGCGCGGCCGCGGCAAGCACCCTCGTCGCCAAACCCAGGTCACCCTTCCGGAGCAACTCGACGATACGGTGCGCGGTGAACACTGGCCAATACTCGACTATATCCAGGTCGTGCGTGAGCCCCACGGCCCACCGCCGGCCGTCGGGCCACGGTGCCACGGTCCACACCGGACGCCGGCCAGCCGCCTTGATCACGGCGGTGCGGAGCGCCGCACCAGCCTCGGATACCAGCGGTGTCCTCTCCGCCCCCGCTGCGACGCCCGGATTGCAGTGCGAAGGCACTCGCCCATAGCGATCTCGCGGTGCCGCGAATTGCTCCGTGCCGGCGCCCGCCACTGCCACGATCTGCTGGAGCACTGCCCGTGGGATTTCCACCACGCCGTCGGCCGACTCGACGAACCAACCGCGGGCGGCGAAGGTCGATAGGTCCCGTGATGGGACAACGGTATCGGTGACGACAAGCTGCACGGCGTCCGGCACGTCACGGTCGGCTGGCAGCAATCGAGCGAGATCGATGAGAACAGCCAACGCGAATCGGTCTGCCGCACAGAACGCATCGAGGTTGGATGGTGTGCGAATCATGAACCGTCGCCAGCAGGACTGCGGTGAGTCGAGAGTGGTGAGCCGGTCGAAAAGTCTCGCTATTCACCGGGAGAAGCAATCCCCCCAATGGCACTGCGTCGCAACCCGGAACGCGTCCGTGGCTGCTATATTCATTCATCCTCTAACCCCATTCACTTGCCGTGGCCAGATCACTGTTGCCCCGCGACCGGATACCGATCCGCCACCTCTTGCTATTCGGATGGCTGCCAAGCCCGCTCAAGGTGCTCGCATACCGACTCCTATTGGGTTACAGCATCGGACATGGAGTGAGGTTTTCGTTCGGCGGTGTGGTCGTGGGCAAGGACGTCGAGTTGGGTGACCACGCAGAGATCGGGCTCTTTGCCATCGTTCGGGGCCGCCGGATCCGCATCGGCCGGTATTCGAGCGTCGGCACGTTCAGCTATGTGGCCTGCGAGCACATCGATATTGGCGAGGACGCCAAGATCCGAGAGCAGGTCTTCGTGGGCGGCCCTCAGCTCCCGGAGTCGAAGTTCACCCTCGGTGATCGTACCATCGTTCTCCAGATGGCGTTCATCAATCCCACGAAGCCGGTGACCATTGGGGATGACACAGGGATCGGAGGGCACTGCCTCATCTTCACGCATGGCGCTTGGCTCAACCAACTGGACGGCTATCCCGTCACATATGAACCCGTCACCCTCGGCAAGAGCGTATGGCTGCCGTGGCGCGTCTTTTTGATGCCCGGCACAACCATCGGAGACGGGTCCGTGATCGGGGCAAACTCATTGGTGTCGGGAGCCATCCCTCCGTCGAGCCTGGCGGTCGGTAGTCCTGCGAAGGTGATTCGCAGCGCACCTGACTTCCCGAAGCAGCTCTCGGACGACGAGCGGGCGTCGCTGGTAGCCGACATGGTCGCCGAATTCGACCGGTTCGTGACTCACGGTGGGTATGCAGTCCAGGAACGTGAGGGGACGCGGCACTACGTGCGCAAGGGTACTCGGTGCCGACTCATCTGGCGCCGCCCCGGACACAGCGCGAATGCACCCGACGAACGCCGGGGCGACACCGTGCTAACGGAAGTGGCGCTCTCGGACGCTGACGTTGCACGGTACCGCAATGACGGGGTGTATTGGTTGGATCTCGCCGGGCGCACGCGCAGCCGAGAGGGATCGCTGCTCACTGAAGAGCTCGCGCAGTTCCTCGGACGGTATGGGATAAGGCTCCGACGGGACCAATGACCCCTGGGGGCCGGACAGCGCCCTACGCTTCGTCCGGAGCGTCCAGCGTCCGACTCCCGTCCGCGTCAGCCGAGTGCGCGAGTCGATCCATCGCCTGAAGGATAGCACGCTGTTCTTCGCGCACCCCGGCGAGCATCTCGCCGACGAAGCCGAATCCGAACAATGCGATGCCCGCGATCACGAGTACCATGACCAGATCGAGCAACGGCCGGAAACCCAGTTGAAATCCGAAACGGAGGATGAGAGCAGTCACGCCGACGAGAAATCCAGCGGCGAACATGAGCGCGCCTGAGACGCCAAAGAAGAGCAGTGGTTTGCGCCCGAATCTGAGCTGAAACCAGACGGACAGCAAATCGAACAGGCCGACGGGAATCCGTCCAATGCCAAACTTCGAGCTACCTGCGTAGCGGGGGTGAAGCGTGACGGGGCGCTCGGTGACCGAGTATCCATCGGCCGCCGCGATGACGACCATGAAGCGGTGCCAATCGGGTCGAGCCGGCACGGACGCCATGACTTCGCGCCGATATGCCTTCACCGCGTTGAGGTCCGTCACGCGGATGCCGAAGAGGAAACGGCAGAGCCGGTTATACACGCCCGACACGAACGCTTTGGCGTACTCGCCTTGCTTCGTCCCCGTGACGATGTCGGCTTCACCCGTCCTGATGGGGTCGACGAGGCGCGGGATCTCGGCCGGGGCAAACTGCAGATCGGCGGGATAGAAGACGAAGATGTCACCCATGGCGACCTCGCCGCCGGTCCGCAGCGCGTCGGCGATGCCCCGCTGCGTGCGATGGCTCGCCACGCGAAGGAATGGATGCTCGCCACGTAGCCGGTTCAGGACGGCGGCGGTGTCGTCACGGCTTCCGTCGTCGATGACGACCACTTCGCACGCATAGGGTGTCTCCCGCAGCGCGTCGGCGCACTGCCGAACGAACTCGGGCAAGTTCTCGGCCTCGTCCAACGCCGGGACGAGCACGCTGACGTCGACGTCGCCGCCGCTCGCAAGGCTCATACCCGCCTCCGCATCCGGGCCGGCAGGATGCCCAGCTGTTCGCGGTACTTGGCCACAGTTCGTCTGGCGATCTGCACGCCCCGTCGCTTGAGGGCGGTGACAATGGCGGCATCGGTCAGCGGCTTCGTCACGTCCTCCTCGCCGACGAGTTTCGAGATCTGGGCTTTCACCGCCCGCGAGCTCGCATCCTCGCCGGTGGTCGTGCTCACGCTGCTCGAGAAGAAATACTTGAGCGGGAACACCCCCCGGGGAGTTTGGACGAACTTGCGGCTCGTTACGCGGCTCACCGTGGACTCATGCAGGTCCAACACCTCAGCGACCTCGCGGAGGGTCAGTGGACGGAGGAACTCGACGCCCTTCTCGAAGAACTCGCGTTGGCGGTCGACGATGAAGTACATCACGCGCAACATCGTTTGCCGCCGCTGCTCGATCGCTTGGATCAACCACGTTGCCGAATTCAATCGTTGTGTGATGAAGTCGCGATTTTCGCCCTGAAAGCGTGCCTTGTCGCCCGCCATTTCGCGGTAGAAGCTGCTGATCCGCAGCCGCGGCATCCCGCCGTCGTTGAGAAACACCCGATACTCGCCGTCGACCTTTTCGACGACGAGGTCGGGTACGACGTACTCGTCGCCACGGCCCGCAAATCGGAGCCCGGGCTTGGGATCGAGTCGCGCCAGGTCGTCCGCGGCCTGCTGCACCTCCTTGGGAGACAGGCCGCTCCGCTTGGCCAATTCGGTCCAGCGGTGACCGAGCAGATCGTCGAACGCCTCGTTGACCAATCGGTACGTGAGCGTTTCCTGCTGATCGGCCTCCTCGAGTTGCCGCATGAGGCACTCCCGGAGATTCCGCGCAGCGACCCCAGGCGGATCGAGCTGCTGCACGACGGCGAGCATCGCCTCAACTTCCTCGAGCGTGAAGGCGTCCTCGAGCGGGTGACCGGTGAGATCCGCGTCGTCCCGTCCACCCGTGAGGAGGCGAAGCTCGTCCTCCCGCCTCCCGTTCGCCCCGGCCGCGAGCTCCTCGAGCGTGGTGCGCAGATAACCGTCGTCGCCGATATTGCCGATGAACTCCTCACTCAAGAAGCGCTGGCGCTCGGTGAGTTCGAGGAGCTGGAGTTGATCGCGGAGATGGTCCGACAGCTCCGTGATATCCACCGCGACGGGCTGATAGAATTCGCGATCCTCGTATTCCTGGCGACGCCCCCCGACAGAGAATCCGTCCAGGAGGATGTCTTCCCAGTCGACCTCTTGCTCCTCTTCGTTGGGCTCCTGCTCTTGCTCCTCCGGAACGTCGGGTTCTTCGCTCTCCGCCAACTCGAGGAACGGGTTGCTCTCGAACTCGAGCTTCAGATGCTGCTGCAGATCGAGCAACGGCATGTACAGCAGGTCCATTGCCTGGTACAGCCGCGGGTTCATCCGCAGCTCCTGCTTCAGGAGCGGCGACTGGTGGAGTGACGCCTTCATGCGGCTGCTCCGAGGCGCTCACGGAGCCGCGCCGTCAGCGTGGGCCCGAGATACCGGTCGGCAACCTCATCGTTGAAGACGAGCTCGCGAACCGTTCCCGCGACCTGCACCCTGCCCTCGAACATGATGTATGCCCGATCGACGATATCGAGCGTCTGTTCGACGTTGTGGTCCGTGATCAGCACGCCGATGCCACGACGCCGCAGCCCGGCGACGATCGTCTGAATGTCGCTGACGGCGATGGGGTCGACACCAGTGAACGGCTCATCCAGCAGCAAGAACTTCGGATCAGTGACGAGGGCGCGTGTGATCTCGAGGCGGCGACGTTCGCCGCCGGAGAGCTTGTACGCCTTCGCGGTACGGAGATGGGCGATCGACAGATCTGCGAGCAACGTTTCGAGGCGCTCCGAACGCCGTTCCTTGGGCATCGGCAGCGTCTCGAGGATCGCCTTGACGTTGTCTTCGACCGAGAGCTTTCGGAAGATCGACGGCTCCTGCGCCAGGTAACCAAGACCGCGCCGCGCGCGCATGTACATCGGGAGGCCCGAAATGTCCTGCCCGTCGAGAATGATCGACCCTGCTTCGGGGCGCACGAGGCCGACGGTCATATAGAACGTCGTGGTCTTCCCTGCACCGTTCGGCCCGAGGAGCCCGACGATCTCACCTTCGTTGACCTCTAGACTCACGTCGTTCACAACCCGTCGCCGGCGGTACGATTTCACCAACCCGCGTGCTTCCAGCTTGCTTCCGCCGCGGACCACGTGGCTGATCGGCGCTTCCGCCGCCTGAAGCGCCTCCAACGCGAGGTCCAACAGCTCGCTCCGCGTGCCTTCCGGATCGACGGTGATGGCGAACCATAATTCCGGCGTGAAGACGACATCGTCGACCTGGGCGCCGGGATCCGTCTCCCTGATGATCCCCGCGCCGCCAAGGCGAGGGAGAACAGAGTTGCGAAGGTAGTTGCGCACCTCGTCAACCGACAACGTACCCCGCTGGCGTCCGGCTTCTCCCCACTCCCGCTGCTGCATATCGAGGTAGTCCGATCGGTACGCCACGGCGACGTCATCGAACGACGCACGCCCCCCGGCATCGGCAACCTTGATGAGTGCCGCAACGGCCAGAGGAATCGAGGTGTCGCCACCACCGACCGCTTCACGCAGCTGGTCGATCATGGCTCGATCTCGGCGGTTGGTTCCATGTACACACCGTCTGCCTGGTCTACGACGTTCACCCGATCGAGCGTGCGGTTTCCAAACAACGCCGTGATCCGCCTTCCGCGCGCGTAGTTGATGGCCGGGCGCTCCAGTATTCCTTCGGAGTACACGTGATACAGGGTCCGAGCATTGCCGACGGCCTCGAGTCGGATCAACCCTCGCCCCTCGTCCTCCAAGGGTCCAAAATGCGCAGTGACCGTATCTCCTTCAATCCAATCCTCCGGTAACAACGAATCCACGGTCGTCGTCGCTCGAGCGTTGCCGTATCCGCGGACTTGGGTCAACACCTGATCGGGCGCGTCGATCGCAAGGGAGTCGGCCGAGATTCGCTGTTGCTGCGAATACGCAGTCGAGCGGGTTCCGGTTCCCCAGACGGTACCGGCCTGAATGCGATCGTCGCGCAACGAAAACGCGATCGTATCGCCCTCCGCGGACCACTCGGCGCTGACTGCGTCGGCATCCCGCTCGGCTTGTACCCACCGAAGATCGCCATCTTCGAGCCGGAACGCGATACGTTCGCCCCGGATCGTGTAGGACGAGGAGTCCGTGCCCTGGGCGACGGCGCGCCGCAGCAGCATGCCGTGTCCCTCGTTGAGGTTCAAAGCCGCGCTGTCGGCAGCAGCTGAGAAGGTCTCACGATCGATGGTCACGGCGCCACCCGCCCACGCCAGCCCGTCACCCTTCATCCTGACGCGTTCGCCGCGGATCAGGTATGGATCGTCACCCGTCTCGTCGGCCGGTCGGAATTCCACGAGGGGCCGGCGCGTGGCGTAGAGCTCGGTCGTATCCCGCAGTCCGGGAACAGCACGGTAATAGGTGAGATTCGATCCGGTGAGCGTCGAACGAGACGCCTCATCTTCGAGCCGCACGTCACCGTACGCCTCGAGGCGCTCGTCGCTGGGAAAGTAGCGGGCCCGCGAGGCATCCAGCTGCGCGGTGGAATCGCGGAACCGGACGTTGCCGACGAAGTCGAGCCGGTTGAGATCCTGGTACCACGCGAGGCTGTCGGCATCGACCGTCGTGGACTGTCCCGCGCACCGAATGCGCACGCCGCCGCTCACGAACTGGTGGTAGCGTCCGCGCCCAACGGACACCGACCGTCCCGTTCCGCCAGACCGAACGAGCTCCGGCTGGCACGTGGGTGAAAGCTGTGCCGCAGCTTGCTCGGAAATGAAGAGTCCGAGCACGATCGGCAGCAGCACGAGTGCGGTCAAGCGCGGCATGGGGGATGTCACCGGTCGCCTGTGACACGGCCCTCTCGCGGTCGGGTGGCGAGCACGTCGCGGAAGTCCGGGTCTGAGGTGAAGCCGTCACCTTCGAGGTGTTGGTCCGGCGAGTCGTAAACGAACGCCTCCGGGCCCGTGATGGTGCCCTGTGCGCGACTGTACCGCAGGACTTCGGTCGTTAGCCTCCGGCCATCTGGCGTCACCGCCACGACGTCGCCGCGGGCCTCCATGTCCTCGGTATGGTAGTTGTAGGTTCCCTCAATCGACGTCACTGTCGATGACAACCCACCTGCGGGTGTGTAGAACTGCACGCGGACGCCAAGCAGGTCGGCGATCTGCGACGACTGGTAATTGTACACGGAGTCGGCTTCGAGCCGTATCCGGCGAACCCCGTCGATCGAAAGGTCCATTGTGATGTCGTACAGTACCTGGTCGGCGGTGTCGCGCACGGCCGTCGAGGTCGGCGGGGGGCTGCCACGGTCACATCCGGCGGTGACGAGCGCGCCCGCAATGACGATGACGGCCGTCACTGGGATTACACCCATCCGCACGAATGCGCGAGGCCTCAGCCTGCCCATGGCAGTGCTCCTTCCCGTGCGGCACTCCAGACGGCGACGGACTTGTCGACGAGCGTCTCGAGTTCCCCGAGCGGCCAGATCGTTGCTGCATCACTCGGTGAGCTGCTCGGGTTCGGGTGTGTTTCGATGAACCACCCGGCGGCTCCGGCCGCCGCAGCGGCAGCGGCAAGCGCCGGCACACATCGTCGATCGCCATCGGTCGCGCCCTTCCGGCCCTCGCCGGGGCGTTGCACCGAATGCGTGGCGTCGAACAGGACCGGAACGCCGAGTTCATCCGCGAT
>JBDHJO010000264.1:0-3133 GCA_039586875.1 Gemmatimonadota bacterium | reverse complement strand
CCATCTCAATCGCCGCAGCCAGCGCATCCATCATCTGTTCGAGCGCCCACGCACGTTGCGGGTGGCCCGGGGCGCGGAACGGCCGCGCCGGACCTGCATTGACGTAGATGTCCGTCGTCTCGGTCGCGACGTTGGGGCACTCGTAGAGATCTCGGGCCAGCCATTCGAGGAGCGAGGTGCCCCCGGCCCGGAAAGCACCGCCGGTTCCCGTTGCTGTAAACTCGAGCGCGGTCAAGGTGCCGTCCCGCTTCGCGCCGGCTCGGATGTGCATGTTCGCCGGGGGGCGGTTACCCACCACGAGAAGCGTCTCCTCGCGCGTGAGGAACAGCTTGACCGGTCGGGCGGTCTGCCGGGCGAGCAGGGCCGCCAGCAGCGTCGAGGAGTCCATCTGGAGCTTGCTCCCGAAACCTCCTCCGACGTAATGCCCGATGACACGCACCTTTGACAGCGGCAGCTGCAGCGTGCTTGCGACTGCCGATTGGACTGAGAACACGCCCTGCGTCGATTCCCAAAGCGTCAGTGCGTCGCCATCCCAACGCGCCACGCACCCGTGATACTCCATCGGCACGTGGATCTCGCACTCGGTCCGGTATGACTCTTCGAGCACGACGTCCGCTTCGGCAAAACCGCGAGCGAGGTCACCGCGCGACGACCGAGACGGCTCGCCCACGCGATTGCCGTCCGGGTGTACGAGAGCCGCATCGTCGTCGAGGGCTCGACGCTCATCGGCAACGAACGGATGTACGTCGTACTCGACCGTGATGGCGCGCAACGCGTCCGCAGCGACGTAAGGATCGTCGGCCGCGACGGCTGCTATCGCCTGCCCCTCATAGCGGCAGGTGGCCGGGAGTGTAGACTCGAGCACCGATGCGTAATCGCGCACGCTTGCGTGGTGCGGCCCCGCTCCCGTGAGCACTGCGTGGACGCCCGGCAGTGAGCTGGCAGCCGACGTGTCGATGCTGCGCACAGTAGCGTGCGGGTGTGGGCACCGAAGAATGGCACCGTACAGCATGCGCGGCAGGACGACGTCAGATGGGTAGACCGCCGTGCCGCTGACCAGTTCATAGGCATCCACCCGCGGGCGGGCAGTGCCGACGACAGTCGTCGTGGTCCACGGCTCCGTCCCGGACTGTGGGACGGGGGTTTCGGGAATCTCGAGTCCTTCGAGATGATAATCGGCGTGGTCGGTCATGCCTCACCTCCGCCCCCGCGGCGCAACTCGGCCGCGCGTCGGGCTGCGGCTAGGATGTGGGCATAGGCCCCGCAGCGGCACAGATTGCCGCTCGTGCCCAGCCGAATCTCGTCCGAGGACGGATGAGCGTTGACTCGCACGAGTCCCTCGACGGCCATGATCTGCCCCGGGGTGCAGTAGCCGCATTGGAACGCATCGTGCTCGGCGAACGCCTGCTGGGTCGTGCCAAGCTCCTCACCCTCCAACAGCCCCTCGATCGTGGTGATGCTCCGCTCAGCGGCCTCGACGGCCAGGGTCATGCACGCATAGCGCGGCACGCCGTCGATCAGGACTGTGCAGGCACCGCACTCCCCCCGTTCACAGCTGACCTTGGTGCCGCCGAGTCCCAACCGCTCGCGGAGCACGTACGCCAACGACCACCGTGCCTCCACGAGCACCTCGTGCCGCTGTCCGTTGATATGCAGCGCCACCTTCGAAAGCTCCGTGGCCTGGACGACGGCATCCGGTGGCACGCCCTCCGCCGCGGCACGCGAGGCGACGGCTGCCGACAACGCGCCTGTACCGACGGAACTCAGAAACCCGCGTCGGGAAACGCCGCTGCCGGGTGGCCGCTCGTGCCGGTCGGGATCTGATGTATCGTTGCCCATCTCATTCCTCTCAATCCTCGGGGACACGTCGGGTGCGGACCGCGGCGGTCCTGTTCGGGGGCCGCAGAAAGGGGAGCATCTCTAGTGGGTCACCGTAGATGAAGCGGTCGTGAACTGGCGATGAAGGAGCTGGGGGCAGGCTGTCAAAGTTGACGATTTCACTCCCGATTCGTACTCTCCCATCATCACCGAACTCAGCAACGGGGGCACCATGTCTCGGCACCGTTCACTGATCGCTGCGACTCTGCTGTTCGCTGCGGTACCGCTCAATGCGCAGGACTATGCCGGTTCGTACGCGGCCACGAACGATGCCGGCGGTCAGACCGTTGTCACGCTGCAGCAGATGGGCCAGCAAGTGACCGGGACGATTGTCGGGAACGGCAACACGTTTCAGATCGAGGGTGTCACGGAGGAGGACGCGATCGTCGGGGCGGTGACGGGCCCCATGGGTGGGTTCTACTTCGAGGCCGAGCTCGATGATGGGCAGTTGTACTTCACGCTGATCGAGCCCGACGGCAACGGGCAGCCCAACTATGATACGGCGACGACCCTGATCTTTGCCCGTCAGGGTGGCGCTACCGCGATGCCGGGCGGTGCCGGCGCGAACCCGCTCGCCGGCGGGACAGTGCAAGATCCTTGGGTCGGCACGTTCGCGGACGGGAACCTCGTCCTCCAGCTCCAAGGTGGCGGTGGATCGTACTCGGGCGTCGCTCAGCTTTCCGGTCAGAGCTTCAGTGTCAGCGTTTCCGGAGCGGGGACGCAACTGTCGGGGTCGTTCAGGGCAGCCGACGGTGAGTATCCCCTGACACTGACGCACAACGGTGCGACGGTTTCGTTGATGACGGGCGGGACCACCTACACGCTGCAGCCTGCCGGCGCGGCGGGTGCGGCGGCGAATCCCCTGGCTGGCGGTGCGCAGGGAGCGGCCGGTGTCCAGCCCCAGCCGTACCCGATGCCGCAACAGGGTGGTGGTGGCGGCGGTGCCGTACACGACGGGACGCAGCAGGGCATCGAGTGGTATCAGTTCCTCGCGGGCAAGAAGGCCACGCAGATGTCCAGCTATTCCAGTGGGAGCGCGGGCGGGTATTCATCACGCACCGACGTCCACCTGTGCGCAAACGGCCAGTTCGCGCTCAGCGGCAATAATTCCGTCAGCGTCGACGTCGGTGGCGCGTACGGGTACACCGGCGGCAACGACCAGGGAAGTGGTACGTGGCGGATCATCACGCAGGGGCAACTGGTCGGCATCGAACTCAGGTACGGTAACGGTGCCGTGGAGCAACACCGCCTCGAT
>JBDHJO010000067.1:0-13184 GCA_039586875.1 Gemmatimonadota bacterium | reverse complement strand
TCAAGTCGGCGCCGAATCGGAAGTATCAAGAAGTGATCGAGGCGATGGACATCGCCCGCGGTGCCGGCGTGCAAGTGATTGGCTTTACGCCACCCGATCGGGACGAGGGCGGAGAGAACTAGCCGGCCCGCAGCTGGGCTGGACGGTGCAGCGCGTTGCGGGCGCGGGAAACCGGAAGGCTCCCGCGCCCGTGGTGTATGATGACGAGATGAAAGCCCGACCGCAGGTACCCGACTTTCGTGTGCCCCCCACGGTGGAGCGCTTCGGCCAAGGGGTCGTGCTGTCCGCCGTTGTTCACGGCGGCCTCATCGTTGCCTTGTTACTCGGGGCGGCAGCGACGACCAACGAAGTCCTGCGCAACATCGGTGGACCCGGTCCCCGCGGCGGCGGGGGCGGTGGTGGTTCCTCCATCGTCCACTACATCGAGTTGCCGCCGCTCGCGTCTGCCGGCATGCGGGTGGTGCCCCAGGTCAACGAGCCTCGGCGTCCCCGGCCCGAAGTGGTGCTGCCCCAGCCCACGATGGCCAGGGCCGAGATCCAGGACGTTCCTCAGGATCTCACGACACTCTCCGGGATTCCAACGACGGTCGACGGCGCGGGGCTCGGCGCGGGCAGCGGGCCCGGTGCGGGAACCGGGACGGGTGGTGGCGTTGGGTCGGGCACGGGTGCGGGAGTCGGGAGCGGCGAAGGGCCCGGCACCGGAGGTGGAGAGGGCGGGGCGGTCCTTCCCCCCGAACCGAAGTTCATCATCGTCCCGGCCGACCGACCGGGGTCGGTGCGCGGGAAGAAGTTCTCCGTACACTTCTGGGTCGACCGGACCGGGAAGGTGACGAAGGTCGAGGTCGAACCCGAGATCCCCGATGCGGCTTACCGGCGCAAGTTCCTGGAGCAGATGTACAAGTTCCAGTTCACCCCGGCGCGAACGCTCGAGGGGACCCCGGTCGACGGCCACCTGATTATCCCGATGACCTTGTAGGGTCGCAGAGCCCGATTACGTCGGAACGGGCTCTGCGGCGACGCCCCCCTCATCTGTCGGGCTCACCTTCTCGATCGTGAACCCGGTGTATCCGTAGATGATCGAGATGACCGGATTCGTGAGGTTGACGAACGCGTAGGGCAAGTACGCCAGCGGGTTCACTCCCAGCGTTGCCCACATGAACGCACCACAGGTGTTCCAGGGAATCAGGGGCGACGTGAGCGTGGCGGAGTCCTCCAACGCGCGGGAGAGATTCTTGGGATGGAGGCCCCGCTTGTCGAATGCGTTCTTGTACATCCGTCCCGGGATGACGATCGCCATGTACTGGTCGGAGGCGATCGCATTCATGCCGATAGCGCTCAGCACGGTTGTCGCGATGAGGGACCCGGTGCTCTTCACCCGGCGCAGGAGTGCCCCGGCGATCACCTCGAGCATGCCGGTGCTCTCCATGATTCCGCCGAAGGAGAGTGCACACACAATGAGCGCGACGGTGCTCATCATGCTCATGAGCCCACCCTGCGTGAGGAGATCGTCGACCATGGGCACGCCCGTCGCTGCGACGTAACCTGAATGCGCGGCTGCCACCACGTCCGCGATGCCTGACGACTGCGCGGCGACTGCACAGATCCCCCCCATGAGGGTGCCCCCAAGGAGTGCGGGGAGCGGTGGCACACGCCGGACCACCATGACGATCACGAGCACCGGCGGAAGGAGCAGCAGGGGATGAATCAGAAACGTTGCCTGCAGCGTGTCGAGCATCGTCGCAATGTCGGCGGACTCCAGCTGGCCACCGGCGTACCGGGTGCCAATGAACCCGTAGAGTATGATGCTGAGCACATACCCTGGCGCGGTGGTGTACACCATGTGCCGGATATGCGAGAACACATCCGTGCCGGCCATGGCCGGTGCGAGATTCGTCGTGTCCGATAACGGCGACATCTTGTCGCCGAAGTAGGCGCCGGAGATGATGGCGCCGGCGACCATCGGCAGCGGGATCTGCATCGCTGCACCTACGCCGATGAGCGCTACGCCCACCGTGCCGGCGGTCGACCACGATGACCCGGTCCCGATAGCCACGATGGAGCAGATGATCAACGTGGCCACGAGGAAGATCCCGGGCGAGAGCACCTTGAGCCCGTAGTAGATCATCGTCGGCACGACCCCGCCCAGGATCCAAGTGCCGATCAGCGTACCGACCACCATCAGAATGAGGATCGCGCCCAGTGCGAGGTTGATGCCGTGCACCATGCCGGCTTCGATCTGCTTCCAGCGCACACCATGGAGTGCCGCGACGATCCCGGCCACGGCCGCGGCACTGATCAGGGGCATGTGCGGGTCGAGCTCGAAGACCTTGATCGTCACGGCGAGCGCGGTGACGAGGAAGACGATCGGGATCAGGGTAATGCCCAACCGGATCTGGGGACGGTCCTGGCGTTCCATCATTGCGCGTGTACCTCGGTCACATGGTCCGGGCGAGCCGCAGCGCGCCGAGCGGTGGATCGACCACCTCTGTGAGTATGCAGACCCCGGGCGCGAGTTCCTCGATTCGCGTGACGCTCGCCGCACGCACCGGTGAGTCGGGTTGCAGGAGACCTCCGCCGAGGGCGACCTGGGGTGCCCTCGCGTCGATCTGGGGGAGCAGTGCGCGCACGAGATTCGCGAGATCGTCGGCCGACTCCGCGACGAGCGTCACTGCGGCGGGATCCCCCTCGGTGGCGGCCGTACACACGGTGTGTGCCAACGTCGCGACCTCGCTGGGCGTCGCCTGCACGGACCATGCGACCAGTTCGTCGAGTGAACCGAGCGCCAACGCCTGCTGCAGCGCGATCGCGAACGCTGGCCGCGGTTCACGTCCGTCGAGCGAGCGCGCCACACGCATCAACGCAGCGCGGCCAAGCGCATATCCGCTGCCTTCATCCCCCATCTGCCACCCGTAGCCACCCACCCGGTGGAGTGTTCCGTCTGCGCTTCGGGCGAAACCGATCGAGCCCGACCCCGCCATCACCACGATGCCGGATTCCCCCGACGGAAAGGCGGCTTCGAGGGCGATCACGCCGTCGGCAACCACGCGGACGGTCGAACCGGCAGGTAATCCCGCCTCCATCGCCGCTTGCAGTGCGTCCGCTGTGGCGACACGGCCGGAGCCGGCTGCCCCGATGACCAGGCCGATCGGACCGGACGGTGCGCCCGCCTCTGCCAGCACCCCGTGGACTACGGTTAACCAGTGCGACACGATGCGAGCCTCCGTGCCGGGGCGGACCGCACCCGGGCCACCACGCCACCGGACGAGGCTGCGTGCGTCGTCGGTCTGAAGCAGCGCTTCGGTGTGGGAGCCGCCGGCGTCGATGCCGATACGGAGCACTACGCCGCTCCCTTGCGGGGAACCAGAGCGACCGCAACACCGGTCGCGACCGTGATCATCGTCCCCAGCGGCACGTACCAGGGCCACGCGAGATCCGCGAACACCCCGGGCTTCGCGAGCACGACGATGAGCATGCTCACGGTGCTGACCGCAATAGCTGCGAGGGCGTCGCGCTGGCGCGCCTGCGGTGCGATGCCGCTCAGAATGTACGTGCCGAGCAGGCTCCCGTAGGTGATCGAGGCAATGGAGAGGGCAAGCTCGACGACCGGCGTGTCCGTGGATCGGAACGACAGCGCACCACCGGCGAGCACGACGGCCCACCCGACCGTTGCCCAGCGGCCCGCCTTGAGCAGATGCGCCGCATCACCGGTCCGGTTTCTGAGCGGCGCGTAGAAGTCGTGCGTGGTCGCCGATGCGAGGGAATTGAGCGACGAGCTGACCGTGCTCATCGCCGCCGCCAACAGGCCCGCCACAACCAGGCCGGCGAGTCCGGGGGGCAGTGCCGCGATCGCGAAGGTTGGATAGATGGCGTCACCGGACAGACTGGGGTCGTCGGCGCCGGCGGCCCAGAGTGCCGTTCCCACGAGGAGGAAGAGGGCAAACTGCCCGATGACGAGTATCCCCGAGCCCAAGAGCGCTCGACGCGCGGCGGGAAGATCCCTCGTCGTGAGCAGTCGCTGCACGATCAAGTGGTCCGTGCCGTGCGACGCGGCCGAGAGCAACGCTCCACCGATCAACCCGCCCAACAACGAGTAGGTAGTGCTCAGATCCAGGGTCCAGACGAACGTGCGGAGCTTATCCGCCTCGGCAGCGGTCGAGAGGACGCTCGGCAGACCGCCGGCGATCCCCGCCGCCACGATGAGTGTGGCCACGCCGCCCAAGACGTAGATCCCGAGTTGCATGACGTCGACCCAGATCACCGCCTGAATGCCCCCTGCCCACGTGTACATCAACGTCACCACCGCCACCAGCAGCACGCTCACAGGGATCGACCACCCCGTCACGATCGACAGTGGGATCGCCGTGGCAAAGACGCGCACACTGTCCCCCAGTGCGCGGATACCCATGAAGACACCGGATGCGACCTTGCGGGTTGCAGGTCCGAAACGGGATTCCAGGCGGGAGTAGGCCGTTTCCTGCTCGCCGCGGAAGTAGCCGGGCAGGAGCCACACGGCCACACCGACGCGCCCGATCAAATACCCGAGCGGGAGTTGCAGAAACGTGAGATCGCCGCGCGCCCCGAGGCCGGGAATGGAAATGACGGTGAGTGCCGAGGTCTCGGTCGCGACGATCGAGAACATCACCGCCCACCAGGGCATGGTGTGTCGTCCGAGGAAATAGTCGGCAGAATCGTGCTGCCGGCGCGTGAAGTAGGCGCCGATCGCAATGACCGCGAGGAAGTATGCCGCCATGACCAGGAGGTCGAGGACGGTCATGTCGGATCCCAAAAACCAAAGGGGCCCACGTTGAACGCAGGCCCCTCGCAGACGTCAGTTCCGCGCAATGCCGCTAGACGGTAAATGAACTGCCGCAGCCGCACCCGCCCGTCGCATTCGGATTCTCGAACGTGAATCCGGCGCCCTCCATCGTGCTGACGTAGTTGATGGTTGTGCCGTTGAGGTACTGTGCGCTGAACGCGTCGACAAAGATGCGCAGGCCGGAAACCTCGACCACCAAGTCGTCGTCGGCCGGCCGTTCCTCGATCAACAGGCCATACTTGAAGCCGGAACACCCCCCCGGCATGACGGCCACGCGGAGGCCGGCCGTCTCGGCCGGAACGTCCTCCTGTGCGAGGAAGTGCCGAACCTGCTCGGCGGCGGTCTCGGTGAGCTTGACGTTGACCGTCAATTCTGGTCGCTGAGTTGTTGACATGTCTATCCTCCGTATCGCGCATCTTACAAGATTCCAGCCACCAAAGTCAACGGACGGGAGTAATGATCTCCCCTTTCTGCGGGGTGGCGGCACGACCCTGGAGCGCGCCCACGACCAGGTCGGCCACGGCACCGCGCACGTCGAGGATCGCCCGGTTTTCGCGGGTGGGATTCACGCGATTCGTCAGGAGGATCACCACCAGCTCCCGCTCCGGCTCGATCCAGATGCTGGTCCCCGTGAACCCCGTGTGACCGAAGCTCGCTCGCGACATCAGCGTGCCCGCTGAACTGCGCCCGTGATCCGATGGGGTGTCCCACCCGAGCGCCCGGGTGGATCCCGCCGGGCTGGATTGCCGGCGAGTAAAGAGCTGGACGAGGTGCGCCGGTAGATACGGTGTTCCCTCGGGGGCGAGTCGGCCGTGCCAGGCATCGAGCATCCAGAATGCGAAGCGCATGAGATCGGAGCCGTCCGAGAAGAGCCCGGCGTGTCCCGACACGCCGCCCAACCGGAAGGCGTTCTCGTCGTGCACCTCGCCGTGCACGAGCCGATTCCGCCACGGATCCAGCTCCGTCGGGGCTATGAACGGCAGCCACTCCGAAGGGGGCCGGAACCGCGTTCGGCGCATCTCCAGTGGGCCGAAGACACGCTCCTGAAGGAAGGCGTCGAGTGGTTGTCCCGAGATGCGCTCGACAAGCTGGGTGAGCGTAATGGCGCCCAGGTCCGAGTAGACGTATTCGGTCCCCGGTGCGGATTCGAGTGGGCTCGACAACACCCGCTGTACGGCTTCGTCCGCTGATGCCGTCTCTGCGTAGAGCGGCACCCATGCGGGCAACCCGGAGGTGTGCAACAGCAGGTGCCGAACGAGGACATCCTCCTTCAGGGGTCCCGTGAACTCGGGGAGATAGTCGACGACTCGCTGATCGAGCTCGAGCAACCCGGCATCGACGAGCAACATCGCGGCGGTCGTGAGGCCAATGACCTTCGTCAGACTCGCAAGATCGTAGACGGTCGTGTCGGTCACGGGTCGCATGTCGGTGGTGGCGTAGTGGCCGACGGCCGTCCGGTACGCGATGCGGCCCCGGTGCCCAACGAAGAGGACCGCTCCGGGGAAAGCGCTGTCTGCCACCTGTTCGTCGAGATACGTGTCGATCGCGGTGAGCGCGGCCGGGTCGAAACCGTCTGCGTCCTCCGCGCCCGCGACGGAGTCAGGTCCGTCGCGTTGCAGGGCCCCGACCGCGATCCCGCCTCCCCGCGGATGTTCGGGAGACAGCGAAATCGGCAGCCTCCCCCCGATGGCCGTTCCGCCGGCGATCGCACCGGCTGCCGCGCGCTCCGCTGCGGCGGCGCCGCTCCAGGCCAACACGTACCCTCCACGGAAGTCCGTCAGCTCGCTCAGCAGATAGGGGTTGCCGAAAGACACGAGGAGCGTTGGTGTGGCGGCAGACGTCGCGCCCATCAGGCTGTCGAGGGCGGCCGGGACGGCGAGGCTGCCGAGTCCCGACACCGCGCGGACGTGGACGGCGAAGATCGTCCGGGGATGGGCATCGATCACCGCTCGCGCCGAATCGTACGACGCCGGCCCGGATGACGGGTAGAGCCGGAACGTGGTGACGGTATCGCCCAACGCGCGGAGCTCCGCGGCCAGCGCGTTGCCCGCGGACAGGCTGGTATGCCGACCGTAGACAACCACGGCCTCCGACCCCCGCTGTGCGCGGAAGGAGGAGAGCGGCCCCGCCTCGACCACCGTGATCGACCGTGTGGCCATGGCGTCCGCGAGCGCCGTGTACTCGCGCTTGCCGACGATGGTGGGAATGCTGTCCAGCTCCACGGTACGGCGATCGAAGAGCCCGGCGTCGGCTTTGAGCCTCAACAGGCGTCGGAGCGATCGGTCCAGGCGCTCCATCGGAATGCGTCCCGAGTCGACGGCCGCAACCATGGCATCGATCGCGGCCCGCGGATCGGTCGGCATGAGGATGAGGTCGCTGCCGGCGAGGAACGCGAGCACGGCGCTCTCTCCGGGGCCGTACGCCCGGACGATGGCTCCCATGTCGAGCGCGTCGGTGACGACGAGGCCCTCGAAGCCGAGCGAGTCGCGCAGGATCTCCGTCATGATCCGCGGTGAGAGGGTCGCGGGATCGGGTCGCTCGTCCGTGACACACGGTGCCGCCACGTGTGCGGTCATGACGGCGGTGACCCCGGCCCGGATCGCGGTGCGGAACGGGGCGAGCTCGAGCGAGTCGAGCCGATCCCAGCAGGCCCGCACGACCGGGAGGGAGATGTGTGAATCGACGTCGGTGTCGCCGTGTCCCGGGAAGTGCTTCGCCGTGGTGTACAGCCCATGCTGCCGGGCACCGGACACGTAGGCGCGCAGGAGGGGGGCCGCGGCGTCGGGGTCTTCGCCGAACGACCGCGTGTTGATGACCGGATTGGCGGGGTTGCTGTTCAGATCCGCGACGGGCGAGAAGGTCATGTGAATGCCCAAGGCCCGTGCCTCTTCCGCCGTGACGCGGCCCAACTCGTAGGCGTCTGTCGCCTGGCCGCCGGCCGCCACGGCCATCGCGACCGGAAACTCCGTGCCCCCGCGCACGCGCATGGCCGATCCGTATTCGAGATCTGCCGCGATCAGCAGGGGTAGGGCGGAGCGACGTTGCAGGACGTTGAGCTTTGCTCCAATCTCCAGGGGCGGGCCGATGGAGATGATGATCCCGCCGATCTCCAGCGAGTCGACCCAGGAGCGCAGGGTGTCGTACTCCTCGCTGTCGTAGGCGGCGTAGTTGCCGAGCAGCCACGGCATGATCAACTGCCCGACCTTCTGACGCACGGTCAGGGCAGCGGTCAGGGAGTCGATCGTTATCTTTGACCGGCGGTCGATCTCGACGGCCGGGAGGGCCGCGTACGGATCCGGGACCACCGGCGGTGGCGTCGGGGCAGCGCCGCCGCAACCAAGGACGATGACGCCGACGAGGACGCAAGCGAGCCGATGAGTCGTGTGGAATTGCACGTGTTGACCCTTCCTGCGGTTGTCCTGCTGGTCTCGTGTTCATCGAATCCGGTACCCGAGCCGGTCCGTGCCGGAATCGATGTGCTGTTGGATGACTCCGTTCACCTGATTGCCGAACGCCGCGTGGCGCTCCTCACCAATCAGACGGGCATTGATCGCAACGGCGTGTCCGATGTCGAACGGCTCTTGGCGGCAGGCGTGGAGCTCGACGCCATCTTCAGCCCGGAACATGGTTACCGCGGCGTGCTCGATCAGGAGAATATCGGCCATGGGGTCGATTCCGCCACCGGGCTTCGCATCTGGAGCCTGTACGGCAACGTGCGCGCCCCGACCTCCGAAATGCTCGACGATATCGATGTGGTGCTGATCGATCTCCAGGACATCGGGGCGCGGCCGTACACGTTTGCGTCTACGCTCCTGCTCACGATGCAGTCGGCCGCGACCCGGGGCACCGCGGTCATCGTGCTCGACCGACCGAATCCGATCGGTGGAGTGTTGGTGCAGGGGCCCCTTCTCGACACCGCCTTCACCTCCTTCGTCGGCATGCTTCCGCTCCCGATGCGACATGGACTCACGCTGGGGGAGATCGCGCTCCTCGGCCGGGAGTTGCTGGACATCCAGGTGGAGTTGACCGTCGTGCCGGTGGACGGGTGGCGCCGGACGACCTGGTTCGACGACACGCAACTCCCCTGGGTTGCGCCGTCTCCCAGCATGCCGAACCTCACATCGGCCACGCACTATCCGGGGACGGTGATCTTCGAGGCGACCAATCTCTCGGTCGGCCGCGGAACGCCGGTGGCCTTCCAGGTGCTCGGAGCCCCCTGGCTCGACGCCGAGGCCGTCGTTGCGGCAACGGCCGACGTCCCGGGAGTGCGCCTGTCGGACACGGTGGTGGTACCGCGTGATCCCCCAGACCACAAATACCCGGACGAGCGTCTCCCCGCGGTGCGGCTGACGGTCACCGACCGGGAGGCCTACGATCCGGTTCGGCTCGCCGTCTCGCTGCTCGCCGCGATTCGCACCGTGCACCCGGATTCCCTCGTGGTGCGGGAGCGATCTCTGGCGTTGCGTCTGGGCTCGGATGCCGTGTGGGGCGCACTCGTGGAGGGTCGCTCCGTTCAGGAGGTCACGGGGGATTGGGACGCCGCGGTCGCGTCATTTCGCGCGCGGTGGGCTCCCGTGCTGCTCTACCGGTGATCCGAGATTTCGGAATTGCCGTACCCCGTTGTGAACATTATCCTTAGCAGCCTGTAACCGAATCTCATGACGATCGTCCCGAACCCCATCCGCCAGGCCTTCGAGGCCATTCTCGCTCCCCTCGTCGGGGTGCTGATCAAGGCGAACGTCAACCCGAACCTTCTGACGTCCCTCGGGACCCTCATTCTCGTGGGCTCGGGAGTTGCGTTCGGGATGGGCCTCGCGAACTGGGGCGGGGCGCTGCTGCTGCTCAGCGGTGTGATGGACATGCTCGATGGCCGGGTGGCCCGCGGCAGTGACGGCGTCTCCAAGTTTGGCGCGTTCTACGATTCGACCCTCGACCGCGTCGGAGAATCGGCGCTCTTCGGTGGAATCGCCGTGTACTTCGTCACGGGCGGCGTGGCTGAAGCGTGGGTCATTCCAGCGCTCATCACGGCGCTGGTCGCGTTGTCGGCCGGGCTGACCGTGTCGTATGCGCGTGCGCGTGCGGAGGGGTTGGGCCTCGAGTGCAAGGTCGGTGTGGCGCAGCGGGCGGAGCGTATCCTGTTGTTGGGGATCCCCACGCTGTTCGTGGGGGCGGGCCCGGGAGGGTTCGTCCTCCTGGGTGTGGTGGCGGTGCTGGCCGTGCTGGCGGTGATCACCGTCGCGCAGCGCATCCTCCACGTACGGAAGATCACCAGGCGAAAGCAGCGGCGAACGCAGGCTGGGTTTTCCAGGCCGTCGTTTCCGGCCGTGGACTACGAAAGGAAGCAGTCGTGACCGAAGGAACATCACGAGAGATTCGCCCGGCTGAGGGCAAGCTGGGCGTGTTGTTGGTTGGGTTGGGTGCGGTGGCGACGACGTTCGTCGCGGGCGTCGAGAGCGTTCGCCGCGGGCTGGGGAAGCCGATTGGATCCCTCACCCAGATGGCGACTGTCCGCCTGGGCCGACGCACCGAGCACCGTGCCCCGCTCATCAAGGACTTCGTCCCGCTCGCCTCGCTGGACGATCTCGTGTTCGGCGCCTGGGATCCCATCCCCGACGACGCCTATGATTCCGCACAGGTGGCGGGGGTCCTCGACGCTCCGCACATCGAGCCGCTCGCCGACTTCCTGAAGTCCATCGTGCCGATGCCGGCCGTGTTCGATCAGCAGTACGTGAAGCGCCTCCAGGGCACCAATGTGAAGCAGGGGGCAACCAAGCGAGAACTGGCGGAGCAACTCCGCGAGGACATTCGGCAGTTCAAATCGACGCACGGGTGCGATCGGTTGGTGATGGTGTGGTGTGCGTCGACCGAGGTGTTCATCCAGCCGGGGCCGGCGCACGAATCGATCGAGGCATTCGAAGCTGCGATGGACGCCAATGACCCGGCGATCGCGCCGTCCATGCTGTACGCGTGGGCCAGTATCATGGAGGGCGTGGCGTTCGCGAATGGTGCACCCAACCTGACGGTCGATACGAAAGCGCTGCTGGATCTGGCCGAGCGCAAGGGCGTCGCCGTGTCCGGCAAGGACTTCAAGACCGGGCAGACGATGATGAAGACCGTCATCTCGCCGATGCTGAAGGCGCGCATGCTGGGGCTTGCCGGGTGGTACTCCACCAACATCCTCGGCAATCGCGATGGAGAGGTCCTGGACGATCCGGAGTCGTTCAAGACGAAGGAGGAGTCCAAGCTCGGTGTGCTGGAGCACATCCTCCAGCCTTCGATGTACCCCGACTTGTACGGCAAGATCTACCACAAGGTGCGGATCAACTACTATCCCCCGCGCGGTGACAACAAGGAAGGGTGGGACAACATCGATATCTACGGGTGGCTCGGCTACCCGATGCAGATCAAGATCGATTTCCTCTGTCGTGACTCGATCCTGGCCGCGCCGATCGTGCTCGATCTCGCGCTCTTCAGTGACCTGGCGCAGCGCGCCGGACTGTCCGGAATCCAGGAGTGGATGTCGTTCTACTTCAAGAGCCCGATGGCGGCGCCGTCGCTGGAGCCGGAACACGATCTCTTCATTCAGCACACCAAACTGAAAAACACCCTGCGATGGCTCATGGGTGAAGAACAGATCACCCACCTGGGCGTCGAGTACTACGAGTACGACCACGTGTGACGGTCGCCGACTTCCTCGTGCTGGTGATCGGCATTGTGCTGATCGCCGGAGAGCTCTGGTATTTCCTTGGCCCGAAACCGAAGGTCGAGGCGAAGGGAACCGGGGAGCGCATCCAGGAAGTGCGAGTCATCGTGAAGGGTGGGTACGATCCGGATACGATCTTCGTGGAGGCGGGCCGGCCGGTCCGCCTCCTCTTTCAACGAGAGGAGACTGCTGCATGCTCGGAGACCGTCGTCTTCGAGACGCTCGATCTCCGGCAAGATCTTCCGGCGTTTCATACCACGGCCGTGGAATTCACCCCCAGTGCGCCCGGCGATTATCCGTTTCGCTGCGGCCAATCGATGCTCCGAGGGCGCGTCGTGGCCCAGATTGGGCGTGACAGCGCCCGCGCGAACCTGGGCAAGGGGCACCTGAAACATGGCTAGCGCCAAGATCACCCTGCCGATCGAGGGGATGACGTGCGGAGCCTGCGCGGTGACCGTGCAGAAGCGCCTCGAGCGCGCCGCCGGGGTCCAGGCCGCGGCGGTGAATTACGCCACCGGCAAGGCGACGGTGAGTATCGACGAGGGGACGGTGGTGGTATCGGATCTCGTCACCGCCGTCCGCGAAGCGGGGTACGACTGCACCCGGGTGTCGGTCACGTTGGCCGTGGAGGGGTTGCACTACGCCACGGGGGTCGGGCGCCTCGAAGCTTCCGTGCTCGAGCTGCCCGGGGTGCTGAGTGCGGTGGCGAATCAGGCAGCGGAGTCCGTGCGCGTCAACTACGTCCCGGGCCTGGTGACGACGCAGGATCTCGAGGAGGCAGTCGGGGATGCCGGCTTCCGCCTCGCGGCACCGATCGCCGAGGAAGATCCGGTCGAGCGAGAACGGCTGAAGCGGCAGCGGGAGATCCGGATCCTGAGCTGGAAGTTCGGCGCGGCAGCCGTCGCCGCCGTGCTGACGATGGTCGGGTCGATGCCGCTCATGGGCGGCATGGATGCCAAGGAGCATGACGTCATCGCCTGGGCGATGCGGCCGCTCGGTGCGGTCCTCGAATCGCTGCTGCCATGGCTGTATACGTTCGCCAGCCAGGATCCACGCCTGCTCAAGCTGGCGCTCATGGGACTGACGATCCCGGTGATCACGTGGTGCGGATGGCAGTTTTACCGCGGGGCGTGGAGTGGGTTCAAGCATCGCACCGCGGACATGAACACGTTGATCGCCGTCGGCACCGGGGCCGCGTTCCTGTACTCGGCCGTTGCGACCCTGATCCCCTGGGTGTTCGACAGCGCCGGGCTGCCGTCCGACGTGTACTTCGAGGCCGTTGCGGCGATCATCGCGCTGATCCTGTTGGGACGACTGCTCGAAGCCCGCGCCAAAGGCCATACGTCCGAGGCGATCCGGCGGCTCCTGTCGCTGAAGCCGAAGACCGCCACCGTGCAGCGGGGGACGCAGGACCTCGAGGTCCCGATCGAAGAAGTCGAAGTCGGTGATCTCGTCGTGATCCGACCGGGGGAGACATTGCCGGTTGACGGTGAGGTCCATTCCGGCGAATCCAGCGTGAACGAGGCGATGCTGACAGGGGAACCGCTGCCTGTCGACAAGGCGCCGGGTGATCAGGTCTACGGTGGCACCCTGAACACGACCGGGTCGTTCCTCTACCGCACGACCGCCGTCGGGAAGGACACAGCACTCGCGCAGATCGTCCGG
>JBDHJO010000263.1:0-3144 GCA_039586875.1 Gemmatimonadota bacterium | reverse complement strand
ACGGTCGTGATCCCCGGCAGCACCTCTCGGGTCACGCGCGTCGGGCTCTGCCCGGTCGCCGTCACCTCGATGGTGTAGCTCTCGATGGGAAGCGGAACCGATTCACCGATGGGCAGGCGACGTCCGGCCGCCTGGATCGCCGCGCCGGCCGGCAGGCCGTCCGGTTCGATCCGGAGCCGTCCCTGACCGGACGGGTCCGGTGTGCCCACGCTCCACTGCCACGTGACGTCGACGAGGCCGGCGGGTTCGAACTGACTCCGCACGTAATCGCGAGCCTGCAACGACGCCGTGATCGTCTCGGGCAGAAAGAGCGTCTCCTCAACGGGCATATCGGGGAAGAGCCGCCGTGCCCACCGCAACCACGCCCGCGCCTCATTGGTGCGACCGTCGTCGAGATGGATCTGGGCCAGCAGGTGCACGCCCGCTGCCCACTCCTCATCGAACGGGCCCTGGCCCGGATCGAGTGCCGCACTCAACAACTGCATCGCGCGGCCGCTCTGGAAGTCGTCGTAGGCCTGCTGCGCCTGCTGAATCATGTTGTCGCGCGCAGCTTTGTCCTGTGCCTGGAGGCGGGTTGCCCCCAGTATCATGACGCCTGCCACCGCCACGATGGCAAACCGTCGTAGCAAACCACGCAGGTGCATTAGAGCCTCGCTCCCGTAGAGTTCAGCGCTGCTGTAATTCGAATCGGAATCTGTTTGCTGTTGCGTCGGCCTGTAAGGTCACCGTCGTGTCGAACGGCGCGTACCCGTCGGCCCGTATCGAGATCGTGTGCTGGCCGACAGGGAAGTCTCCTCTGTAGCGTCGATTCTCATCGACAAGCTCACCGTCGACCGTGATGCGTGCCACCAAGCCAAGGCTGATGCGCATCTCCGTCATCTGCATCCGCCGTGCATCGAAAGTCACCCGGCGCGTCTCGCCGGCGCGCACCGGATACTCGACGTCGAACGTCTCCCACCCTTCCGCGTTGACGACGATCCGATAGCTCCCGGGCGGTACCTCGATGGGGTTGTCCGATCTGCGCCGGCCGTTGAGCAACACGGTTGCACCCGAGGGGATGTTGACCAGTCGGACGAAGCCGGTCGTGGGTGCCGGTGGCTGCGTTACGACCGGGCGCGTCGGCTGCTGCTGCTCGCGCTGCGGCTCAGGCTGCGGTGTCTGAGGGGGCTCGGCAACCGCCACAGCCGTGTCTTCCGGTGGTGCGGATTCGGTGGCACCGGTGTCGAGCACCGTGGCGGACGACTCCGCGACGGCTTCCGCGGCCGTTTGAACGCCCGAAGGATCGGTCGTTGCCCCGGCCGGTCCCTGGGCGACCTCTTCGGTGGTCGAGCTTTCCCCGCCGCCGGAGAGCGCCACCCATGCTCCCACCCCACCGAAGCCGATTACCGCCGCACCGAGGATGGCGAAGACGAGTCCCTTCTTGTTCCTCGGTGGTGCGGCAACGCCCACCGCCGGCGTCGGGGTCGCGGGCGTCGGCGGCGACGTCCGCGCCATCGGCACGGTCGCACCCGAGAGCATCTCGGCACTCGGCGAATCGCCGGCGGTGTAGCCACCGGTTGCCCCGGCGCCGGCCGCAGCCACCATGTCGGCGGAGACGACGACCGTCTCCTGCTCGCCCATCGTCATCTCGTCGCTCTGGTGCTCGAGCGCCTCGACGAACGCGATCATGTTGGCATGGCGCTTCTCGGGCTTCTTCTCGAGCGCCTTGTGCACCGCCCAATACACGTGCTTCGGCAGCCCCGGCTTCACCGATTCGAGCGGGGGAGGCGGGACCATGCAGTGCTTGTGCAGGATCTCCACGGCCGACTCGCCCTCGAACGGCACGGAGCCCGAGAGCATCCGGTAGGCCATCACGCCGACCGAGTACTGGTCCGCAGCACCGGTGACCGGCCGGCCCATACCCTGTTCGGGCGACATGTAGTACGGCGTGCCGACGACCGAGCCCGACGCGGTGAGTGTGCCCTCGGTCAGGGCCTTGGCGATGCCGTAGTCCGTGACGATCACCCGATTCCGTGAATCGAGCATCACGTTCGCCGGCTTCATGTCACGGTGAATGACCTGATGCTCGTGTGCGTAGTCGAGGGCCTCCGCGGTCTGCTGGAGGATCTTGATCGTCTCCTTCAGGCTGAACGATCCCTTCTCCCGCAGGATGTCGTCGAGCGAGCGGCCTTCCAGGTACTTCATTGCATACCAGAAGATCTTGCCGCCGGAGGCGATGCGATAAATCGGGATGATGTTGGGGTGGTCGAGTGCAGCCGCCGTCTTCGCTTCGCGCTTGAACCGCTCGACGCCGTGCCCGAACGTCAGTTCCGGGGGCAGGACCTTGATGGCGACCTTGCGGGCCAGGTGCACCTCGGTGGCGAGGTAGACCACCGCCATCCCGCCCTTGCCCAGCAGACCCTCGATCTCGAACTCCCCGGCGGTGTCGTCGCGCAGCAACTGTTCCATGTGCTCGAACGACTGCCGGTCCATCGACGCAGAGGCTTCAGCCTGTCCCTCGGCATCCGACACCTGCGAGCCACAGTTCTGGCAGAACTTGGCTTCGTCGGGAACGGAGGTCCCACACTGTGCGCACTGCGCCATCGATTACGCCTCGGCGGAGGATCAACAACTGAAAGTTCGAACGATCTGTAACCTCTGCAACTTGCGGCCCAGTGTGGGGAGCGTCAAGTCGCGTCAGGCAGGCGTTGACAAGGCGCCTAAGTGTCTGTCAGGCAGTCGGTTGGATTGGGGGGTCGGCTTGGGGCGTTGCGGCCGCAAAGCGGCGTCACGCTGACGCAGGGTGATGCAGCTAATCGGCACCTGTTGAGGGGACGCACCTTTGGGGTCGGCCGCTCAGCCCGACGGGAGAATCTCTCCTGACCGCCTGGCCTGTCGGAGCTTCTTCAGGTCGCGCCGGGCCAGCCTGGCCTTGCGGGCGAAGTACGTAAACGGTAAGAACATCGCGCCGCCGAACGACGCTGCCACGATGACCTGCGCAGCCTCGGCCGAGGCCGTCCCGAGCGCCATCCACAGTGCCACGCATTCGGCCGCAATGACGACGCCACCGAACGCATCGCGCAGATACGCCATGTCCTTCCGATAGGTGTCGAGGCGGCGCTCGGTGACCGTCTCGATCGCGCCGGCAGCGAGCAGCTCACCCTC
>JBDHJO010000066.1:0-13228 GCA_039586875.1 Gemmatimonadota bacterium | reverse complement strand
GCCGAGTCGGTATCTCGTCCCGAAAGGAACGCCGCCGACGGATTGGACACCGGCCGAAGTCCGGCCGCGGTCATCTCGAACACCCCAACCTCATCGACCGACCCGAATCGGTTCTTGACCGCCCGGAGGATACGGAAGTCGGACCCGACGTCGTCCTCGAAGTAGATGACCGTATCCACGATATGCTCAAGCGTCTTCGGACCGGCAATGACGCCGCCCCGGGTCACGTGGCCCACGAGGACGACGGCCGCTCCCGTCTCCTTGGCAAACCGCTGCAACCGCCCCGCGCACTCGCGCACCTGCCCGACGTTGCCCGGGGCGCCTTCGAGATCCTCTGTGTACGTGGTCTGGATGGAGTCGACGATGACGACCTGCGCCTCGTGGGACCGTGCTTGACCGAGCACGCTTTCCAAGCGGACTTCGGGGAGGAGGTGCACGGCACCCGCGTCCTCGTCGAGCCGACCGGCGCGGAGCCGAACCTGCTCGGCCGACTCCTCGCCCGTGACGTAGATGGTGCGGATCCCCGCTCGCTCCAACCGCGCGGCGCATTGGAGCAACAGCGTGGACTTCCCGATGCCTGGTTCACCCCCGACGAGCACGAGCGATCCGGGCACGATGCCACCACCGAGGACGAAGTCGAACTCGTCGAGCCCGGACATCCACCGGATGAGTCCGCCGGCCGCAACGTCCGCGAGGCGGATCGGCGCAACGCCGGTCGTGTCGGCCGTTGCCCTCCAGCGCCCTCCGGCCCCCTGAGCAGTCGCGACGGGCTCCTCGACCAAGGTGTTCCACGCGCCGCACGAGTCACAGCGTCCACCCCATCTCGGATGCTCCGCCCCGCAGTCCGAGCAGCGGTAAACGGTCCGCTTACTCCGGGACATCGAACCCGTCGGCCTCCCGGTCGGTGTAGTCGGCGAACCGCGTGCACTCCTTCCGGAACGCGAGCGTGATCGTCCCAGTCGGTCCGTTGCGGTGCTTCGCGAGGTTGAGCTCGGCTGTGCCCTCGCGGAGGTCCGAGTCCTTCTCCATCACCGACTTGTACATCTCCGCACGGTAGATGAACATCACGAGGTCGGCATCCTGTTCGATGGCGCCGGAGTCCCGGAGATCGGACAGCATCGGCCGTCGATCGCCACCACGCTGCTCCGGCGCACGCGACAGTTGCGACAGCGCGACGACCGGGGTGCGGAGTTCCCGCGCCAGCGCTTTGAGTGAGCGGGAGATGAAACTGATCTCTGCCTGCCGATTCTCCGAACTTTCGCGCGGCGCCTGGATGAGCTGGAGGTAATCGATCACGAACAGGCCGATGTTGTGTTCGGCCTTCAGCCGCCGAGCCTTCGAGCGTATCTCCAGCAGCCCGATGCCGGGCGTGTCGTCGATCCAGATCGGCGCCTGACCGAGGATTCCCACAGCGTAGGACAGCTTCGAGAAATCCTCTTCGAGCAGCTTTCCCTGCCGGAAGCGGTGAAGATCGACGAGGCTCTCCGACGCGAGCATGCGCTCCACGAGCTGCTCCTTCGCCATCTCGAGCGAGAACACGGCCACCGGTGTCTTTTCCTCGACGGCGGCGTGCGTCGCGATGTTCAAGCAGAAGGACGATTTCCCCATGGACGGACGCGCGGCCACAATGATCAGATCACTCGGTTGGAACCCGTTGGTCAGCTTGTCCAAATCTGTGAAGCCGGTCAGCACCCCGTGAATCGATTCCTCGCCATGGTGGCGCGCTTCTATGCGCTCCATCGTGTCCCACACGAGGCTCTTCAGCCGGACCGCCTCCTGTGAGCTGCGCTGGAACGACACGTCGAAGATCCGCTGCTCGGCACCGTCGAGGAGCGCGTCGACCTCCTCCGGTCCTTCATACGCCGTCTGCACGATCTTGGTGCCCGCCTCGATGAGCCGGCGGCGAAGCGCCCGATCGCGGACGATGCGGCAGTGGTATTCGACATTCGCCGCCGTCGGCACGACATCGAGCAGCTCGGCCAAATAGTCCATCCCACCGGCGGCCTCGAAGTCCCCGCGGCGCTGCAACGTATCCCGCAGCATGAGCGGGTCGACCACGTCGCCTTTCTCGAGCAGGACGAGCATGGCGCGGAACATCCGCCGGTGTCCATCCCGATAGAATGCCGTGTCACTGAGCAGCTGTGCGGCCTTCAGCGCCGCGTCCTGATCAATGAGCATGGCACCGAGGACGGCCTGCTCGGCCTCCTCGCTCCACGGGGTTTGGCGCGCCGACGACAGATCAGGCGCGTCGATCGACGAGCTGGCGTGCGACACGGACGTCATCCCAGGTGGACTTCTTCCAGTGAGGGTTCCGCAGGAGTGCTGCCGGATGGTAGGTCACGACGAGCGGTGTGCCCCGGAACTCGTGGACTCGGTTACGCATGCTGCCCAGCGACCCACGAACGCCCAGTAACGAGGTCGCTGCGGTCGCACCCATAGCAAGTATCACTGCCGGCTGGAGGATCGCAAGCTGCCGGTGGAGGAACGGGATGCATGCCTCGATCTCCGCCGGGTTCGGCGTGCGATTCTCGGGTGGCCGACACTTGACGACGTTGCAGATGAACACCTCGTCGCGCGCAAATCCGATAGCGCCGAGGATGTCATTGAGAAGCTGCCCCGCCCGCCCCACGAACGGCCGACCGCTCTCATCCTCCTGGGCGCCCGGACCCTCGCCGACGACGACCAGCTTCGCGTCGAGCGGGCCCTCCCCCGGCACAGCATGCGTCCGACCTTGATGCAGCCCGCACGCCGTGCACGCGTGCACGGCCTCCGCGAGGCCGCCCATGTCGAGCTGCGCCAGCGGATCCTCTGCAAACAAATCCGCGGACGGTGCATCCACGACGACGCCCACCGGAGGAATCGGCGGCGCGTCGCGCTTCCACGATTCGCCGTCTCGTCCCGGCTCCGTCTCGTCCTTCGCGGCTCGCGGGGCAGAGGCCGGGGCGTCTCGCCTCGGCGTCACCTCGGGCGCGGGCGGCTGCGCACGTGGCGCAGCGGCCGCCCGTTCGTTCGGGTCTTGCGCGTCGGTAGCGTGCGGGGCATCGAGCACGAGTGGCGGCTCACCCATCTCGCGCCGCTGTCGGATGTACTGCCGAAAGAGATCCTGCGCCTCACTCATAGCCTCTCCTCGACTGCATCCAGGATCGCGTCCGCGACCTCTGCCTTCGGAAGCAGGGGCAGTTCGGACTCCGAGTCCGCCGTCACCAGGGTGACCCGGTTCGTATCGACCTCGAAGCCACTACCGAGCTCGTCCGCACGGTTCATGACCACGAGATCCAGCTGTTTGCCGGTGAGCTTCTCGCGGGCGCGGCCCAGCCCCTCCCCCACCTCGAGCGCGAAGCCGACGGTGACGATTCCGGCCTTCCGCCGCGATGCCGTCCCCGCCAACACATCGGGTGTCGGCGTGAGGGCGACGTCAATCGTGCCCTCCGATCGCGGGCGCTTCCCGGTGGCAGGCTCCAGCGGCCGGTAGTCCGATGGGGCGGCCGCCATCACGAGCACGTCGGCCGTCGGCAGCGCCCGCTCGAGCGCAGCCTGAAGATCCGCGGTCGTCTCCACGCGTTCGCACTCCACGCCGGCTGGCGCCGTGAGCGCCGTCGGGCCCGCGATGAGCGTAACCTCTGCCCCCCGAGCGAAGGCGCGTGCGGCGACCGCGTACCCCATCCGGCCGCTCGATGGATTGGTGATCACCCGGACGACATCCAGATGCTCCCGTGTGGGTCCTGCGGTCACGACGACGCGCCGACCGCGCAGGGCGCTGTTCGCCCCCCTGAGGATGCGCTCCGCATGCGCGAGGATCGTGTCCGGCTCGACCATCCGGCCCGGACGGTCGCTCGGGCCTTCGGCCAGCGGGCCCACGGCCGGCCCGAGGATCATCCACCCCCGCTGCCGCAGCGTCTCAACGTTCGCGCTCGTGGCAGCATGGGCGAACATCTCGTCGTTCATCCCGGGCGCCGCCAGGACGGGGGCGCGGGTTGCGAGCAGAATCGCGGTGAGGAAGTCGTCCGCCATCCCCTGGGCCGCCCGAGCGAGGAGGTTCGCTGTGGCGGGCGCGAGGATGACGAGATCGGGCGTGCGCGCGAGCTCGATATGCGCAAGCGCCCGGGACCGCTCCCAGAGGGAGGTCAGGACCGGGCGCTTGGTCAGTGCTTCAAAGGTCAGCGGCCGCACGAACTCCGTGGCGGCCGCCGTCATGACGACATCGACCGCCGCGCCGAGCTCGGTCAGGCGGCGGGCCAGCGTGCAGGACTTATAGCACGCGATGCCGCCCGACACGCCGAGAACGACGTGCCGGCCTGCGAGGGTCACGTCTCGTGGCGCCGCCGTCGCACGAGGCGGAAGTTGAGCTCACCCTCGGCGAGGCTCTCGAGCGCCCGCGTGGTCAGCTTCTTTTCTTCGATCGACCGGTCGCGCGGGAAGTCATTGATGAACCGCGCGAACTTCGCGGCGGCCAACACGCCGAGGTACTTGTTTCCGGCCTGTCGCGCCAAATCTCCCGGAGTAAAGATCTGCATCCGTGTTCCTCTATTGCTGCGGTGGTTCCGTTGTGGGCGGCGTCGTCCGCGCCTGCAGCTCCCGGCGCAATGCCGCTACGTACGCTTCGTTATCGTGGGCCGGCGCCTCCAGCCTCCCGTCGATGATCGCTCCGACGGCAGCGACGGCCTCCTCCAAGTCGTCGTTGACGACGACATGATCGAACGAGCTCGCGTCCGCCAACTCCCGATCGGCCCGCTCGAGCCGGCGCCGGAGTTGTTCGGAAGACTCCGTGGAGCGCCGTGCCAGCCGCTCCAGCAGTGCATCCGCCGACGGCGGCAAAACAAAGACGGCAACCGCATCGGTGCGCGACTCTCGCACCTGCGCCGCGCCCTGGACGTCGATGTCGAGGAGCACGTGGCGCCCCGTCCGGAGAATCCGGTCGACCTCGTCCTTCAGTGTCCCGTACAGCGCCCCGAAATGCTCCGACCATTCGACGAAAGCACCTGCGGCGCGGCGACGTTCGAACTCGTCGCGGGAAAAGAATCTGTAATCTACACCGTTCCGCTCGTTTTCGCGCGGGGGGCGCGTCGTCGCCGATACGCTGAACTCGACATCGTCACGGGCCGCTTCCAGGCGCCGCGCGATCGTCGTCTTGC
This sequence comes from Gemmatimonadota bacterium, assembly GCA_039586875.1. Lineage (GTDB taxonomy): Bacteria > Gemmatimonadota > Gemmatimonadetes > Gemmatimonadales > GWC2-71-9 > JAOTVV01. The sequence goes on along the minus strand of JBDHJO010000066.1, from coordinate 8,096 downwards.
CGCTGCCCGACGGCGCCGACAGGATCACCAGTCGGGGGGTCACTCCAAGTTCTCCACCTGCTCGCGCACTTTCTCGAGCTCGGACTTCATATCGATCACCGCCGCCGCGATCGCCCCATCGTTGGCCTTCGAGCCGATCGTGTTCACTTCGCGCAACATCTCCTGCCCCAAGAACGACAGTCGGCGCCCGATTGGCTCGTTCGAGCCGAGGGCTTCCCGAAACGCCCCGATGTGGGTGCGTAGCCGCACGATCTCCTCGGTGATGTCGAGCTTGTCTGCCAGGAAGGCGATCTCCTGTGCCAACCGCGCCTCGTCCAGTTGGCTCCCGTCCAGCAACTCCGCCACCGCCGACCGGAGCCGGTCGCGCTCTGCGACAACCCGCTCCGGTGCGCGGGCCTCGACCACCGCAACTTTCTCCTCCATCAGGTGCAGGCGTCCCGAGAGGTCCTCCGCGAGGACGGCGCCTTCCCGTTCGCGCACCTCGAGCACCTGCGCCGTGGCCGCGTCGACGAGCGCAAGCACCGGCTCAGCTTCGACGGTGACAGGATCGGTGCTCCCAAACGAGAGGACGTCGGGCTGCCGCGCGACGAAGCCCAAGTCCACCGCGTCGGGCATCTCCAGAGCGTCGGCCAATCGTCGCAGCGCCTCCTTCACCGCGCGTGCCCGCTCCACGTCGACGGCGACCGCTCCGTCGATCGTCGGTTGCTCCGTCCATCGCATGGCCACCGACACGTGGCCCCGATCGATCCGGGCCCGGAGGCGCTCCCGGATGTCGCCTTCAAAACGCTGACACTCTGACGGCAACCGGAACTGCGCCGTAAAGTGCCGGTGATTCACCGTGCGAATCTCCACCGACATCCGTCCTGCTCCCACGGCATCCTCCGCCGACCCGAATCCCGTCATCGATCGTACCACGGCACCTCCATCACTTTCCGAATCGCACTCAGTTCGCAAACACCCATGACGCACCGAAGAACTGTGAGTTGCCTGGGTAATCCAGTCCCGGCACGTATTGATCGTCACTCAACTGCGCGTTCCGCAGGATCCAGAACAACGTGAACGCCACCAGCTCGATCTCGACCGAAAACTCCCAGAACCGGCCCGAATCCAACAGGATGGGGCTGCCGCCGTCATCCAGTCCCGCAGATCCGGCCTCCCATCGCTCGTACGCGGCCTTGACCTGCAGATCGAATGCCCCGGAACGGAACGTACGCCAGAACTTCGAGCGGAACGCGACGGCTGCGCGGAGATGCTGCGGCGGCTGAAAGTCGGTCGTAACGTCTCCGGTGGGTTGCGAGAAGGTCCCCGAGACGATGAGAGGGCTGATGAGTCGCAGCCCACCACGCGCAACGACGTACGTTGCCTCCGGCGCAACCGCCATCTGCGGAATCGCGGTCAGCTCGGCGTAGGGTCGCGGGGCGAACGATGCCCGACGCTCCAGCGCCGCAGAGGCCCAGAGCCACTTTGTGTCGAACCCCGCCCGCACGCGAAGGTCGCGGGTTACGAGCGCGCTGTCGTCCACGAAGACCGGCGCTTGGACCCCATCCCGCCACGCGCCTTCTCCCGCGACGGAGAACGGCCCGACACGCAGGCCGAGGCTGCCGTGCGCCCACCGTGAGGAGCGATCGCCGTCGTGGCGCTGATACCCGGCATCACCGGCGACAACGAGGAACCGAAGCGGCGCCCACCCGGCGCGCCCCTCGAGGGTCAGTGGTGTGCGCGCGTTGGCCGTTGTCGCCGACACGCCCACCGAGAGGTTCGGCAGCCGGTATCGCACCGCACCACGCACCTGGCTCACCCCATGCGTACCAGGGGTGACGCCGGAATCGGCGGTCCACACACTCGATGTGAAGGCCGCTTCCGCCCGCAGGCCAAGTCCGTCCGCACGGCTCTGCGCGAACATCGCCAACTGCATGTCGGTGCGGGCCCCCTCGCGCTGCGGGACGCCGCCGGGAATGCCGTCACGATCGAGGTTTTGTCGACGGACCTGCCAGCGGGCACCGTACCGCGGACTCGGCAGCCACCCAAGACCGAGCCACATGTCGAATGCATCGGCGCCGGCCACCTGCTCGGGACCATCGGTGCCGATGAAGTTCCCGGCGAGATCGAGGGCGAATCCGCTGGGCAACCGTTTCTGGAACAGTGCTGTGTATTGCGCGGACTTGAAGGCGCCCGATTGGATCCGGATCTTCGAGCGTACCGCCGGCGTCTCGTGACGCTCGGAGGCCATGTACACACGCAGCAAGCCCGGAAGTACCTCGACATCGACGCGACGCACGTACGTGAGCGGAAACTGCCCGGGGTCCACATACACGGTGTCCCCGCCGACGGGCAACCACCGCATCCCATCCCAGTAAACCTCCAACGCCGCACCGCCTCGCGAACCGTACTGCACATACTCGGGCAGCCCGACGAACCCTGCGCGCAGTACGTAGGCGCCCGGGATCTCGGCAAGCAGGTCGGCGAGGGTCAGTCCTCCAGACCACAGGATGGAATCGCGGGTGAAGCTGTATCGGCTGCCTCGCGGCAGGGGCCCGGTCGGGACTTCGAGCTCGGGAATGGGGAGCGTCGCACCGCGAATGACAGCGGGTTCGTCAACCGTTTCCTGCATCAGCGCGGAATCCGCTGGGGCCACGGTATCCGTGGGCGGGGCCACTGTGTCGACGCGCACCAGCGTGGTGTCCTGCGTGACCGCTGCACGCGGTCCCAGCAGCATGGTGACCGCACCGACAACCGCGACGAGCGGGAGGCGCCGAACCGGTTTCACCCCCGCGCGCGCCCGCGGATCAGTTCGGCAAACAGCCGCACGCCGGTCCCCGCCGGCCCCTTGGCAAGGTCCGGACGATCCGCATCGGTATAGGCGGTGCCGGCGATGTCGAGATGGGCCCACGGAAACCCGTCGACGAATTCCCGCAGGAACCATCCGGCGGTGATTGTGCCCGCGCTTCGCCCACCGACGTTCATGACGTCCGCCACGTCCGACTTGAGCTGCTGCCGGTACTCATCCCAGAGCGGCAACGGCCAACAGCGTTCACCGGCCAGATCGCCGGCCCGCCGCACCTCTTCGAGGAGTTGGTCGTCGTTCCCCATCAGACCGGTCGCGTGGTTCCCAAGCGCGATCACCACGGCACCGGTGAGCGTTGCCGCATCCACGACACAAGCAGGCTTGAAGCGGCGCGCGTACGAGAGCGCATCGCACAGGATCAGCCGACCTTCGGCGTCGGTGTTGATGATCTCGATCGTCTTGCCGAGATGGGCGGTGATGACGTCGCCCGGCTTGATGGCCGTGGCGGCTGGGAGGTTCTCCGTGGCGGGCACGATGCCGACGACGTTGGCCTTCGGTTTGAGATTGCCGAGTGTCTCGAACAGCCCGAGCACCGCGGCTGCGCCCGACATGTCGTACTTCATCTCCTCCATCTTCGCCGCCGGCTTGATGGAGATCCCTCCCGAATCGAATGTGACGCCCTTCCCGACAAAACACAGCGGTCGGACGCGGCTCCCTGCGCCGCGATACTCGAGCGTGATGAACTTGGGGTCCTGGGCCGTGCCCTGAGCGACCGCGAGGAGCCCACCCATGCCTTCCTTGGCAATCTGCGCCCGGCCCAGCACACGCACGGTGAAGCCGTACGCCTTGGCGAGCTTCCGGGCGACCTCCGCCAGGTAGGACGGCGTACACACGTTCCCGGGCAGCGCCTGGAGGTTGCGGGCAAGAACATGGCCCGCAGCAATCGCACTACCGACCCGACGACCCCGCTCCACGTCGGCGCGCTCCTGTTTCGTGGCAAGAATCTCGACCGTCGTCAGCTTGGGCTTTTCGGTGCCGGATTGGTAGTCCGTGAAGGACCAAGCCCCCTGCGCGATGCCCTCGATGAGAACCTGCCCCAACGCCTCGGGGGCCACACCGCCGCGTGCCTCAGGTGCGACCGCGAGCGAGAGTCGCTTCACCCCCAACGCGCTGGCGCGTCGTGCGGCGACAGCCGCCGCTCGGCGGATCGCGCCACGCGTGATCTCCGCTGCCGGCCCCATGCCGATCAGCGCGACCCGCTGCAAGGCGGAGTGCGGGTACACGACTACCACATCGTCCCGCTTCCCCGTGAAATCCCTGCTGCGCACGACGCGCTCGACAGCGCCATCCACGCAGGCGTCGATCGGCAGAAGCGAGGTTGGCAGCTTCGCCGAGTCAAGCTCGGCGACGGCGATAGCGAGAAGCGGGGTCGAGGCCTTCTCGAGAGGAACGACTTTGACCGAGGAGTTCACTTCGTCACCAGTCCGGATACCGATCCCGGGTCAACGCGGATAGGGCGGATTCGGTGCGGCCGACGGTGCAAAACGGTCGGTCGCCACCAGCGAAACGCATGAGCCGCCTAAGGTTAGCCGAACCAGCGGAGAGCGGCAAGCCGAAACCCACGCGAGGGAAACCCCTCGGGCATCCCCCGTTCGCAGCTCGCGTAGATATGTGATTGGAGTTCGGCGGCCGACGTCCCCACACCGGCAAGCAGGCTACAGGTAGGCACGTCCCTTGGTGACGACCCAGTTCTCCCAAAACCTGAGGTAGTAGAACCGCTTCCGACCCTGCGGCACGCGCCACCACGCGTGGTCGGGATCATCGACCGGGCGTGGCGTTCGCACCTCGTCGATGGGAAGGCGCCGACTGCAGAACGGGCAGAGGAACGATTCGACCTCCGGCGCCACCCACCAGACATACGGGGCTCGCGCGCTGGTCGGCCAGCCGCGGCACGAGTGCACGATCGCCTGGAACTGCTGCGGCTCCGCACCGACCGCCTGCGTGAACCCACAGAACCGGCACTGGCGATACCCGCGCTCCGTCGCGTCAATACGCGGTCCGAAGAACCCGGTTTGCCCGCACTCGGGGCACGCGGCCGGATCGCGTCCCTCGCCAAACGCCGCGAAGCACTCCGCCTCCCACTGCGCCGTGGTATACAGGAGCGATCGGGCGGTGTTCCCGGAATCGGACGCACCGGCGTCGGCGCGCATCGCCGCGCTGTTGCGCCGCCATCCGGTTGTCTGCCGCAGGGGTGCCATCGTGTTCGTGTCGCCTGTTTGTTGAGGGTCGGCGGTCATTCTACCGTGCCGCTCGGCCCACCGCTGTGATGTACCTCACACAAACGTAGTGCATCGCTTACTGGGTGCCAGATGCCCCGGGCAACGGCAACGAAACGTGCAGATGATCGGCGGTCCCGACATGCCGTAGCACACGGAATCCAAGCGCGCGGAAATACGCACCTGTCAAGAAGTTACGGATCCCGGAACGGCCGATGGTCCGCAGGTCCATGGCATGCACCCAACCATCGGCCTGCCGATAGTGCATGGACCAATCGGCCGTTGGCAGGCCCATCCGCCGGTAGTCGGCCGGGTCTCGCGCCATGTCCGTCACGACCACGTCGCCGTCGACGAGCACCAACGTCGCGACGGCCACCCGGAGGAGCGGGTGCATGCTGGTGTAGTATGAGCGCACGGCGTCGGTCTTCGCGTTGACGGCGGAGAAGTACAAGAGCGTGTGACCCACGTACACCACGACGAGCGGCAGTGCAATCCACTTCGCGACGAACCGCACGCGCGCGCGGCCCGTGAGGCGCTTCGACACCCATGCGCCGAGCACGACCACCGCCACCAGTGCCAGTCCGGCACCGCCCGCAACGGCACCCCACGTCGAGAACCCACCCGAGAGGTACAGCCACATTGAACCACGCAGCAGTACCAGAAACGGGAGAATCAGCAACCCGCCGAGGGTGAGCACGCCGCGCAGGAACCGACGACCCCGTTTGGCGCGCGCGGTACCCGACCCCAGATCCGTGCCGATCGCAGTGCTCGCTGTCATCATCTCCCTCTACGCCCGGGTTTGCCGGTCGGTTTCCCCGTCCGGCGCGTATCGCTTACAATTCGCTGAGCTCGTGCGGTGTGGACCGACCACCGCCCTCCCCCGGACCCTTGGAGACCTCGTGACCGCTCAACGTTCGGCCCGTAATGGACCACCTCCCAACAAGACCGGCCGCGCCATCGCTCTCATCGTCGCCATCGTCGTCCTCGGTGCGGCCCTCATTTTCGGCAGCCGGTCGCTCGTGCAGGCCGAGTGCGAGCTGTGCGTGACCTTCAACGGCATGACGCAGTGCCGGAAGGGTTCGGGCGCGGACGCTGCCGAGGCGCGCCAGGCGGCCCAGAAAGCCGCATGCGCCGTGATGGCCGGCGGCATGAACGAGAGCATCGCGTGCGACAACACACCGCCCACCAACGTCCGGTGCACGACGGAATAGACGACCCGCCCGAGGGACGTGCCCACGATCCCCCGCGCGTCGGACCGTGGCTTCGGCGCTACTCGGGCGAACCCGTAACGGATCGACGGGAACGAGTGGTCGAGCTCGCCACCGCAACCGCAGTCGGCCTTGGCTCGCTCGTGCTCATCGCCGGCGTGCTCCTGGTGTTCCTCCGGTTCCCAATTCCCACGCTGGCCGTGCTCGTCGCCGTGTGGGTCGTCGGCTTTCTCCTGCTTACGATCAAGCGACGACGCGCAGCCCAGCGGGAGCGTGAACTGCAGGAGTCCGCAGCCCGCGATTGACGCCCGCTTGCGCCGAGCGCAGCCCATATCCACAATCGCATGGTCGTCTTCCTGCCTATCGTGTGAAGGGGGGCCGTGCTACTCGTCGTTGCAGTCAGTTTGGCGGTGCTGTTCTACATGATGGCGCAGTACGAGCATCACGCCGGCTGGGTGTGGGCCGGCGCGAGCCTCGCGCTATCGACCGTGGTCCTCATCCTTCGGGGCGGTCCCGTGACACTCGTCATCGTGCACGGTGGCCTCTACGGGGTCCTCTGGTGGTACAACGGCAAGCAATTGGACGCGCGGCACCAGGCTTTCCTCGGAAAACGCGCGGAGCAGAAGCGCTTGCAGGAGGAGCGGTGGCGCCGGGCACGGGAGGAGATCGACGCCGACCAGCGGAGGGCGAACGAGTCGCCGCCCCCCTGAACGTCCCGGCAGCTGGCCGTCGCGCCACCGGTGTCCTCAGGACGTTGCCTCACTCCCCGCGCTGCACAGTGTGTCGTCGTTGCGTTCCACGTCCGTCACGTATCCTCCCACATCGTTCACCCGCACCTCGATGTCCCCATGCGTATTCGTGCAACGCGTGACCGTACCTGGGAGGGCCAGCAGGGCGTTCAAGGCGTTGACCCGCGGGTGCGTCGTCCCGTTCGCACTCACCAGGGCGAGTTCCGGCTCAGTGTGATTCAGCCATGCCGATGAGCCGCTGAATCCGTTGTCGAACACGGCATCGTTGGCTCCATGGTGTCCCACCTTGAGTGCCGTAACGTTGGCCGTTTCCGCACCGAACAGTGTACGCCACCGCAGGTTTGCCCCCACCTCGCCATCTCCGGCCACAAACAGGCGGAAGGTCCCTTTCACCACCTCCGATCCGAGCGACCCCTCGTTGATCTCCGACGAGCCCGCGTCGGCATCGTTCAGATAGTTCCCGAGGGGCGTGAGTACCGTCACCTGCGTGGCGTCGGCCCCGAAACCCAGCACGAAGAAGAACGGACTGTCGGGCACGATCACCGTGTCAGCCGTCTGCTGTGCAAGGGTGATGAGTTGGTTGTACGCGGTGAACGTGCGCGCCTGCGCGTTGTAGAAGAACCGGCGGACGACGACATCCTGCAGGATCGCGGTCATGCCGCCGAAGTGATCGCTGTGCGCGTGCGTGAGCACGAGTGCATCGAGCGTGTCGACGCCAAGTTGGGTCAGTCGGCGCTGCACAAATCCAGGGTCCGATCCGCCGACACCGGCCGGGCCCGCATCGATAAGCGCGTGGCGGAGCCCAGCGGCGGAGGAATCGGTCAGCAGGAGTGCATCACCGCCACCACCCGCCTCGTTGGGCCCCAGGTCGATCACCCGCAGGATCAAGCGAGAGGATCCGGCAAGGAGGATCGTGAACTGCACGGTTACGGATGCGGTCGCCGTTCCGTTCCTCGCGTCCACTGTGAGCGTGTAATCCCCGGGATCACTCACCGTTCGCCCGGCAAAGAACGTCTCGCCGTTCAACTCGGCAGTGTACGTGCCGACATCCACGCTGATCCCGATTGTCACCGGCCCG
>JBDHJO010000262.1:0-3156 GCA_039586875.1 Gemmatimonadota bacterium | reverse complement strand
ATGGGTCGGCACTGGTACACCGCATCCGAGTACTGCCACCGCGTGGAGCGAATGGCCGCGCAGTTGCCGCGATTCGGCCTCGGCGCCGATGTCATGGTGGGCTTTCCGGGGGAGAGCGACACGGACTTCGCAGCGACGCGTGAGGTGGTCGCGCGGTTGCCGTTCACGTATCTCCATGTGTTCCCGTACTCCGAGCGCCCGACGGCCGTCGCGCAGCGGCTCGGTCCCACGGTGGATTCTCAGGTCGCGCGGGATCGGTCGGCGGCGCTCCGGGCACTTGCGGCCGAGAAGGGGGCGGCGTACCGACGGCGTCGCGCGGGCGAGCAGGCGGACATCGTCACGCTGGCGCGCCGGGCGGGTCGGTACGAAGGTCTCACCGAGGACTATCTCGCCGTAGGGTGGCACGCGACCGGCGCGGCGGACGCGCGTTTTACCGCGCCGCTCCTGCTCGAGCCCGACGACACGCTCGCACCGGCACTGAGCATCCCGGCGTGAGCAAGCGCGTTTACGTCGAGACATACGGATGCCAGATGAACGTGGCCGACACCGAGTTGATTCTCGGGCGGCTCGGAAGCGCCGGATTCGAGGTGACGGACAATCCGGCGGATGCCGACGTATTGCTCGTCAACACGTGCGCGGTGCGCGACAATGCCGAGCAACGCGTTATCGGCCGGATGGGAGAGCTGAAGCGACACAAGCGTCCGGGGGTCGTGCTCGGCGTCGTGGGGTGCATGGCGCAGCGCCTTGGCGAAACGATGTTGGCGCAGGCCCCGCACGTCGATCTGGTCGTGGGGCCGGACGGGTACCGTGGGCTTCCCGCACTGATCGCGAGTGCCGCCGATGGTGCCCGGGTCGCGGACGTCGAGTTCAAGGGATGGGAACACTACGAGGACGTGCCGGCGCAGCGCGCGGCCGGCCAGCCGTCGGCCTTCGTCACGGTGCAGCGGGGATGCGATTATCGGTGCACCTTCTGCATTGTTCCGATGACACGCGGACGCGAGCGCAGCCGCATACTGCAGGACGTCGTGACCGAAGTGGAGGGGTTGGCCGATCAGGGCGTGACGGAGGTCACGCTGCTCGGGCAGACGGTCAACAGCTACCACGACGGTACCCACGACTTCGCCGACCTGTTGCGCGCGGTTGGGGTGGTGCGCGGGATTCGGCGCGTGCGGTTCACGAGTCCGTACCCGAACGACTTCACCGATCGCGCCGTCGCAGCCATGGCCGAGGTGGACACGGTGTGCGAGCACGTCCACCTGCCGGTGCAGAGCGGGTCGTCCTCACTCCTGAAGCGGATGGGCCGACGCTATGATCGGGACGAGTACCTTGCCTGTGTGGATCGACTTCGCACCGCCGTTCCCGATATTGCGATCACGACGGACATCATCGTCGGCTTCCCGGGCGAGACCGACGCCGACTTCGACGACACCATCAGTCTCGTCCACGCGGTGGGCTTCGACGACGCGTACACGTTCCGGTACTCACCGCGCGACGGTACCGGTGCGCTGCGACTGCCGCATCCGGTGTCGGAGGAGGAAGCGGCCGCGCGGCTGGAGCGCCTCATCGCCGAAGTGCGCAGCGTGGCCCGGAACCGCAACCTCCAGCTCGTGGGGACGACGCACGAAGTGCTGGTCGAGCGGCGGGCGCGCCGCGGGGCACATCTCCAATGCCGCACGCGCGCCAACAAGGTGGTGCTGGTCGAGGGCCCGGACAGCTGGATTGGGTCGTACCGCCAGGTCCGCCTGGTTGGGACGTCGGGCGCAACGTTCACGGGCGTGCCGTCAACGCCGGTCCGGGGTTTGGCGGTCATGGGCTGAGCCGGATCCTCATGTGAGGGGCGGGTGACGCTCCCGCCCATCACACAGGTTGCCGTCGCGTATGGGGCCGGTCTCTGGACCGGCCTCTTCGTTTCTGTGCCGTCGTGGGCGATTCTGGTTGCGGGCGCCGTCGCCGTGGCCACCCGGCGGCAGGCCTGGCCTGCAGTGTTGGTGGCCGGTGTGGCGATGGGCATGGCTGCGGGGACGTGGCAGGCTGGGCAGCACGCAACCTCGTGCGCGGTGCGGTGGGCACCGGGCCGGATGGCGGCGCAGCTTCGCGTGCACGACGCCCCTCGTCGGTCGGGAACGACGCGGGCCACCGTGCTCCACGCCCAGCCCGATTGCCACGGCGAGGTGCGTGTCCGCTTCGACCTCCCGGTGCCGGCCGGTACCGTCGTCGTTGCCGTGGGTGAGGTGTACGGTGCGGGGGTCTTCCGCGTCCGGCATGCCCGTGTCCTCGACCAGCCGCGCCTCAGGCGCTTTCGAATTCGCGAGGCGATTGCCGGGCGCATCGAGCGGTTGTACGGAGCACGCGCCGGGCTGATCGAAGCGCTGGTGCTGGGTCGTCGCGATGACCTGCCGCGGGAGCTCCGGCGCACGTTTGCGGATGCCGGGCTCGCCCATCTGCTCGCGATCTCGGGGCTGCACGTGGGCATCCTCTCGTCGTGGCTGGTGCTGGTATTGCGGTGGGCCGGACTCGGAACGGTGCGGTGGTCGTTGGGTGCCGGCTGCACCTGGGCGTACGTCGCGCTTCTCGGGTTTCCCGCACCGGCCACGCGTGCCGCGGCCTTTCTCACCCTCTTTGCCGTCGCGCGGTGGCGTCAGCGTCATCCACCGCTGGCGGCGGTCATCGGGTGTGCGGCATTCCTCGTCATGGTGCTCGATCCGAGCGTGGTCACATCGGTGGGCGCGTGGTTGTCGCTTGCGGCGGTGGTCGGAACTTCCTGGGGTGGCCGGCTCGCGCGGGCCTATCCTCAGGGAGGCGCCGCCCTTCGGTTGTTCGCGTCATCGGTGGGTGCTGTGCTCTTCACGTCGCCGATCACTGCCCTGGTTTTCGGCAGTGTGTCCCCTGTCGGCGTGATCGCCAATCTCGCAGCGATCCCGTTGGCAGGCCTCGCGGTTCCGGGTGTCTTCCTGAGCTTGGCGTTCGGGCTGACGGCGGGAGGCGCAGGACTGGTGCTTGCCGCGATCGAACGGGTCGCCTCGGTGGCGGCCGCGGTGCCCGCCGGTCACGTCGCCGGGATTGCGGGGCCCGCCTTCGCGCTGCCATGGTGTCTGCTCCTCGTGGGTGTCCTGTATCTCGCTTCGGGCCGCGCAGCGCACCTGGCCCGCAGGGTCC
>JBDHJO010000261.1:0-3164 GCA_039586875.1 Gemmatimonadota bacterium | reverse complement strand
CGGCGGCGAAAGCCGCGTCCTCCGATTGGCGCTCTTCGGTGAACCGGATGCGTCCTACGTGCTCCCGTCAGCGCCGAGCGCCGACGACAAGATCCTCGTGAACATGCACCCGAATCCCGACGGCGCCGGCGCGATGGCCGCCTTGTACGCGGCGTGGGGTGAGCAGCAGGTGCACGCAGTACGCTCGCCAGGCGGCTCCCCGTCATGGGCACTCGTCGAGGCGGCAAAGGGGCACTACGTCTACGTCAATCTGTGGTCGAAGCGCCCAGCCGAGCCATTCGATCTGGCCGCGGCCGCGCTCATCGTCCGCGGAGCGGGTGGCGACATCGTCGGCCTGGACCACCAACCGATCGGTGCATCGAGACATGCGGGACCATTCATCGCGGGAACGCGAGCGTCGGCGCGGCAGGCAGTCGCGGAGCGCCTTGGTGCCGTGCTCGGAATGCCGTGACGCCGTGCGAAAGGAACCATGACGACCGGGCGGCTGTCATGACTGCCGACGTCACAACCTCGCCGCGGGGCTCTGCGTGACTGCGGTCTCCGGCTCATTCGTGGTGCGACCCGTCGCGAATCCCGAGTGGCGGCGCCTCGTGCTCGACAATCTCATCGTCGCCGTCCTCTACGTCGCCGCCACGCGCGTGGGTTTCGCCCTCGCATTCGCCAACAGTCAGGTGTCCCCCGTCTGGCCCCCTGAGGGCGTCGCCTTGGCGGCGCTGCTCGTGCGAGGCCATCACACCATTTGGGGTGTCTTCGTCGGTGCGGCAGTCGGGAACTTCCTCAACCTCCCGAACCTCGGCGTCGCCCTCGGGATCGGTATCGGCAACAGTCTGGGAGCACTCCTGAATGCGCACCTGGTGCGCCGATTCATCGGCGCACCCACGAGAATCCTCAGTAACCTGCGGTCGGTCGTCCGGTTCGCAGTGGTGTGTACCCCTGTGGGATCGGCCCTCAGCGCCGTGATCGGTGTCGGCACGTTGTTCCTCGCAGGCTACGTCGCTGAGGGGACGGGGGAGTTCACGTGGATCACGTGGTGGTTCGGCGAAATGCAGGGCTTCCTCATTGTGGGCGTCGCCTTGACCGTCCTGCTGGGCGGGCCCGCCAGAATCCCTACGCGGCGCCAGTCGGCGGAGTTCGTCAGTATGGCACTGTCGCTTGGAACCGTTGCGTTCCTGGTGTTTGCGTCGCCCCGTCCATTCTCGTACGCGCCGTTACCCTTCCTCATCTGGGCGTCGCTGCGCTTTCGACACCTCGGCGCGGTCGTCGCGACGCTCATACTCTCAGGATTCGCGATCGTTCAGACGACGGCCGGCGCCGGGCCGTTCGCAAGTGTGGTAGATGACACACTGCAACTCAGTACCTCATTGATCCAGTTGCAGGCGTATCTCGCGCTGCTGGCGCTCACGGCGTATGTCGTCGTGGGTCTCGAGACCGCGAGAGATGAGGCGCAGCAGCAGCGGGACCGGATGGAGACGGAGCTCAAGCTGGGGCAGAAGATCCAAACGAGCATGCTCCCTCCCCAATCGATGACGTCCGAAACTGTCGACATCGGCGCGGCGCAGGAACCCGCTCGTCAGGTCGGAGGAGATCTCTACGACTTCTTCTTCGACGCGGACCAGAGGCGGCTCTGGGTGATTGTGGGTGACGTATCCGACAAGGGTGTCCCCGCCGCCCTGTTTATGTCGAACACCATGGCCCTCCTGCGGTCCGTCGTGCCTGAATCGAGCTCGCTTGCTTCGGGGATCGAGCGTATCAACGCACAGCTCTCGAGAAACAACGAGCGGGCCATGTTCGTGACGCTGTTCGCAGCGCAGTTAGATACCGGTTCCGGTGAGCTCGTATACACCAACGCGGGCCACAATCCACCGTATGTTGTCCGACGTGGCGGTGCACTCGAACGAATCGCTGACCGGCACGGACCTGTGCTGGGTGCGATGGCTCCGGTCGACCGGGGGGAGGGCATCCTGCGGCTTGAATCCGGAGACACGCTCGTCTTGTTCACTGACGGAGTCGTCGAGGCGATGAACGCTCGCGGTGAGCTCTTTACCGAGGAGCGACTCGTGGAGTCCTTGGCGCGACTCGGCGGCCAGGCTCCCGAACAGGCCGTTTCAGGGATCATCGCCGCAGTGCGCGACTTCGAAGACGGGGTACCTCCCGCTGATGACACCACAGTGCTCGTGCTCCGATACAAGGGGCCCGAGCACGCCGTGCGCGCAACCTGAGCCGGCGGCACAATGCAGGTCAGATCCGGCTATCCGACACGAAGCGTGATCAACATGACGAATCCCTGTTCCGCGTGCGACACACCGCTCCCGCCTGATGCGGCGTTCTGCTTCCGGTGTGGCACGGCCCTGCCCGGCAATGAGTCCGACGCACTGCCGGGCGCGGACCCGGACACCGTCCGGCTCGAACAGCTGCAGGCGGCCATCGGCGACCGCTACGTCCTGCGGCGCACGATCGGCACCGGTGGCATGGCGACGGTGTACGAAGCCGACGATCCACGTCACCGACGACGGGTCGCCATCAAGGTGTTGCACGCGGAGCTGGCGGCTACGATGGGCGCACAGCGGTTCCTGCTCGAGATCGAGACCGCCGCCGGGCTCAACCACCCCCACATTCTGCCCATCCACGACTCGGGGGAGGCGGACGGTGAGCTGTACTACGTCATGCCCCTCGTGGACGGTGAAACGCTGGAAGATCGAATCGCGCGCCGGGGGCCGCTGCTTCCGGACGAGGCGATCCGTTTGGCCCGGGAGGTCGCCGAAGCATTGGACTACGCGCACGGGCAGAACGTGATTCACCGCGACATCAAACCGGGCAACGTGCTTCTGCAGGCTGGACACGCCCTGGTGACCGACTTCGGCATTGCCCGTGCACTGAAGCGAAGCGGCGCGGCCCTCACGGAGATCGGCTATTCGGTTGGGACACCGCAATACATGAGTCCGGAGCAGGCCCTGGGGGAGACCGGCGTCGACGGCCGCACCGATATCTACGCCGTAGGTACGATGTTGTACGAGATGCTCACGGGCCGCGTGCCGTTCGATGCCGACACGGCCCAGGCGGTATTCGCGAAGAAGGTCACGCACGAGATACCGGCAATCGATACCGCGCGGTTGGGGATCCCGCCGGTGCTGGAGCGGGTGATTCGGAAAGCGATGGCGGGCGAT
>JBDHJO010000065.1:0-13314 GCA_039586875.1 Gemmatimonadota bacterium | reverse complement strand
CCGCTCCGCGCCGGCGAGCGCGGCAACACACTGCTCGAGGTGATCGATCGCACCGTCACGGCCATGGGCACGAGACTCATGCGCCAGTGGCTGCTCGCCCCCCTCAGAGACGTGGAAGCGATCACCGAACGGCACGACGCCGTCGCCGTTCTCGCAGACGACACCCGTGGCCGCGAACGCGTCCGCGAAGCTCTCGAGGGCGTGCGCGACATCGAAAGGCTGGCCAGTCGCGCCGCTGCGCACCGCGCGAGCCCCCGCGACCTCGGAGGGCTCCGCGACTCTCTCGGTCGTCTGCCTGACGTGAAGTCCGGCCTCGACGGGCTCGACCGACGGGAGTCGAGTCAGCTGCTGGAGTCTCGCGCCGACCAGTTCGACCTTCTCGCTGATCTCCGCGATCTCCTTGCACGCTCGCTGGTCGACGCACCCCCTGCCTCCCTCGGAGCGGGCGACACGATCCGGCCGGGCGCCGATCCCGAGCTCGACGAATCCCGAGGCCTCCGCGACGGAGGCAAACAGTACATCGCCGGACTGCAGGCTAACGAGCGGGAACGCACAGGCATTTCGTCGCTGAAAGTCGGTTTCAACAAGGTCTTCGGCTACTACATCGAGGTGACGAAGACACATCGCGAGGCAGTACCTGAGCACTACGAGCGCCGACAGACGCTCACAAATGCCGAGCGGTACGTCACACCGGAGCTCAAGGAGTACGAGGCAAAGGTCTTGGGTGCCGAGGAGCGCTTGCTGGAACGAGAGCGCGCGCTCGTTACCGAGCTCTGCGATGCTGTCGCCAACCGCCTGACCCGCGTCCGCGGCACTGCACGACGGTTGGCCGAGCTAGATGTTCTCGCATCGCACGCCGATACGGCGGTGCGGCAGCGGTATGTGCGGCCGGCCATCGACAACGGTGCGCAGTTGATCCTGACAGGCTGTCGCCACCCAGTCGTGGAGCGCACCCTTCCGCCCGGCAAGTTCATTCCAAACGATATTCGGCTCGATCTCGCCAACCGGGTAATGCTCCTCACCGGCCCGAACATGGCTGGCAAGTCCACCATCCTCCGGCAGACCGGCCTGGCGGTGATCCTCGCGCAGTCCGGTGGATTCGTGCCCGCCGATGCCGCGGAGCTTGGCGTCGTCGACCGCGTGTTCACCCGCGTGGGAGCGAGCGACAGCCTCGGGCGTGGACAGTCGACCTTCATGGTCGAGATGAACGAGACGAGCGCGATCCTACACGGCGCCTCCGACCGGAGCCTCGTTCTGCTGGATGAGATCGGGAGGGGGACGGCCACCTTCGACGGGGTGGCCATCGCATGGGCTGTGACGGAGTACCTGCATGACCGCCTTGGATGCAAGACGATCTTCGCCACGCACTATCACGAGCTGACCCAGCTCACCGAGGAGCTGCAGCACGCGTTCAATGCCAACGTCGCCGTCCGCGAAGCCGGCGAGGACATCGTCTTTCTGCACCAACTGCAGCCCGGCGGCGCCGACCGCTCATACGGTATCCACGTCGGGCGGCTGGCGGGTTTGCCGCGCGGTGTCGTCGCACGAGCATGGGAGATTCTGGCGTTGCTGGAGGCGGGCCATCACCTCGCCGGCGACGTGCCCCCGAGCCGCCCCGACCCGGGGCAGCTCACACTGTTCGGGCCGGGGGATCATCCGATCCTCGATGCGCTTCGCACGCTCGACCCCGATGCCATGACGCCTATCGAGGCGCTGACCCGACTCGCCGACCTGAAACGCCGACTCGAGGCACCCTGATGCGGGCTCTGCTATCGATTGCCCTCGCACTCACTGTTGCGTGCACCTCCGACGGGCCTTCCGACGACGGCGGGTCACCGCCGGTCTCCAGCGAAGGCTTCCAGCCGCCGGTCGCCACCAACCCGTCGCCTCCTTTTGCGTACCCTCCGGCGCTGTACGCCGACGGCGTGGAGGGCACGGTCATCCTGCGACTCGTCATAGACGAACAGGGAAACCTCGTGACGGACTCGACGACGATTGCCGAAGGCAGCGGATACCCGGAACTGGATTCCGCGGCGATTGCGGGGGCGGCAGACCTGCGCTTCGCCCCTGCACTGCAGGATGGCGAACCTGTCGGCAGTGTCTTCCTTCAGCCCGTTCACTTCCGCCAGCCCGACGATGCGTCGTAGTTCATGGCGCCCCTCGTCGTAAGAGAGGCAGTTCACCGTGTCTGAACGTCACCTGACGCCGTACGACAACGTCCTCGAAACGATCGGTTGGACGCCGCTCATCCGATTGCACACGGTGATCCAGGGGATCCGAACCCCGGTGTACGGCAAGGCGGAGTTCTTCAATCCGGGCGGCTCGGTCAAGGACCGCATCGGATTGGCGATCATCGAGGATGCGGAACAGCGTGGGGCGCTCAAGCCGGGCGGCACGATCGTCGAAGGCACGTCGGGAAACACCGGGGTCGGCTTGGCGCTTGCCGCCGCGCTCAAAGGGTACCGCTGCATCTTCACCCTCCCGGACAAGATGTCACAGGAGAAGGTGCGGTTGCTCAGAGCATTCGGGGCCGAAGTGATCATCACACCCACGGCCGTACCACCCGACCATCCGGACAACTACGTGATGAAGGCGAAGGCAATCGCGGCGAGAACGCCGAATGCCGTGCTGGCCAACCAGTTCTACAACCAAGTGAACCCCGAGGCGCACTATCGCTCCACCGGACCGGAGCTCTGGAAGCAGACCGCGGGGAAGATCACGCACTTCGTCGGCGGTGCCGGCACCGGCGGGACCATGAGCGGCGCGGGTCGATATCTCAAGGAGCAGAACCCCGCCGTGCAGATCGTCGTGGCCGAGCCGGAGGGGTCGGTGTTCTCGTCCTACCATCGGACCGGCTCGCTCGGAGAGGCCGGCCCGTACAAGGTCGAGGGCATCGGTGGCGACAAGATCCCGGAGACCCTGCACTTCGAGCACATCGACACCTTCGTCACCGTCAGCGACGGCGATGCGTTCTCGATGGCTCGGCGCATCACGCGTGAAGAAGGGCTCTTTGTGGGCGGCTCGACCGGTCTCATTGTGCACGCAGCACTCGATATCGCCCGGCAGGTCGACGACCCGAACGCGTGTGTCGTCGCCGTGCTGTGCGACACTGGTGAGCGGTACCTGTCGAAGGTGTTCAACGATGAGTGGCTGCGAGAAAACGAGCTACTGGAAGCCGAACAGGTGACGGCCGGGGGGCTGCTCACCGCCAAAGCGGTGACCGAACCCGCGGTGGTCACCGTGACCCCCGTGCAGACCGCCCGACAGGCACTCAACCTCATGGAGACGTACGATGTTTCCCAGCTCCCGATCGTCGACGGCGGGGAGTGCGTGGGTTCCGTGAGCGAGGGAAGTCTGATGGCCCGGGCGATCGCACGGCCGGCGATGCTCGATCGACAAGTACGGGAGATCATGGAACAGCCGTACCCTGTGGTAGCCCCGGACCTGACCATCGAGCGACTCTCCGAATCGCTGTCACGTGAGACGCCTGCCGTGCTGGTCCGGGACGGCGGCGAGCTCGTCGGCATCATCACCCGGTACGACCTCCTGCACCACATGGTCGGGATTCGATGACACCTCTGACGCGGGCCGGTTGACGTGCCCCACTTCCTTGTTGCCGCTGAGGCCATGTTCTCGGGCGCACACACCCTCCCGGGCGTTCCGAAATGTGAGCAGATGCACGGACACAACTGGCGCGTGCGTGTTACGGCACGGGTTGAGGCGGGTGCGTTGGACGCGTCCGGGATCGGCGTGGACTTCCGGATCGTTGCGAAGGCTGCGGAACAGGCGGTGGCTGACTTCGACCATGCATACTTGAACGATCTGCCGCCGTTCCGTTCGCACGCACCTTCGGCGGAGCGCGTGGCGATCGTCGTCTGCGAGCGGGTCGGCCAGCACTTCGCGGCCACAGCGCCAGGAGCTCGCGTCGATCACGTCGAAGTCTGGGAAACGCCGCAATTCCGCGTGACCTATCACCCGGACTGACGTGCTGCGGATTGCCCTTCTCACCGGCGGCTCGACACCCGAGCGAGACGTCGCCCTCGCCGGCGCTGCGCAGGTGGTGGCGGCGCTGCGCGCACGAGGGTACACCGTCACGGTCGTGGATACCGTCACGGGCGTCCTCGGCCGCACGGACGAACAGCGACTCCTGGTTCCCTCGGTAGGGGCAGATCCTCCCTCGGAGGAGCGTCTCGCGGAACTGCGCACGGCAGAGCTCGGTGACGGCCTGATCGAACTCGCACCGATCCGGGAGGCCGATCTCGTCTTCCCCGTGTTGCACGGCAAACAAGGCGAGGGCGGCGAGATCCAAGCTCTGCTCGAACGCGGTGGCATCCCCTACGCGGGGAGCGGCCCGGAGGGTAGCGCGCTGGCAATGGACAAACATCGGGCAAAGCAGCGCTTCCAAGCGTCGGGTGTGCCGACGCCCGCGTGGGGCCTCTGGCCGGTGGACTCTGCGGCAGTCGCTGCACTGGGACTCCCGGTGGTCGTCAAGCCTTCGCGGGTAGGGTCCACGGTGGGACTCACTGTGGTCGACGACCTCGGTAGTCTCGATGCTGCCGTGGCCACGGCAGCGCGATTCGACGACGACGTCTTGCTCGAACAGTTCGTCGGAGGGCGTGAGTTCACGGTGGGAATCCTCGGGGATCGCCCACTTGCCGTCGGGGAGATCATCCCGTCGCACGCGATCTTCGACTACGAGTGCAAGTACACACCGGGAATGACCGACGAGGTCTTTCCTGCCGACATTCCCGCCACCCTCGCGGGCCGGATGCGGGACCTCGCATCGACGGCGCACCGCGCGCTTGGACTCCGCGATTTCTCCCGGGTCGATTTCCGCCTCGGAGCGGACAGGACGCCGTATTGTCTCGAGGTCAACACGCTGCCCGGGCTGACGGGGACGAGCCTCCTTCCCCAGTCCGCGAAAGCCGTGGGTATCGGGTTCGAGGAGCTTTGCGACGAGATCTGCCGGCTTGCCCTGGATCGGCTGCGGAACACAGGGCCGGCCCGGGGGATGTAAACTACAGTATGCTGCGGCATCCGACCTCGTTCGCCCCGACGCCATGGGTCCGCGGACTCATCATCGCGAACGCCGTCGTCTTCTTCCTCCAGATCACCGTGTTCACGGGGGCCTGGTTTGTGGAGGCGTTCGCGTTCCAGCCCGGACATGTCCTCGTCAGGCCGTGGACGCCCATCACATACATGTTCCTCCACGGTGGGTTCCTCCACCTCGCATTCAACATGCTGATGCTGTTCGTCTTCGGCGCCGCGGTGGAGGAACGCCTGGGTGGGCCACGGTTTGCGCTCTACTACTTCCTCTGCGGGTTGGGGGGTGCTGCGCTGTCGTTCGGCCTGATGCTCACAGCCCCCAGCGTCGCCGTGCTCGGCGCGTCGGGTGCGGTGTACGGGGTGGCACTGGCCTTTGCCATGTTCTGGCCCAACGCCCGGCTGTTCGTGTTTCCCTTGCCCGTGCCGGTAAAGGCGAAGTGGCTCGTCATCTTCCTCGCGAGCATGAGCCTCCTCTCGGCGGTCCTCGGCGCACGCGACGGCGTTGCGCACCTCGCGCACCTGGGAGGGTTCCTGTTCGGATTCATCTTCCTGCGCGTCGAAGGATCCGTGCGTCAGCGTGCCCGCGAGGTGCTCTCACGGCCGCGATTGGCGCATGTGGTCCCGCCCCGCCGGTCGCGCGAGCGCGTCCAGGCCGAGGCGGCACCGCCCAAGGCGAAGCGCCGTGACCCCTCGGTGTACGACGAGGTCGATCGGGTCCTGGACAAGATCTCCGAACAGGGAATGGACAGCCTGACACCCGAGGAGCAACGCCTCCTCACGGAGGTCAGCCAGCGACTTCGGAACAACTGAGCGCGAGACAAACGAATGACTGTGCGGCTCACCGTTCGGCAAGGCGATATCACGTCCTTCGACGGAGACGCCATTGTGAATGCCGCCAACAACCACCTCGTCTTGGGCGCTGGGGTCGCCGGGGCCATTCGCGTCCGTGGAGGACCGTCCGTCCAGGAGGAGTGTGACCGTCACGGTCCCATCGGCGTCGGCGACGCGGTTCTGACGGGGGCGGGCGACCTTGGGGTACGATGGATCATCCACGCAGCCGCGATGGGGGACGAGCCGGTGAGTGAGCGTTCCGTTCGCGACAGTACTGCGGCGGCTGTCCGGATCGCGGTGGAGCGGGGCATGCAGCGCGTCGCCGTTCCCGTGCTTGGGAGTGGCATTGGAGGCTTCGACTTCGAGCAAGCAGTGATCATCATGCGCGACGCCATTCGAAGCGTGGAGAATACAGGGTCGCTGGAAGAGATCGTGTTCTACGGCTTCCTGCCGGCACAGGCAAGCGCTTTGGAGCGGCTCGTGGGATAACTGCGGCCGTGGTGACCGCGGCAATGCTGCTGCAGGTACCACAAGCGGACGTGTACGCGCGAGCCGAGACTCTGCTGGACGCCGGGGATCTGAAGGCCGCTCGCGGCGTGTTGGAAGACCACCTCTCGGACAACCGGAACGACCCCGAAGCGCTCATCCTCCTCGGGCGTGTGTTCTTTCAATGGCCCGTGGTCGGTCGATGGCGCGCGCTCGAGCTCCTCAGGGAGGCCAGCCACCTCCAACCGGACGACCCGGCACCGTTCTACTGGAAGATGCGGATCGGGAAGTTCCTCGGAAGCGCGGACGGCGAAGCGCTCATGCGCAGCGGCATCATCGGCGTCCTCGAGCGCGACCCTCGGTACAGAGACGTGTGGAGCTACTGGCCCGAGATCTTCCGGAACGACGGGTTTCTCGAATCGGTGGCCGAGTTGCTGGCCGCCCACGGTGACGACCCCGGTGTGCTGCTCCGGCGTGCGCAACTGCTCACCGAGGCGCGTGCCTATGACCGGGCGGCAGCCGTTCTGGTCGCGCTGGAGGCCACGGGGTGGCAGGATGCCGGCCTTTGGGCGCTGAGGGCACAGGGGGCGCTGGAACAGGGGGATACACTCCGTGGCCTCGCATGGTATGACCGCGCGCTCGGCATGGCTGATGCCGACTCGATGGAGGTGTTGTGGCATCAAGTGGCCCCCATCGCCTGGCCGGACGAGGACAGCACGTACACCGCCTTGGCGCCGGAAGGGCGCGAGGCGTTCTTGCGTGCGTTCTGGGCGAAGCGCGAGCCGGACCTTCTGACGAGCCCGAACGAGCGGATCGCCGAACATTTCACCCGCCTGCGATATGCGAGAGACAAGTACCGGCTGCTGCATCCGCAGGCGCGCTTCCACTACTCCGCCGAGCGGCGGACGCTCGTTGGCTCGGAAGCAGCGCGCGTTCTCCGCGCCGTCCAGTTCGAGTTCGGTTTGCCCTGGGGCGGCCTGATGCCTGGCCGCTCACGATTCGAAGACGACATCCAGCGCGCGGGGTTGGGGGTCGACGTGCGCGACCTCCCCGAGCCCGACTCCGTAACCCGGTACCGCAAGTACGGTTTCGATGGCCGTGGCCTCATCTACCTGAGGTTCGGGAAGCCGGAGCGCCAGTTGGTGAGCCATCGATACGACGTAGAGGCCTGGGACTTCGGCGCAGGCCAGGGGGGGGCCCGGGTGGTCTTTGCGCGCGCGTCGTCGGGCGGGGGGGGCGACATGATCGTGTACCCAACCAACCGCCTGGAGTTGCACAACAGCACCTTGATGCTGGAGCGCGATGCGTCATCGCTGACCCCGACCATGGACCTGTATGCGTGGGTTGCGTTCTTCAGAGGATCGGAACCCGGACGGCAACTCGTCTACGTCGGGGTCGACGCCGACAACAGTGCAACGGCTGCATGGGATTCGGATTGGCGCGAGGTACAGCGTGTCACCGGACGCGGCCCACACACCATGTCATTACCGGACGGCCCGCACGTCCTGGGCATCGACGCCGTCGAGGGCACCGACCGGGGTCGTGTCCGCGCGGACATCGACGTGCCGCACCTCTGGAGAGGGCGTCTCGCGCTCTCGTCACTTCTTCTGGCGTCGAGCGCCGACACGGGTCTCGGGCGTGAGGAAATCGCTCGCCGCATGCCCGGCGACAAAGTGTTCCCGGCTGGCACGCCTCTCGCTCTCTATGCTGAGATCTATGGTCTCTCGCGCGATCGCGCGGGCACGAGCCGCTATCAGGTCCAGTACACGTTCGAGTCCGAGCATGGCGCGGAGCCCATCTCGCTTTGGTTCGACCGTGTAGTCCGCTCCGACCCCGTGATCCGCGAACGGATCACGCTCCAACCCGAGCAGATCGGGCCGGGTCGCTATCGACTCCGTCTCACGGTGGTCGACCGCGTGCGTCGTCTCGTCACCGATTCGACGGTCGTTCCGTTCGAGCTTCGCTGAAGGCGGACATCGCGCGCACTTGTCAGCGCGGGGGCACCATCACAAATTGGGTTCGCCTCCATGCTCATCAATCTCGTTCCCGAGTTCCTAGGTGCCCTCAAGGCGACCGATTCGATGGAGGCGTATCGCCGCTATCTCGACGACCACCTGCCCGTACTGTCGGCATACTGGCACAACTACATCCTCGACCTCGATAGCCCTCATACCGAAGACGTCATCCGGCGCGCGGTGCTCGCCGACCGCCGAGACCTTCATGCGCTCATCGACAGTGTCGATATCGAGAATGTCGCAGAGGAGACGATTCGGCGCTGCGAAGACCTGTTCGAGATGGACCACCCGATCGACGTGTACTTGATGGTTGGCGTCGGCGGCGCGAACGCCGGGGAGTTGGTCGTGGGCGGCCGGGGCATCGCCTTCGTGTGTCTGGAGCATTTCACCGGTCGCTCAAACCACGAATCCCTGGGGCTCGGCTTGCGCCCGGAGCTCATCGCGCCGTGGCTGGCACACGAGATCGCGCACACCGTGCGCTACACCTCACCCCAGAGCCGCAGCGAGATCTCCCGCATCGTGCGTGAAATGAACGGCGCATACGACTTCTGGGAGACCGGGAGCCGTGCCAGTCTCCGTGAGCTGTTGGTCAACGAAGGTCTGGCTGTCACGGCCGCGCGGCTTGCCGCCCCCAACTTCGAGCCGTGGGACTACCTGGGTTACGCTCGGCGCCAGTACCGACGGTTACGCCAGCTGGAGGCGTTCCTAATGCGTGTCGTCGAGCCCGAGTTGGACAAGCGCGGGCTCGGGTACCGGCTTCGCTACCTCACGGGTGGCGCCTCCGCGGCACAGCGCCTAGTCGGCGGGAAGGTCATTCCGGAGCGCTCCGGATACTACATGGGCGCGCGCATGGTCGAGGCTCATGCCGCTCGCGTCGGGATTGCCGCCGCGCTGCGGGCGCCGGCCCTGGAGTTCGGGCACATCGAGGACGCCGCAGAAGAGGACGTGCAAACGGCCTGAGCGGTCGTCATTTCCCCACACAGAACGTCGAGAACACCTGGTCGAGCACGTCGTCCGTGGTGACGGCTCCGATAATGTCATCGAGCGCTGTTACCGCTGCACGCAGGTGCGTCGCCGCTGCCACGGCCTCGACGCCTGCCGCTCGAGCATTCCGAAACCCCTCCATCTCGCCGACCGCACGCTGCAACGCGTCGCGGTGGCGGGCACGGGTGACCACCGGCCCGAGATCGACTCCGGCCGCGAGTCCGACAAACACCTGTGCTGCGAGGGCACGTCGAAGCGCAGGTATCCCATGCCCCGTCACCGCGGAGAGTGCGATCTCGCCGGGCGCGGTGTCCGTGACACCGAGATCGGCTTTCGTTCGCGCCAGCAGGACCGGCACCGAGATCGTGTCCAGGAACGCCCGTTCGTCCTCGCCGAGCACTCGCCCCGCATCGGCGCAGAACACCACGACGTCCGCGGCGTCGAGGTAGCGGTGACTCACCTCCACACCAAGTCGTTCCACGGCGTCCTCGCTCTCACGGAGGCCCGCCGTGTCGACCAGTCGGAACGGGAAGCCCGCGCACGTTGCCGGCGCTTCGATGGCGTCGCGCGTCGTGCCCGGGATGTCCGTCACGATCGCCCGGTCGTGTCCGAGGAGCGCGTTGAAGAGTGATGATTTCCCTGTGTTGGGCCGTCCCGCAATGACCGCCAAGGCTCCGTCTCGTAGGCGCTCGCCCTCGGTCGCCGTTCCAAGGACGGCGTTGAGGAGACTCAGAACATCGGTGACGGCCGCATTCACGCGTTCCGCTGGAACCGCACCGTCGTCCTCTTCGGGGAAATCGATGTCGTAGGCAATCAGCGCTTCGAGCTCCAACACCCGGCCGCGGAGCTGCTCGATGCGCTTCGATAAGCCGCGATCGAGTTGCTCGAGGGCTGCGCGGCGCTGCCGGGGGGCCGTGGCGTCCACGAGATCCGCAACGGCCTCCGCCTGCAAGAGGTCGAGTTTCCCGTTGAGCACCGCACGTCGTGTGAACTCGCCGGGGAGCGCCGGCCTAGCTCCGGCGGCGAGAATCGCCCCCAGAACCTCGCCGGGTAACAGAAGCCCGCCATGCACCGAAAGCTCCACCATGTCCTCTCCCGTGTAGGACTGGGGTCTGCGGTACACGACGTACACAGCTTCGTCGAGCGTCTCGCCCGTCTTCGCGTCTGTGACGTTTGCGAGGCGCGCCGTTCGCGCGGGAGCCGACTCAAACGCCGGGATCACCCGGGCCGCTACTGCATGGGCATCGGTACCCGACACACGGATGACTGCAAGTCCCGAACGCCCCGGAGGGGTGGAAATCGCGGCAATGGTGTCCGAGAGCATATGGGGCCGTGTGCCGGCGGGTAGCTACTCGCGCTTACCCAAACGGCGCAGGCGTTGGCGAGCGACCAGCCACTGCTGCGGAATGCTCGCGATGTTGCTGACGGCATAGTAGAGATTCAGGCCCGACGAGAGCTTCAAGAAGATGAACGTCAGGAAGACCGGCATGACGTAGAGCATCATCTTCGCCTGCGGATTCGGCGGCACGCCCATCTGACCGATCTTCGAGACCGCGAACATGGACAGCCCCATCACGATCGGGATGATGAAGAACGGATCCGCTCGCGAGAGATCCGGCAACCAGAGGAACGGAACCCCCCGGAACTCGATCGTCACCCGGAAGACGAAGAACAGGGCGAACAGCACCGGCATCGGGATCAGCATGGGGAGGCAGCCACCGAGCGGATTGACCCCATGTTCCTTGTACAGCTTCATGACTTCCTGCTGCATCCGCTGCGGCTCCTGCTTGTACCGATCCTGCACGGCCTTCAGCTCAGGCTGGATGGCCTGCATCGCAATCGACGACCGCATCGCCTTCTGGTTGAGCGGCCAGAGGACGATCCGTACCGCGACGCCGAACAGGATCAGCACCCAGCCATACGCCATATTCAGATTCTCGTGCATCCAGAGGAGGATGACGACGATCAGGTTGGCAAACGGCTGGATGATGGGCTTGAAGACCCAGCCAAAGCTGTTGACGTCTTCCAGATCGTAGCCCATGCGCTTGAGTCTGTCGTATTCCTGAGGACCCACGTACCCGGCGAACGAGAACCGTCCCCCTGGGGCGGGGAGGCTGGCTGCGACGTCGGCGCGCACGGCCGTCCGGCCGCTTCGCTCCCCCCCGACGACAACCGCCCCGCCTGCCTGGGGCTGTCCCTCTTCGGTGGTGAGCATGGTGACGAGGAAGTACTTGGACTTCACCGCCACCCACTGGAACGGTCCCTCGAGCTCCCTCCGCTCACCCGGGTCGAGCGACCGGAAGTTGAGCTGGTCGGCACCGTTGCTGCCGGTGACGACGGCGTACGATCGAAAGTCGTCCGTGCTGTCCGCCTCAACCGACGCTATCCGGGGGCCGAGCCGCACGATCACCAGCCCCGCAGGTACGTTCCCGAGGATTCGGCCCTCGACATGGAAGACATAGGTCTCCGGCGCGAAGCTGTAGGTGAGCTCGAGCTCCAGGTTGCCGCGGCGGGCAAGCAGCTGCAGTCGCGTCCCGGCCTCGTCCACGACCACGGCGGTGTCGGAAGGGACAAAATGCCAGTCAGCGAGGTCGAGCGTGTCGCTCCCGAAGACCAGGGCGTACTCGAAGAACCGTGAGTCGTCCGGCATGACCTGGACGACACCGCTGTCGCTGGCCGCAAACGTCTCGTATTCCTTGAGTTCTGCCCGTGTCAGCCGGGCACCGAGGGTTGAGAACTGGTACGTGTACAGCGGCGCGTCGACGACGATGGTCTGCGCGCGCCGCGTGGTGTCGGGGGCCTCGGCTGTGGTAGGCTGGGGCTGAACCACATCCACCGGCGCCGGCGGCTCGCGCACGACGACCGTTTCGGGCACGGCCGTCACGGCCGTCACGGTATCCTGGACCGTCGGGGGTTGCTGTTCGCGCGGCGGCGACAGGATCGCCGGTAGCACAGCAACGATGAGCATCAGGCCAATGGCCAACAGCGTACGCCGGTCCATTATCGCGTCCTCACGGCACCGGGTCGTGTCCGCCGGCGTGGAATGGATGACACTTCAAGATCCTCCGCATCCCGAGCCACCCGCCCTTCAGCGCTCCGTACCGCCGCACCGCCTCGAGCGTGTAAGACGAACAGGTCGGGGCAAAGCGGCACGGCGATGGAAATGGCGACGCCAACAGCTGGTACGCCCTGATCAGGGCGATGACCGCGTTGCGCGGCCACCGAGTCAGGCCGAGCGCGAGCGTGCCCATGACGTCAGCTCCGCTGCGAGGTCACTGAACGACGAGGTGTACGCTGCCGCGCGGGCCCTGATGACCAGGTCGACCGCGCCGACGTCCGCGAGGACCTGGCGCCGGGCAATCTCCCGGACGCGACGCCGAAGCCGGTTTCTCGCCACCGCAGTCCGCCCAGATCTCGGCACGACCACGCCGAGGCGCGGATGGCCGATCTCGTTGCCACGCCACGAAATGTCCAGTCTCGGGGTGCGATGGCGGCGTCCGTGCCTGAGGACCGCCGTCAGATCAGATGCGCGGGTCAAGCGCCAGCTCCGAGGAAGGCCCTCGGGCGTCAACGCCCTCCGTGCTTGGAGGGTACCGAAACCGTCAGGCGCTTCCGGCCCTTTTTGCGCCGGCGGCTCAGGATGGCCCGGCCCCACCGAGTGCTCATGCGAGCCCGGAAACCGTGCTTGTTGAGGCGCCGTTGATTGCGCGGTTGATATGTCCGTTTCATCGTTTCAGCTACCGTGTAAAGCGGCCCGTAAGCTAGTCGGGACCCGGCCGGAGGGTCAAGGTTGACTTTTCCACATTCCGGCGATAGCATCGGAAGCCCTTATCGAACCTCCTACCTCGGTTCACTTGAAATAGATGGCGTTGTCGGCGCAACAAGCGTGGGGTCGCCTGCTCGAGGCCGCACGCGCAGACCTACCTGACCCCACGGTCCGGACCTGGCTTGA
>JBDHJO010000260.1:0-3178 GCA_039586875.1 Gemmatimonadota bacterium | reverse complement strand
ACGGGCGAAGAGGCCGTCGTTGCCGGCGTCGTGACGCAGCTCAGAGACGGCGACGGCTTGGCGCTCGCGCATCGTTGCGCACCGCCCCTCGTCGTGCGCGGTGTTCCGCTCCTTCCCATCCTCCGGGAACTGCTCGGCAAGCCCGATGGGCTCGGCGGCGGGCGCGGTGGGCACATGCACCTCTTCTCCCGAGCACATCTCGCAGGCAGTTCGGGCATCGTGGGTGCGTCGCTTCCCATGGGTGCGGGGTTGGCGCTCGCCGCGGCCCGGCTCCGGCCCGGCGCGCTCGCCGTGGCGTTCGTCGGCGAGGGCGCGCTGAACCAGGGCATGGCGCTCGAGACGCTCAACCTCGCCGCTGTCTGGCGGCTTCCTCTGCTCGTGGTATGCATCGACAACGACTGGTCGATCGTCACCCGGTCGTCGGCCGTGAGTGCCGGGACACCGCTCGCGCGGGCGAGCGCATTCGGCTGGCGCACGGCGTCCGTCGACGGGACCGATGCCGAGACGGTGTATGCCGAAGCCGGTCGAATGATCGACGAGCTGCGCGCGTCCCGTACGCCGGGGCCGGCGTTCCTCCTCGCCACGTGTCCCCGACTCGACGGCCACTTTCTCGGCGATCCGCTGATCCGAGCGTCGCACCGGCCGCACGAAGACGGCCGCCAACTCATCGGTGAGGTCGTGGCATCGGTGGGGCAGGACGGCGGCGGGTGGCTGGATCGCGCAAAGGGGATGCTCCGTCTCGCGGGCGTGATGGCGCGCGCGCGCG
Source organism: Gemmatimonadota bacterium (assembly GCA_039586875.1). Taxonomy (GTDB): domain Bacteria; phylum Gemmatimonadota; class Gemmatimonadetes; order Gemmatimonadales; family GWC2-71-9; genus JAOTVV01. The sequence goes on along the minus strand of JBDHJO010000260.1, from coordinate 2,412 downwards.
CCGGGGCGGATCGCGAATCGGCGCGGGACCCCGTGCGGCGGGCACGCGAGGCGATGACAGGAAACACGGACACCCGGGACCGCATCGAGGCCGAAGTTGGGCAAGAGATTGCCGGCGCACTCGAGGCGGCCCTGGCCGATGACGCGGCAGGCAGCGATGCCTGAGTACACGTTCGGCAAGGCCATCGATGCCGCCATCGCCGATGCGATGGCCGAGGACGAGACGATCGTGCTGATCGGCGAGGATGCGCCGATGCTCAGGGCGCCGCTCTTCGCGCGCTTCGGCGCGGACCGCGTCATGGCTGCGCCGATCAGCGAAGCGGCGTTCCTCGGCGCGGCCGCAGGGGCGGCCATGGGAGGCCTGCGACCGATCGTGGAGCTCTACATGGTCGATTTCCTGGCCGTGGGCTTCGACGCCGTACTGAACCACATGGCGAAGATGCCGACGTTCACGGCCGGCACGTGGCCGTGTCCGGTGTTGATCCGCGCGCCGAGCGGTGGAGGGTACGGTGACGGCGGCCAGCACGGGCAGTCGCTGCGGGGGATGCTTGCGGCGATTCCCGGTCTCACGGTGGTCGTGCCCTCTACGCCGGCCGACGCGTACGGCCTGACCCGGACGGCACTCGCGCACGACGGTCCTGTGATTCTGATGGAACCCAAGCTGCTCTCGGCTGAGTGGCTGGAGTTTCTTGGGAGCGGTGGACGGACGACCGTTACCTATGACGTGCCGGCGGCTGGTGCGACGGGCGACGTGCCGCAGAGCCACGCGGTGCCGTTCGGCAAAGCGAAGGTGTGCAGGGAAGGGGATGACGTGACGATCGTCTCGATCGCCGTGGGTGTGCACCGGTCACTTGAGGCGGCAGGCCGACTCGCGGCGGAGGGTATCGAAGCGGATGTCCTCGATCTCCGCTCACTGCGTCCGCTCGATCACGATGCGGTCGTGGCGTCGGTGAAGAAGACCGGGCGGCTACTCGTGGTGGACGAGGATTACTGTGCGTTCGGCCTGTCCGGCGAATTGGGTGCCGTGGTCCTCGAAGCGGGACTCTCGCCGCAGTATGCCCGGGTCTGCCTCGAGGACACGTTGCCGTATGCGAGGCATCTCGAGGATGCAGCGTTGCCCAACGTGGAACGGATCGCGGCGGCGGCTCGACGGCTCGCCGCCCGCTCCCGCTGACCGCACGGCGGCCACCGATACCCCAGCGACCACGCTCCTTACCGTTCAGTACCGCCTGTACCGTCCTCTAGCCCGTCCACCCGCCACACACTGACGTACTGCACGTCCATCTCGTCTTCTTCAATGCCGAGCATGACCCAGTCACCGGTTTGGAGTTGGACGAAGGCATGCCGGTGCGCATAGGTCGGCAGAGACGGGACGCCCAGGTAGCGCCCCAGTCGATCGTACGCGTCCCAGTCGCCGCCAATGGGACGCTCGCTCAGATTGACGTCGGGGTAGGTCTCGGACACCGTACGGACCCGCTGCACCAGGATCGATCCCCGCGGACCACACACGAAGCGTCTCCAGGCAGGGTACTGATCCTCGAAGCGCATGCGCGACTTGAACTCGCCGGCCTGCCCGGCCGATCGCCCGTCGGCCTTGAAGTCCGCATCCACCTCCTTGTACAGGAGATCGCGGTCTTCCGCCGTGATGGGGAGGCGTTCCCGGTCGAGCGTGGCGATCCGCTCGATACTTCCGTCGGGACGATTCCACACGAAGCGGAACTCGTCGCTGTGGCTGGTGACGAGCATCCCGTCGCACAGGTCGTAGTCAGGACCACCGCGGTAGTAGTGGCGCAGTTCGGTCTCGCCACTCGGGCTTCGCGACTGTCGGTTGGGCAGGCGGGCAAGCGTGTCGCCGATCGTGCCATACAGGTCGTAGCTGACCACGTAGGCGAAACGGACATCGGACGGAGCTGCATCGCCGCCGAGCGGCCGGATGAGGGCAACGATCTGGTGCGTGATCTGGTCGTCGTCGAGTCCGTAGATGAAGAACCCGCCTTCCGGAGCCGCGGAGGTGCTCCCGAGCCAGGTGCCGTCCGGTGCGATGCGATTGGCGCGCAGAGCACGCCGGTCGACGGCGAGGATCGTGTCACCCGGCCCGACGAACAGTTGAATCACACCTGCGAACTCCCCTGGCCCCGATCCTCGACGTCCCACTGTGACGAGGTGTTCGCCGTCCGGTGTGAAGAACCGCACGTTGCGGGCCATCGCATCGGCGATCACGATGCGGCCGTCGGAGAGCACGACCAAACCGGACACCCCTCCCATCTGGTACCGATCGTCGCCCTCGCGCACCCCGACGCGCACGAGGCGGGTAAAGGTCCATCCATCGCCCTCACCCCAGAGCGGCACGTCCTGGTTCTCGACGATCGTGACGCCGGCGCTGTCGCGCATCGTGCCGGACCAGGTCGGCCCC
>JBDHJO010000064.1:0-13400 GCA_039586875.1 Gemmatimonadota bacterium | reverse complement strand
CGAACCCACGGCGGAGCCAGCGCTGCCGGTCGGCGATGGTTCGGTGCGCGACTATGCAGTGACGGCGGGGGCCACCGAGCTTCGAGTGGTTCCGGACGGCGATGTGGCCGGCACGCTCGTGGCCGACCGCCCGGTGCGCATCGTGGCGCGGTCGGGCGAGTGGGTCCGGATCCAGACGGACGGATGGGTGCGCGAGGCCGAACTGGCCCCGTCGGCACCCGGAGTGTTGGTGGGCGTGAGCGGGGCCGAGGTACGGGCACGACCTGCGGAGTTCGAGGGCAAGGTCGTGCAGTGGACCGTGCAGTTCATCGCGGTCCAAGATGCCGATGAGATTCGGCGCGACATACCCACCGGGAGCCGGTACCTCTTGGCGCGCGGGCCGCTGCCGGAAACGGGGTTCGTGTATGTCGTGCTGACCGATGAACAGGCGAATGCTCTGGAGCGCGAAGAACCGCTCTCCGAGCTCATCCTTGTGGGACAGATCCGGAAGGCCCGGTCGCATTACCTGGGGAACCCGGTCTTGAACTTGGTAGAAGTGACCAGGCGGTAACGAGCGGAGGCGCAAACATGAACGAGAATCTGCTGGAGAAGATACGAGGGCGGCTGGGTGGGCTGTCGGACGACCAGGGTCGGCAGGTCCTCGACTACATCGAGTTCTTGGAATCCAGGTTCAATCGCAGCACGCGCACGCCGTCGACGGTGCAGCGTCTCGCAGAGAATATCGAAGATCGGATCGGGAGCGTGCGGTTCAGTGACGTCGCTGCACGTGGGACGGCTCAGGTCGTCGAGACGGCCGGCAAGCTGATGGAGGGCCTGGCCGCAGCCAGCAAGGTCGTTGCGGAGGAGTTGCAGGTGCCGCCGCAGGAGGGGAACGGCCAGGCGGGGAATCCGGAGGCCGGAGCACCGCCCGCCGATCCCACGAACGGGGCGACGACGAAGCCCAATCCGGAGTCACCGCCGGACGCTTGACCCACCTGTCGGGCGGCGCGTACCTTTCTCCATGGAAACGCCGTTTGCTGACAAAACCACCAAGACCCGCCGTGCGGAACGCGCCTGGCGGGTCTTTGCGCATACAGATGGGGAGGGAGTAGGTCATGCGATTGCGCGGTGAATACGGACTGACGTTCGACGACGTGCTGCTGGTACCGCGGCACGCGACCGTCCACCCGCGGGACGTCAACGTGCGCACGAGACTGTCGCGCGCGATCAGCCTCAACGTACCACTCGTGTCAGCTGCCATGGACACCGTCACGGAAGCGGAGATGGCGATTGCGATGGCCCGCTTCGGTGGGATCGGCGTGATTCACAAGAACATGCCCATCGATCGTCAGGCTTCCGAAGTGGACCGGGTCAAACGCTCCGAGAGCGGCATGATTCTCAATCCGATCACGCTGGGTCCGGACCGAGCCATTCGCGAAGCGGCCGTGCTGATGAGTCGCTTCAAGATCTCGGGCGTGCCCGTTGTGGATGACGGGGGGCGGCTGGTCGGGATCATCACCAATCGGGATCTCCAGTTCGAGCAGAACCTCGACCGCCCGTTGCGTGAGGCGATGACCCAAGAGGGATTGGTGACGGCTCCGGTCGGCACGACCCTCGATCAGGCTGAACAGATTCTGGGCCGGCATCGGATCGAGAAGCTCCCGGTCGTCGACGAGCGCGGCGTGCTCAAGGGGCTCATTACCGTCAAGGACATCATCAAGCGACGCCAGTTCCCGGACTCGAACAAGGACGAGCACGGTCGGCTGCGCGTTGCCGCCGCGTTGGGCGTCGGCCGCGACAGCAACACACGGGCGTCCGCGCTGCTCGACGCCGGTGCCGATGCGCTCGTGATCGACTCCGCCCATGGGCACTCGGAAGGTGTGCTACAGACGGTTGCCAGTGTGCGTGAGGCGTTTCCCGATGCTCAGATCGTCGCCGGGAATGTCGCGACAGAGCAGGGTGCCCGCGCGCTGGTGGAGCGGGGCGTCGATGCCGTCAAGGTCGGGATCGGCCCCGGGTCCATCTGCACCACGCGGGTCGTGACCGGCGTCGGCGTTCCGCAGATCACGGCGATCATCGATGCGGTCGCTGGAGCCGGCGACGTGCCGATCATCGCCGACGGTGGCGTGAAGTTCTCGGGTGACGCCGTGAAGGCCCTCGCCGCAGGGGCGTCGAGCATCATGCTCGGCTCCATGCTCGCCGGTACTGAGGAGAGTCCTGGGGAGAGCTTCCTGCTCGAAGGTCGCCGCTTCAAGACGATTCGCGGCATGGGGTCGCTCAGTGCGATGCAGGACGGCTCTGCGGATCGATACTTCCAGGAGGGGGAGGTCTCGACGCAGAAGCTCGTGCCGGAGGGCATTGAAGGTCGCGTGCCTTACCGCGGCCCCGTAGGCGACGTGGTGTTTCAGGTCGTCGGGGGTGTCCGAAGCGGGATGGGATATTGCGGGTGCGCCGATCTCGGTGAGCTGCAGCGTGAAGCGGAGTTCGTGCAGGTCACCACGGCTGGGCTCCGGGAATCGCATCCGCACGACGTGGTCATCACGAGGGAAGCGCCGAACTACTCCGGGCAATAGAGCACGGCCGAAGACGCGACACGGGCGCCGGGCGAAGCCGCCCGGCGCCCGTGTCGCGTGCTACAGATGACGCTACCCGCCGTGGTGCTTCTCCGCCTTGAGCTGTTTGTGTACTTCGTAGTTCTCCAGCCACGGCTTCCGCTCGAAGTAACTCACACTCATCTGCCGGACCTTACCCGACAGGAGAATGAGGGCGAGGAGGTTCGGCAAGATGACGATTCCGAGCGCGACGTCTCCCATCAACCAGATGACGTTGAGCGACACGATGGCTCCAAAGAAGTGCATGCCGACAAACAGGGCTTTGTACGGGAGAATCGCCTTCGGTCCGAAGAGGTAGTTCGCGCAGCGGTCGCCATAATAGCTCCACGAAATCGCCGTGGAAACCGCAAACAGCAGGACGCTGACCAGGACGATGAACCGTCCCCACTCGCCGGGAAGTCCGCGCTGGAATCCGAGCATGGTGAGTGGAGCGCCACTCTCGACGGCATCGCCGTACAGTGATGCATGCTCGGTTCCGTCGTCGGCCACGGCGATCCCTGTACCCTCGGCGCCCGTGTACGGGCGAATCACGCCGGAGAACGGCTCGCGGTGATCGGGGTCGAGGTAGAGGCGCTCGACTTCGACCTCATGCCACGCGACCAGCGTTGCTCCCTGGTCTGTCGCGACGTACTGCCCGTCCTGGACGGCGATCTCCGGGGCGTCCGTCACCGTTACGCGCTCGCTGTCGACATACCGCACGTACGAGAGGTCGCCACCGGTCATCGAGATCTCCGTGGAGATCCGATCGCTCCACACGCCGGTCATGATGATGACGAGTCCGGTCATCGTGCAGATGACGATCGTATCGATGAACGGCTCCAGCAGGGCGACGACGCCTTCGGACACCGGCTCGTCGGTCTTCGCGGCGGCGTGCGCAATCGGGGCAGAGCCCTGCCCGGCTTCGTTGGAGAAGAGACCTCGCCTGACACCCCACACCATCGTGAGCAGCAGCGCTCCCATGCCCGTGCCGGCGACACCGGCGGATGGATTGAACGCCTCGGTGAAAATGACGCCGAAGCTCGGAAGGAAGCTGTCGAAATGCGTGAGGATGATGGTGAGCGCGCCAAGCACGTAGATCGCAGCCATGGCCGGAGCGAGTACGCTCGTTACGCGTCCGATGCGGCGAATGCCACCGAGCACGACCATGGCGACCAGGGTCGCCGTGAACAGCCCGCTCCCCCACACGGGGATGCCGAATGTCGTCTGCATCGTGTCGGCCACCGTGTTTGCCTGCACCGCGTTCCCCGTCAGGAATGCCGTGAACCCGAGCATAACGGCGAAGAAGATCGCGAGCGGTTTGAAGGCAGGTCCGAGCCCACGCTCGATGTAGTACATCGGGCCGCCCGATACGGTACCGCGCATGCGGTCGTCACTGGGTTCCTCGACGTGGCGGTAATGCTGTGCGAGGGTGACTTCGGCGAACTTGGTCGCCATACCGAGCACGGCAGTCACCCACATCCAGAAGAGCGCACCGGGGCCGCCCCAGTGAATGGCGATCGCGACGCCGGCGATGTTGCCGATACCGACCGTTGCCGAGAGCGCCGTGGTCAGTGCCTGGAAATGGGGCACGTCCCCAGGTTCCGCCGGATCGTCGTACTTCCCGGACGTCACAGCAAACCCGTGTGCGAGATGCCGGAGTTGCACGAACCGCAACCGGAGGGTCAGGAAGATCCCCGTTCCGAGAAGCGCGATCATGGCAAGGGGCAAGACTTGGCCACGGACGGGCAGGCCGAACTCCCACACCCAATAGTTGAGTCCGGTAACGATCTGTTCGAGCAATTCCATGGACTTCTCGCCGGGGATGAGAAGGAGTCAAGATGGGCCAGGCTGCAAATCGGAGCAAGGTCGCCTGCCATATCGCGGGGACAGGAGCGATTGTGTAGTTTCCCTGCCCATGGCTCGCATCCTTCCTCCTCGCATGCCCGCCGGGCTGGGCGTCGACGGCACCCGCCGCCGGGCGGCGCGCCGTCTCGCCTCCTGGCTGCAGCCTGGCATGCGGGTCGTGCTGACGACCCACGTCAATGCCGACGGAGACGGCGTGGGGAGTGAGATCGCCATGTATCACTTCCTCTCCCGCGCGGGCTTGCAGGCGGTGATTGCGAATCCGACTCCGTTTCCGAAGCGGTACGATTTTCTGCTCGAGGGCATTCGGCGGGTGGAGCGGTCCCGGTACGCGGTCCGGGAGATTCGTCGGGCTGACGCCGTGCTCGTGCTCGACATCGCCGATCTTGGTCGTCTCGGGCATCTGGCGGCGGCCGTGCGGGAACGTGGTGTCCCGGTGGGATGCATCGATCACCACGTGAGCAACGGGTCGCTTCCCGCGGGCCCGCGGCTGGTCGATCCGCACGCGTGTGCGACCGGTGAGCTCGTCTACGATCTGGCGGGTGTTGGAGGATGGGATGTCGACCCGAACGCCGCGCAGGCGATCTACGTGGCGATTCTCACGGATACGGGCGGCTTCCGGTTCTCGAACACCTCGGCCCGAGCTCTCCGCATTGCCGGCGAGTTGATCGCGCGTGGGGTCGAGCCGGAGCGCGTGTACCGCGACGTCTACGCCGCCGAATCCGAGGGGAAGGTGCGCCTCACGGGCGAGGCGCTGGATACGCTCGAGGTCGAGCCGGACGCCGGGCTCGCGTGGCTGACCATCCCTCCAGGCGCAATGGAACGACACCGGGTCGAGTCCGACGAACTCGACGGCATCGTGGAGTACGCGCGATCGATTCGGGGCGTGCGGCTGGCAATCCTCTTCCGGCAGTTGGCCAATGGGCGCGTGAAGGTGTCGTTTCGCTCGGTCGGGTCGATCGATGTGTCCAAGCTCGCCGAGCAGTTCGGCGGCGGCGGGCACCGGAAGGCATCGGGAGCATCGCTCGATGGTCCATTGAGTGCCGCCCAACAGGCCGTGCTCGAGGCAGCGCGGTCGGTTGCTCGGTCCTGAGGGCCCCTCTATCATTCGAGCACCATGACACAGACTCTGCAGGCCCTCGTAGCTGGGGCGCTCACAAATGTCCGTAATCCACGCGTCGACAACGACGTCATTTCTGCGGGCATGGTTCAGGACCTCGTCATCGATCCCGATGGCCACGTGTCCTTCTCGTTTGTCATCTCCGCAGATGATCCGGCCTCGCTGGTGCGCGAGGCGCGCACGGCGGTCCAGGAGGTGGATGGCGTCACGAAGGTGAACATCACCGTCCAGGAGCCGACGGGAACGCCGGCCGCGGGGCCACCGCCCGGTACGGCTCCGGTGTCGGGCGGCGCAGCCGCAGCACCACAACCGGTGGAGTTCCCCGCTTTGGGAACCGTCATCGCCGTGTCGAGCGGCAAGGGTGGAGTCGGGAAGTCGACAGTCGCCGCGAATCTCGGTGCACAGTTGGCGAAGCAAGGCAAAGCCGTCGGGATCATGGATGCTGACATCTACGGCCCGAATCTCCCGCGCCTGTTCGGTCTGAACGAGCGACCCGCGGTGAAGGGCGGCAAGATCGTCCCGCTGGAGCGGCACGGCGTGAAGTTGATCTCCCTGGGGTTCTTGATCGAGCGCGACATGCCCGCGATCTGGCGAGGACCTATCGTGACGAAGATCATTCGCCAGTTTCTGAGTGACGTCGAATGGGGCAAGCTCGACTATCTCATCGTCGACCTACCACCGGGGACGGGTGATGCCCAGTTGTCGCTCGCTCAAGCCATCCACATGCGCGGGGGGATCATCGTCACCACACCGCAGGAGATGGCGACGGGTGATGCTCTACGCGGTGCCAAGATGTTCGAGCGGGTCGGTGTGCCGGTGGTCGGTATCGTCGAGAACATGAGCTACTTCGTTTGCCCGCACTGCGGTGATCGGAGCGAGGTGTTCTCGAGCGGTGGCGGCGCTCGTTTGGCTGCAGACCTCGGCGTACCGTTACTCGGTGAGATTCCCCTCCAGGCGGATCTCACGCGTCACGCCGACGCCGGTCGATTGGTCGTCGTCGACGAGCCAGAATCCCCGGCCGGCAAGGCACTGGCCTCCATCGCCGACGCCGTGGCCAAGAAGGCCGGTGGCAAGAGCATCTCGCTGCCGATTATCACCTAGGGTGAGCGCGCAGGCGCTGCGCGAGCGACGAGTGCCGGTGGGGGAGTGATGAGCGCAGCAGTGACGCTACTGACCGATTTCGGGTACCAGGATTCCTACGTCGCCGAGATGAAGGGTGCGCTGCTCAGACGCGTTCCCGACGTGCGCCTGATCGACATTTCCCATGCGGTGAAGCCCGGCGACGTCGCCGGCGGCCAGTACCTGCTCGCTCGTGCGTGGCATCAGTTCCCCGCCGGCACGGTGCACCTCGCCGTCGTCGACCCGGGTGTCGGGAGCGCCCGTCGTGCACTGGCCGTGTCGCATGCGGACCATCATTTCGTGGGTCCCGACAACGGGTTGCTCACGCCGGTGCTCGATGGTTCCGTGGCCGTCACACTGGCGGTCCCCACCGACGCTGCACCGACGTTCCACGGCCGCGACCTCTTCGCTCCGGCGGCGGCGGCACTCGCCGGCGGGGCCGACGTCACGTCACTTGGGCCGGTGATCGAGGATCCCATCCAACTGCCCGTCAGTTTGCCGCATGCAGAGGGGCAGTTCACGGTTGGGCGCATTGTCCACGTCGACCGATTCGGAACGCTCATCACGGACATTCCGGGCGCAGCGCTTGCCACGGCGAGTGTGATTCTCGTGGACGGGGAGACGCCTGTGCCGCTGGGTCAGACGTTCGCCGACGTCGCACAAGGCGAACTGGTGGCATTCGTGGGATCGGGTGGTACGCTGGAGATCGCGGCGCGAGATCGCTCAGCCGCGCAGGCCATCGGTGTCGGTGTCGGGTCGGAGGTTCGCTTCCGGTCTGCGTAACGGCCGACTAGCGTTCGGCCGGCACCCACTCGACGTTCACGCCACCCAGCACGGCATTGATCTCGACTTCGAGTCGGGCTCTCGACTCGTCGAGATTTGCCGACACGTAGCGCGAGCCACGCTTGACGAACCCCTGCTGCTCGAAGGATGCAAACAGGCGGTTTACCTTGATGACCACACCGAGGTTCTCCGGGAACCGGAGGCGCAGTTCCCCCAGGCCCACAGTGAACTCCGCCGTCGAGACGAAATCCTGCGGCCAGTCGCCGGTGAAGTCGAAGGTGACGGTACCGACACCACCTGCTGCATCGAGCACCGCACAGCGCGCGTTCCCCAACTGCTCCGCCCGGAACTCCGCCGCACCGACGGCAATCTCGAGGCGGTCGCATGCGATCCGGTTTGGCTCCGAGAACCGAACGACGCTGCCACTCGCTCCGGTCTTGATGTGCGCAGACGCGACCGACAGCCCCCCGAGATCGATCGTGCCTTCCGCCGCCCCGAACTCCAGGTCCAGGGTGAGCGGTACGGCAGGGGATAACCCGAGCTCGAGTTCCTGTGGAAAATCACCCTCGTATTCGAAGTCCCCGCGCAGGTCCCGCGGTGTCAGCGCGACGTCGAGCCGGCCGCGGCCCGCATCGAAGGACAGGTCCGACTCGAATCGATCATCGTCGTAGCGCACGCGGGATTGATAGAGCTCCGCCGCGGTCCCCTTGTGGAGGGAAAACGAGCCGACACCGAACGTTACGTGAACCCGCAGGTGCTCCTCACCGCGGAACTGCCGGCTCGAGGTTCCGGTCTTCCAGGTTTGCGCGCCGACGGGTGTGCTGACGAGTGCCAGGGCAATCCCCGCAACGGCAATTCCACGGGTCATCGACGGGTCACACGACCGTGCCGCGGTGGGCTTGGCATGGCGTCCGCCGTCCAGTACTGCTCATCGGTCAGTGCCAGGTCCAACTGGCGTACGAACGTCCCGCGTACCCCGGCCCGCGAGATGATCGTTGCACCGAATCCCGCGGTCGCGATGATCCAGGTGATCAGCGCGGCGCTGATGGTGAGCATGGTGCCGGCAACCGGGATCCATCCCAGCAGAACCACCGGCAGCCAGAGCGCGAGTAAGCCCACCAACCCGTAGATGATGTACCGATAGGATCCCCAGGTCTCGACCGGTTCGCCTCGAGCCATCTTCCGACGCAGGTAGATCTCGCCGACGGACCGCGCCACGGCGATGAAGCCACCGACGGCGGCGAGGAACAGGGCAACGGCAAACCCGACGATCGCGAACGGCACCACCAGGATGCCGACGACGGTCAGGGCGAGTCCCACGACCATCATGCCGAACGCCGGCAGCAGGAGCGGTTGGGCAAAAAGACCGGCGAGGAACGACCGCCAGAAGGAATGCCAGACGGTGTCAGCGACCGTCTCCAGTTGCTTCGGTGCGAAGAACAGAAAGCCGAGTCCCATGAAGGACAGCGCGATGAACACCGCGATCAGGTTCGTGACGCCGATGGCGAGGCCGCCCACGAACGACGTCGAACCCCGTGCGATACCGGATGCATGTGGGGTTGCGACGGTCAGGGTCTGCCTGTCGGGCGCGCGACGCGCTTCGCGAATCACGATGTTCGCGCCCGTCGCGACCTCCGCGTCGGCCGTTGCGCCGGCTGACGGTGCCATCGCGTCGGTCATCTCGAGTTCCGCGAGTGCTGCACGCAACTCGGCGAGCTCGAGCTCCCGTGCCGCCATCGCTTCGACAACCTCAGATGTGGAGAGCGCAGCCGCCGACCGGAGCAGTTCGGCGAGCTCAATGTTCGCCTCCGCTGCCGCGCCCGTCGTTGCGATCGACGTGCCGTTGAGGAACACTGCTCCGTCCCGCAGCTCGAGCACGAGTTGCTCACCGTTGGCGAGGTCAAACGTCAGGACATGGTTGTCGCCCGACTGCTCGGTCGTATGTCCCACGACCTCCTGGGCCGTCAGCCGAGGCGACACGACGCACAGAAGTGTGAGAAACCCTGCCGCCAGTCTGCTCATATGTCGTCGCATGGTATCATTTCCTCGCCGCGCGAGGCGTCATTGTCCGATAGAGTCCCCACGAGCAACCAACGCACGCCGCGGAAACCGCGCTCACCAAACCGAACCACTCGGGTCCCGTCAGAGCGAGAGCCTCTACGGGCCCACGAATTGTTTCAATTAGAGACGCCGCCTGCGTGTTCAAGGCGGCGTGGACGTACGGAATGATCTCCTGCGTCCCAAAACCGAGAAGGTCTCCCGTGCGCGGGGCGGCCAGCCGAATGCCGAGTGCCAGCGCGCCGAGCGGCAAAACGCATCCCGCCGCCAGGGCGCCAACGACCATCCACACGCGCCCGGACTCGTGCAGGTCCTTCCAAGCGGACCGGGCGCGGCGCAGCCACCGAGGTGCCGGCCGAAAAACGCCGGACAGCACGCGATCCTCGAGATTGTGGCGCTGCTGCGGGAGCGGCAGCGACGCCAACAACCCGTCTAGGACCGGGTCCTCTTCGGCGGGCGTTTGCCCGTGATCGACAACGTCACTCATTTCGAAGAACCCTACGGTCTATCCGTGCGCGAGTTTCATTCACGAATCGACTCCAGAAGATCGCGGAGCTCTGCACGTGCACGGTGGATATAGGTTTTCACGGTACCTAAAGGCAGGTCGAGAATGTCGGCGATCTCGTCGTACGGACGGCCCTCGACGTGCCGCATGATGATGCACGACTGATACTCGGGTCGGAGTTGTGCGACGGCGCGCTCGATCGCCGTTCCGAGTTCCCTCGCCTCGAGCTCCTCGAGCGGCGACTCCCCGTCTGATCCAACTTGCAACGTCGTTGCTTCGATTCGGTCCGGCGTCGTTGCGTCCGGGCCACCCTCCAGGGAGAGGGTGTCGAGTTCCTTCCGGCGGAGCTGATCGATGGCCGCGTTATTGGCGATCTTGAAGATCCACGACGAGAACTTGTATTCAGGTCGGTACCGGTCGAGGGCGTTGAGGACTTTGACGAACGTTTCCTGAGTGAGATCCTCCGCCAACTCGCGATCGCGGACCATCCGGTAAATGAGCGCGTACACTGGCCGCTCGTACCGGCGCAGGAGCTCCCTATAGGCCGTCTCCGCTCCGTCGAGTGCCCAGGAGACGATCTCCTGATCGGTGAGGGTCGAAATCTCGGAGGCGCTCATCAGTTACACGTAATTACGTCGATTACCATTCAAAGGTTCCAAAGTGAACCGTTCTTGCGGCAAGTTCAATTGCTGCACTAGGTTTTGCGCCTATGATGGCCACCCAAGACCGCGGACTCCCGAGCATTGCAGAGAAACGCTCGTTTGTGCGCGAGATGTTCACGGCCATCGCGCCGAGGTACGATTTCCTGAACCATCTCCTCAGCCTGAACCTCGACCGCCGGTGGCGCCGGCAGGCCGTCGATGCCCTCGACTGGGAGGACCATCCGTCGGGAACGTACCTCGATCTCTGCGCCGGCACCCTCGATCTCGCGGTGGAACTACAGCGTCGTCGGGGGTTTGACGGATGCGTGGTGGGGGCCGATTTCGCCATTCCGATGTTGGCGCTGGGTCGCGGCAAGGACCGGCGTGTGGCTGCGGTCGGGGCGGACGCCCTCCAGCTGCCGTTTGCCGATGGCACGTTCGACGGATGTATGGTCGCCTTCGGCATTCGGAACCTCGAGAGCGTCGACGGCGGGCTCGCCGAGATGGCACGGGTGGTCAAGCCGGGAGGACGCGTGGTGATTCTGGAGTTCTCGCTCCCGAGGCGCTGGCCGATTCGGCCGCTCTATCTCGGTTACTTTCGGTTTGTGTTGCCCCATGTCGGCCGGTTGGTGTCCAAACATACGAGTGCCTATGGGTACCTGCCAGATTCGGTGCACGCGTTTCCGGAGCCGACTCGTCTCGTGGAGCAGATCGGCGCGCACCAGTTTCAGGCGGTGCGCCACCGGTCGCTCACGTTTGGTGTCACCGGATTGTACGACGCCGTCCGGCGGGAACCGTGACGCAGCGCCGCGGCCGGCGGGTCGGCAAAGGGGCGGGACGCGCAAAGAAGTCCGCCGGGAAGAGGGAGCATCCGCAACAGCATGCACCGGGCCGACGAGGCACCCCACCTCCGCCGGGGCCAATGCGACATCCGCACAAGACACCGACACCCAACCGGAGAGGCCGATGACCACCGAATGCCGAGGCACCGCCGCGTGAAGGTCGGGGTGATTTCGGATACGCATGGGTTGTTGCGTCCCGAGGTGTTCGACGTCTTCGCGGAGGTCGACCACATCGTGCATGCCGGCGACATCGGGTCGACCGACCTGCTGGTCGAACTGGAGACCATCGCACCGGTGACGGCGGTCTTCGGAAACACGGACGGGTTCGACGTTCGCCAGCGTTGCCCGCTGGTGGGGAAGTGTGAGCTGGAGGGACTTCGCGTCGTCGTGACGCACGGCGATCGGTTTGGCACCCCGAACGCCGGCACGCTCCGAACCGCGTTTCCCGACGCCGACATCTTGGTGTACGGCCACACGCACGAGCCGTTCTACGAGCTCTACGACTACGTGGTGACGGTGATGAACCCAGGAGCGGCGGGCCATACGCGAGGCGGTACACCGGCGACCGTTGGGTTGTTGGATCTGGAGGCCGGACTTCCTCCCCGGGGGCGCATCCTTCCGATCACAAGCTGACGCGTGGTACCGCGTCAGACCTCCGCGATCAACAGGTACCCCATATACGCGACGAATCCCGCAAGAAGCAGCACGGCGTTTGCACGCGAGATCCGGCGCCCGCGCAGCATCATCGGGATGATGACCAGCGAGAACCCAAGCATCACCCAGTTGTCGAGGGCGATGGCGCGTCGGTCAACCTCCACACCGAACATCGCGGCCGTCACGCCGAGGATCGCAAGGAGATTGAAGATGTTCGACCCGACGACGTTCCCGAGCGCGATCTCGGGCTCGCGCCTCGCGGTCGCCACGAGGCACGTGACGAGTTCCGGCAGGCTCGTGCCCATCGCGATGACGGTGAGTCCGATGATCCGTTCGGTCACCCCGAGGGTGCGTGCGATCTCCACGGCACCCCTGACGCTGAGTTCTGCCCCGCCCACGAGCGCACCCGTACCGAAGAGGACCAAGAACCCGAAGCGAACCCATGCCCAGCCTGGTGCGCCGACGGACGACCGTTTGCGGTCGACATCCGCCTCGAGTACCTCCATCTCGGCGACCGGCACGCCGCGCGCGGCAAACCAGATCATCATCAGCGTGAACCCGATCAGCCCGAGCACGAGCGCACCGCCTTCTCCGCGATCAATGGTCCCGTTCCACGCGAGCGCAACGGTGAGCACCGCGGCGAGGAGCATGAATGGATACTCGAACCAGATCGTCTGCCGCTGCACGGGGATCGGTGCCACGAGTGCCGTGATACCGAGGATGGCGCCGATGTTGAAGATGCAGGAGCCGATGATGTTGCCGTACGCGATGGCGGGCACGTCGAGTCGCACGGCATCGAGGCTCACCGCCAATTCCGGAGCCGACGTGCCCATCGCCACGACGGTGAGGGCGACCACGGTCACCGATACCCGCGCTCGGAGGGCGATGCCCACCGCACCTCGCACGAGATAGTGTCCACCGATCACCAGCAACGCAAAGCCGGCAACCAGCGCCAGTGCGGCTCCTGCCGGTTCTGGGAGACTCATGATGCTACCGCCGAGGCATGGTGCCGGTCGAGCCACTCCTCAAGCGGCACGGTGCGCCGCAGTGCGGCCGGCCGGCGCCGAAACCAGCTCAGCACGAGCAGGGTCTCGTCGATGGCGTTGGATGGAATGGGCGACGGTTCCTCGCCACCACCGGCGTGCTCGGCCACGAGGGAGCGAAACGCCTCGATTTCGATCGGCGTTCTCGGCGCAGGTGCAGTTGCGCAGACCCGCGCGCGTCGGATCACGTACGCGCGATCAT
>JBDHJO010000259.1:3248-4367 GCA_039586875.1 Gemmatimonadota bacterium | reverse complement strand
GGGTCAGTTCGGGACCGGTTCCTCGCTCTGATCGGCGGCGACCCTCGCCGACTGCGGCAATAGTGTGTGAAGCAGGCGGACCATCTCAAGGTTCCCTGCCAAGTGCGCGGTAAAAGTGGTGGACGGCAGGACGGCAGCCCCCGCCTCCGGGTCCACCTTCCCTCCCGCCTCGAGCAGCGCCGTCGTCAACGCTGTCGTACCACGGAACGCGTCCGCGAGGACCGCGACCTCGACGGGCGTCGGGCTTCCAACACTCGAACGGTAGTTCGCATCCGCCCCGGCCGCGAGCAACAACCCCACGATTTCCTCGTGGCCTCGCAACACCGCATAGTGCAACGGTGTGAGCCCATGGGCTTCGGTGGCGTTGGGTGGGCTCCCCTCCCCCAGTAGGTACTCGACCACCTCGACGTGGCCTTCGAGCACCGCCAAGTGGAGCGGCGTTGCGCCCATGTGGTCGGTGGCGTGGACGAGGTCCCCGTCGCAGGAGAGCACGGATTGGAGGCGAGCCACGTCGCCGTCCGCTGCCGCGTTGTGAACCCGCTGAGCCGCGGCGGCCGATGCCCCAACGAGCAACAGGGCGGCAGTCGTGATTAGTCGTCTGTATCGCATGACGAAGCCTCCGCGAATTCGGACGGACGAGTCTTGCCAATAGCTATAGGTAAAATATATATTGTACGTGTCGATTGTCCAGTCCCCCGGCCCCAGATTGCCGGGTGGTCCGAACTGGTAACGCCCTCTGCCGAGGGGGAAACGTGAGGCTCCCGAAACGGGCTGGCAGCCAGTGCATTGTCCTTCTCGTCGTGTTGGCGTGCGCGCCCCGTAGTTCCGACCAAGCCGCGCCGCAGCGAGACTCCGCACAGTACGTCACCGCCGCCGAAATCCGCGGGAGTGGCGCGAGTACGGCCTGGGAGGCACTGAAGTTCACGGTGCGGACGCATCGGTTCAGCGACTATCAAGGCATTCCGGTCAGCATCCAGTCGAGCCGGGGGCAGGGAAGCCTGACGCTGCGAGAGGAGCCTCAGGTCTTCCTTGATGGAGTCCGGCTGACCGACATCACGCTTCTGCGGATGATCCCGGCGGGTAATCTGTTCTCCATCGAAGTGCTCACCGGTCCCGACG
>JBDHJO010000259.1:0-3197 GCA_039586875.1 Gemmatimonadota bacterium | reverse complement strand
ACGGCACGTCGGCGGTCGCCGGTGTCATCCTGCTCGAGACCACGCTCGGCGGACCCGAGGGGGAGGAGGGGGCGGTGCCTCACGACACGGGGCAAGGCGGTCGCCCGTAGGTCCGTTAAGACCATTACGACCCTCAGCGTCGCGTCCTGATCATTATGGCTCCGCCGCGGTGGCCCGTGCCTAAACGCGTTGTTGCATCGGGGCCGCTCAGGTATCGCATGTCCTCGATCAGCTCTGCAGAGATCATCGACAGGACCCTGATGCCCCCGCGGCGGGCAGCGTCTACATAGACCACCGGTTCCTCGTCGATGCCTGCCCGTGACCGCAGCCAGTTGGGGCGCAGACGGCGGATCGCGTCGCCGGCGTGCGCCACGTTCAGCGGAGCGATCTGGTCATGCGTGATGACATTCGGGTCGCCGCCCAAAGCGGTGTGCGGCGCTGGATTGCCGCTGCAGGCGATGCCGAGGACCACGGTGGCGGCGAGGAACGGTAGGATAGGCCGCATCTGCATGATGGCCTCCCGTCCAGTGGAGGGTGTGTGCGAAGGGAGGTGCCCAGACGGGCACCTCCCCGGACGGCAGTGTGCCGCTTCGCACCCTCAGGTTATGGGTTCCGGTCCAAGCACTGCGCGAAGTTCGGGTTGTTCTCCTCGGGTTGTGGAACCGGGATGTTCACGTCACTGCCGTAGGACCCTCCCTTGAAATAGCTACCGGTCGGAAACACGGATTCGGCATTCCGACCGTATTGCCGAACGAGGCGCCGCATGTCACCCAAGCGGTGTCCGGTGTTGAACAGCCAGTACGCCCGCTCGGCGAACAGCAGGTCCTCACGCGCGCTGGCGGTTCCGGGATCCGTCAGCGGCGCAAGCGCGCCCGACGCGGGGTTGTCCGGATACAGCAGGTCGTAGTACGTACCGGCGTCCTGCCGAAGGTCGTTCAGGATCCCCAGCCAGTCGCCCCCGGTCTGCAGTGCGGCTTCGGCTTGGATGAGTCGTGCCTCCATCCCCGTCGCCAACGGGAACCGGTCGGTCCGCGCCTGGTAGACGTCGAACTGGTAGAGCGGCGTCTCGTTGTCGAAGCCCAGCCCAATGTCGCTCCAGGGCACGCGCGGATCGGCCGCCGTGCGGAACGCTAACCCGGTAGAGCCTTCGCCGTCCGCGAGGGTCCAACGTCCCGCCTCAGGGTTGAGGTGATACGTGCCGCTGATCGTCCGTGGCGGCGACGTGTTGGAGTGCCAGTTGTACACCACGAAGTCGTCCGCCACGTCCGTCACGGCCGCCGCCGCGTCCGCGGCGCGGTCGAGACTCAAGAGCGCCCGTCCCTTGCCGATACGGGCGAGGCCCGCCATCTCGTCGGACACGGACGGATGGGCGAGGGCGGCATCGAAGTGCGCCACGGCCTGCTCGAACATCTGCGCGGTCGTGAGCGGGTCGCCGAACATGATGGAATCCACCGTCTCACTGAACGGCACGCCGGAGCAGTAGTTCTCCCCGAACGCGACGTACGTGAATCCGGCATATGTCCGCATCTCCGGAATACGGTCGTCGGCGTTGGGGTCAGGCGCTGCACGTTCGATGCGGACTGCGGCCCGCTCGAGGTCGGCTCGGGCTTGCTGCAGTTGCAGGAACATGTTGTCGAGCGTCTGGTTCCCCTTTACCTGGATCTCGCGACGGTCGAGTTGCCGGCGCGTCGGGAACGTTCCGGCGTGCGCCCATTCATCGGTCATCAGGCCGGAGAGGAGGATGATCCCCCCCTCGGTCCAGCCTCCGGCCGACCAGGCTTGGTTGAAGTTGCTGAGCGCCCCGTTCCGCAGGGTGGTGAGTCCAAGCTCGTCCTGCAGGTTTTCGGGCGTCACGATATCAGGGTCGGTGACGTCGAGCATCGAGTCGCATCCCGTCAGAGGAAGCGCCACGAGCGTGAGCGCCACGCCGGCGGCGAGGAGCAGGCGGTTGCGCCCCCGCCGCACATGAGAAGTCGTATGCTTCGTCATGGTCGTCCTCACCGTTAGAAGGTCAACTGGACGCGAGCCGTCCAATACCGAACCGGCGGCTGCCCCAGGAACTCGTCGGAACTGAAGTTGCCCGCGGTCTCCTGAATCTCGGGATCGAGGCCGGTGTAGTCCGTGATCCGGAAGAGATTCCGACCGGTGATCGTCAAGCTCGCTCTGCTCGACCCGAACATCCGGGCCACACTGGCGGGAGCGAAGAACGTAAACGACAGTTCCCGCAGCTTGATGAACCACGCCGGCTCGATGTAACCGGCGGACGACTGGGTTTCAGTCAGCGCACCTGCGGTTGCTCGCGCCTGATCGTCCAGTGACGCGGATGGGTCGTTCAGGGGCTGGCACACGGCGAACATGCAACGGAACTGTTCGGTGTAGTTCCACAGTTTGTGGCCGCCGCGGTAGTCGAAGAGCCCGCTGATCCGCAGCCAGCTGCCGACGTTGAAAGCGTTGAAGAACGACACTTCGTACCGAGGCCGTGAGTATCCGAGAAACTCGGTACTGTCGCCGACGGTGACTTCGTCGATGCCGATCAGGCCGTCGCCGTTGACATCTTCGTAGGTGAAGGTCTTCTCGTGGTACGCCCCGAGGGGGTAGCCCTCTTTGTGGGCTTGCACGTTGTTGAAAATGATCGGCTCGACGCCCTCGCCCAGCTCGACGACCTCGCTCGTGTTGGTCGACCCGCTGAGGCTGAAGTCCCAGATCAGGAACGAGCTGCGCACCACGGTGCCGTTGATCCCGCCCTCGAACCCGTAGTTCCGTGTCTTTGCCAGGTTCTCGTACCGGTTCTGGGTGAGACCGAGCGACGGGGCAAGCTCTCGGTTCACGAGTGCATCGGAGGTGGTGCGGTAGTAGAACGTGCCGTCGAGGCCAAGTCGGCCACCGAACAGCCCGATCTCCATGCCACCCTCCCACTCGCTCGAGCGTTCCGGCTTAAGATCGGCATTGCCGGCGTTCTGAATGATCACACCGGTCTGCTCGGTACCCTTCTGCGCGAAGGGCACGCCCGTGAAGAACAGGACAGCGTCGTTGGTGCCGGGCGCGACGCCCGATGCCCCCCACGCACTACGGAGACGGACGTTGTCCAACAGTCCGCCCCGACTGGACAGCAGGAGATACGACGCCCCGAACTTCGGATAGACCGTGTAGTCGAAGTTCGCACCGAAGGCGCTGTTGTCGTCTCCCCGGATCCCGGC
>JBDHJO010000258.1:0-3199 GCA_039586875.1 Gemmatimonadota bacterium | reverse complement strand
TTCATCTTCCATCCGAGAACGTAGATGTAGCCGACGTTCGTACCAAGTGGCCTGCCACGCGCCACATACTTGCCGGTGGCTATGTCGGGTCGCCCCACTCCGGGAATGTGGATTTGCTCAGTAGAGAAGAACTCGACGTTGGCTTCGGCGAGGGGGGCGGTGGACAGGTGGACAGTGTCGCCGGTGTCATACTTGACGACGTCGATGGTCTCGAAAAGGTGCCAGTTCAATCCCGCCGACATCAGCAGCGAGTGCTCGAATGATGAGGGCGAGCTGCCCCACCAGGAGTAGTTGTTCCAAAGCGGAAGCTCCGCCTCGAGGAGATCGTGGGCCAGTTGCTCCCACGAGATACCTTCGTACCCGAGCACGATGTCTCCGGGTACGAGTCCCAGAGGATGGTCGGAGACGCCGTCGTAGACGAGGAGGGACCTGTCCAGTAGGGGGGTGAGCCCAGCGCCGAAGTGATGATCCCAAGCCCAACCACCGATGATTATCAGAGGGATCCCAGGTACCAGTGGGGTCAAGTTGACGGTCGGAAGCCAGTTCTCAGTGTGGGACTCGCGAAGGGAGAGGGCGAGGTGGTTGAAGATGGCCGCCAGACGGCCCTTGCTCACGCCGGCGGCGATCTCGCTCCGGTACGCGGTCGCCAGGCTGTCGAAATTGTCCACGATACCCTCGAAGCAAGCGAATCTCCGGTCGAGCGTGTCCCGGACCGCGTCGAACCAAAGGAGTTGATCGGCGACGGGCCACGGGGCCGGTCCCCAGGTCGAATCGATGAGCGCCGCCCAGTCCGTGGACGCTCCTTGAAAGAGCTCGAGCGCCGCCGGGTTGGGTTCCGGCACAGCGGTCCGTTCGCTCGGCGCCCCGTCGTCGAGCAGAATGTCCGGGAACGTGACAACGTCGGCCGCGGTCGCCGGTCCCGCAGCGAACACGAGCGCAGCCAAGAACTGCAGGACGTGGCATTGCCACCTTAGCCAGGAAGCGCAATCGTGCGGGCCGACGGCGCCAATGTAAGAGCCCAAGGCAACGCATATGTCCCGTACACTGTGTGCTCGGGAGAGGATTCCCATGACGGACCTCCTGGCGCGGGGGAGTGCGCCGAGCGGGTGCAGGCACACCAGAGGACCGTCACTTCACGTTGCGGCTGGCGGCCATCGGGTGCGCCGCGGTGTGGGGGACCGAGATCAGTGGACGCCCCGAGGTAGGGGAGGGCAATGATCTGCGACATGTGAGGAGCTGAGCTTCGTCAGTTCAGGACGGACGCCATCCGAAGCGGACGGAGCTATCTGATCTGGTGGTGCCCCCGACGCCAGCCCTTATGGAGGAGGCGGGTAGCCGCTCGTTGCTGTGGCGTAGACCACCGACTTCCGGCATCCGGATGACCTCGCCACCTCGTGCCCCTGGAACCGGCCGGGCGGCGAGGGGCTGGCCGAGGACGGGAGCTACTCTCTGCTCGGGCCCGGTGGCAAGCCGTCGTCCGATCATGAGTGCGAGGTTTTCGGGATCGACACGGCGAAGCTCCTCATAAACGAGAGGCAGCAACTGATCGGCCGCCCGGGGGTCGCCGCTTTCGACGGCTTGCAGGACCCGAGTGACCATGCCTTGGGGGGAATCGGGCATGGGGCCCCTCGGAGGTTCCTGAATCAGGGATCAGGTGTTCCAAGAGTACGCCGGCTGCCGTCGCCACGGCAAGGTGCGGTCGGGCAACCGCTCGCCATGAAAGCTAAACGGGATAATCGGGACGGACACGTCGCGACGGTGCTATATCTAGCTCGTCCATCGCCTCGGAGGCCACCATGCGCAGCGCGCTGGTTGCAGCGGTCATCGTTGCAGCGGTGCTGTTCGTTCCGGCGAATGAAACGCACGCGGCAACCATCGGCGTGCCCAGGGACTTCCTGACGATCGCTTCCGCTCTCGATGCCGCCGCGTCCGGGGATACAGTTCTCGTGGCATGCGGCGTCTACCGCGAGATCGACCTCGTGGTCCGTCCCGGGGTGTGCCTGATCAGCGAAGCGCGGGATCCGGACTGTGCGATCCTGGACGGGGAGTTCCGCGGAAGAATTGTCTCGGTGATCGGCGGCGGTCGTGACACGGAGATTCAGGGGTTTACGCTGACCCACGGGCGTGCGAGCGCCGGCGTCGCCGAAGCCGATCTACCTCTTGATGCCTGGTTCGACTACGTCAGTGGGAGGGGTGGCTCTGGCGGAGCGCCTCTCTGCGAAGATTCCTCGGTGTCCGTCATCCGGTGTCGCTTTCGTGAGAATCGCGCTGGCAGCGGGGCCGCCGTTTATTGCGAAGCCAGCACGCCGGCCCGACCGTGCTTCGTCGGTTGCGAGTTTCTCGACAATGACTCGGTGGATGGTTTCGACATCAGCTCGTTCTCGGTTAATGAGCCACTGTTCGAGGATTGTGTACTCGATTCCCTGTGCTACCGGCACGAATCCGCGCTGGACTTCAACGAAAGCCTGTACCGCTGAAGTATTGCTACCGAGGTATACGTGAGGTGAGTGGCACGTCCGCAAGTGGCGATGCGTTAGCCAGCGCTGGCATGAGGGGCAGGGGTGTGGCGCATGTGCGCAGCTACTCGTCGTGGTAGCGACCCTTCACACGGCCCCGCGGACTACCTGCGGGTCGCGGCCGTGGCGTGTTAACCTCTCCGAAGTCGTCCCCCGCCTTCCGGAGGCCGCCATGCGTCGCGTTCCTCTCGTCCCGCTACTCGTGTCGATGATCACCCCCGGCATCACCCCGGCCCCTGCCGCCGACTTGTGTCTCGGCCCTTCTTCATCCGGCCAAATCCTCACCTTTGATTGCCCGCCCATCCCCGAGGCTTACCCAACGAACTGGCTCGGGTACGACACGGTCGCAGACCCCTGCCGCAGCGGCGTCACCTCGGACTGTCTCCATACCGAGGGTTTCATTTGGACGATCAGTAGCAGCGATGAGGATCCGTTCGTGAACACGGGTCCGCTCTCGGGATTCCCCAGCCTCTATCTCTGGTTCTACTGCGCCGACTTCCCGATCCCGGGCGGCATAGCGGCGGCGGAGTTTGACCTGGTCGGGTCTATCGACGTCCTCGCGTTCACGCACCTGAATGGCTTCCTCAACGCGGGAGGACCCAGGACTCTCTTGCTCGCCGTCGGTGGCTGTCCGCGGGGGCCGGTCGTGGCGGGCTCGATTCTGGTGAATGCCGCCACGGCGG
>JBDHJO010000257.1:0-3206 GCA_039586875.1 Gemmatimonadota bacterium | reverse complement strand
GCCTTGCGGAGCGCGCGCCGGTTCTTTCAGGAACGTCCGCCGCTCGCGGGCGCGGTTGGTGCGGTCTGCTTCGTCATCGGCCTGGTGTTGCTGTTCCTGGGGTGGCTCACGGGGAGCGGGGAGGACTACTACCTCCTGCCGACGGGTGCGGTCGTCATCGGGGCGGGACTCCTGATGGACCTCGTGCGACCTCAACGGTTCCCGGAAGGGTTGGAATCACCTCCTGCGCCTCGCCTCGACCGGATCATCCGGTTCATACCGACCTTCGAGCAGGCCGGCTTCTCGTACGGCCGTTGGGAGAGCAAGGATGGCAAGTTCCCGTGGTTCGCCTATGCGCCGGAGGTCATGGAGTTCCAACAGGTGTTGGATGAAGACGGGTGGATTGAAGGGTTCGACTGGGGCGCGTGGCAACCGCAGGCCGAGGAGTACTTCCTATCCCCCGAGCGTCTGGGGCAGGCCAGTGTGGCGACACTCCGCAAGCTGTTGACGCTGCATGTCCGCAAGGAACGATTCTGCGAAGGACACCTTGCCGCGATGTTCGAAGAGGGGCACATACTCGCCATCCTGCACCGGGTTGCAGTACTGGCGTCGGGGGAAGCTACAGACCCATAGGTCAATGCCGCCGCTTCCACCCGGCGGCTGGGCATACGAAGCACCGTCAAATTCCGGGAACATCGGAAAATGCGGTGATACATCGCGAATAGGCGCACGGGAGCGGTCGCAGTCTTCCAAGAGCATTAGCCACCCGACGAACGGCCGTCCGCTGTCCCTCCCGAAGGCTCCCTCGCGGAACAACCCCGCAGGGGAGCCCGGCGGGGAGCGTCCGGGAAAGCCTACGATCGCACGCCACCCGTGTCCATGCTATGTTGTGTTCCCACGCCAACCCGGCCCGACCACGCACCCGGAGGGGTCCCAGTGAGCCGATGCCCCCCGCCCTCGGCGGCACGCCGAGGTAGTCGTATGCTGCGATCCATACCTGTCCTGCTCCCGTTCGCGCTTGCCGCGTCGCCCGGTGGTGCCGCCGCGCAGGCAGACCCCCCCCGACCTGTCACCGCGGAGGACCTCCGGACCCTGAAGCGGGCCTCGGGACTGGTGCTGTCTCCCGACGGCGAGCGACTCGCGTTCCTGCAGGAAGGGGCAGTCTGGGTCCTGGAGACGTATCCCGGGGCGACTCCCCGCCGGGTGGCCCAGGGATCCAGGCCGACCTGGTCGCCCTCCGGGGATCGGCTGGCGTTCTTCGCGCCCGCGGGTGCATCGGGACTGCAAATCTTCACCGTGGACGTGGATGAGGGCGAAGCCGTCCAGGTCACCACGCTGGAAGGCGGTGTGATACCGGATCGGGTCGCCTGGTCCAGCCAAGACGTCCTGGCGTTCGTGGTGGACGTTCCCTTGGATGCCACCGAACTGGCAGCGGACCCGGCGACGCCCGAACCGGCGTCCGCAGAGGCGGGGTTCCCCCTGGTCTTGGGGCCGGACAGTCCTGACGGGTACGCGTTCGACGGGATCCTTGTGGGAACGGCGGGGCCGGTCCGCACGCCGACGAGTGTCACGGAAGTGTTCGTCCACCATCTGGCGAGGGGCGAGACGCGGCAGCTCACGCACGACGGGGTGGGCTACCTCGGCGTTGCGTGGTCGCCGGACGGCAGGTGGATCGCGGTGGCATCCCGGGAGGGCTTTCGCCGAGGACAGATGCGGTCCGGCATCTACCTGGTGCATGGAACGACCGGCGAGCGGCATCAGGCCGCGCCCCCCGTCCCCATGGCTCTCGACCCGCAGTGGTCGCCGGACGGGCGCCGGCTGGCATACGCCGTGTACTCGCGAACCGACCTCCAGGCGAGTGGCGTGGCGGTGGTCGACGTGGACGACGACGGGCGGACCGGTGACCCTGTGCTCGCCGTGTCCCCTGCGATCGTGGACTACGCGTGGGCGGCCGACGGGAACTCGCTGTTCGTCATGCAGGACGACGGCGTGGCCCGCCCCGTCCGGCGGGTCGAGCTCGCAAGCGGCGGGGTGCGCACCGTAGGCAGCGCGAACCACCTGTCGGGCTCCCTCACCGTATCCCGCATGGGCGACGTGGCCTGGTCTGAATCGCGCGGAGACGTGCCCGTGGTGTTCCGGTTCCTGGAACACGGCCACGACGAAGGTGTGGACCTCTACGACCCCAATCCGCACATCGACGTCGCACTCGGCCGACAAGAGATCGTGCGCTGGCGGAATACCCACGGTCACGAACGGGCAGGCGTCCTCATCCTCCCGGTCGGATACGAGGAAGAACGGCAGTACCCGCTGATCGTGTCGGCGTACTCCCAGGGCACCCACTTCAACACGTTCAACGACAACGGGTCTCCGGGCTTCGGGAGTCAGATCTACGCGGGGCTGGGATACGCCGTGTTCTTCCCGGGCCCCAGAGTTCCGTGGATGTACGGGGGGGCCGTGAGCGCGGATCCGGTTGGCGGGGCGGACAGCTGGGCGGTGACGTTCGACGACGTCGAATCCGGGGTGGACGTGTTGATCGAGCGGGGGATCGTCGATCCGGGCCGCATGGCCATCATGGGGTTCAGCAACGGAGGCGCGGTAGCCGCCGCCCTCATGACACACACGCAGCGTTACCGGGCCGCCGTTGCCGTGGCCCCTGCCAACCTGAATTGGCTGGTATCTGCACTCCACCAGGACAACATGGCGGAGCGCTGGATACCGACGCAGAAGTTTATGGGCGCGACCGAAGACGTCATCGAGGATCCGCTCGAATACCTACGCGGCTCACCGGTGTTTCGATTGGGAGAGATCCAGACTCCGATGCTGTTGGCCGTGGGCGATCGGGATGACGCGTCGTTCATACTGCCGACGATCCAGATCTACCTGGGGCTGCGGCGCTTGGGGCGGGACGTGACGCTCCTCCGGTACGCCGGAGTCCCGCACGGTTTCTACGGACCCGCCGCGACGGACTTGAACGGGCGGATCCTGGAATTCCTCGAACGGCACCTGCGGTAACGGAGACGGGCAACGGAACAGACGGAAGCGGCGGTCGCGACGACACGACTCTGGATCACGGATGCGATGACCCGCCGTCAAGTACGCGTCTTGCGCGACTGGCGCACCACCGAACGAAACCGGTTTCGTCGGCCAGGCTAGAGGGCAGTGACGCTTTGGCGGCGGACTGTTTCGGAGCCTCGGGTACTGCCGACCCAGCCCGACCGTCGCGGTTC
>JBDHJO010000256.1:0-3490 GCA_039586875.1 Gemmatimonadota bacterium | reverse complement strand
CGATCCTTGAGAGCCTCGGCGAGGCGGTCCAGCGGATCGGCCATGGAGTGACCCGGAAGAGATTGCCGTACGTTACGGCGCTTTGCGCCGTTGAGCTAGGGCGTGGCGGGGGGGTGCAAGGTACAAGGTGCAAGGTGCAAGGGAGGGTGCAAAGTACACGGTGCAGGGTGCAGCGTGGGCGCGTACAACGGGCAACGTGCAACGCGCAACGGACTGAGACACCGGCCTCCGCGAACCAACCCGCTCCCCGCTCCCTTCTTTTCAGCTTTCACATTTCGACGATTCTGAGCGCGAGGATTTGCACCTAGCCCCGGTCTTTCGGTTCCCGCCGAGCCGAGCGTATAGTTGATACTGGTGACGTCCACTGACGGAGCGTCGCCATGCCGGTCACGGCCAAACTCTCACAGAGGTTCTACGAGCGCTTTGGCGAAGAAATCGTCAATGAGCTCGTGGATTGGTTCAACGCCGTGGATGCCACGTATCGGGACAACCTCCGAGAAACCAACCGACTGACCGTCGAGCGACTCGAGGCACGGGTTGACCGACGATTTGCGGAGTTCCGCATCGAGGTCGAACAGCGCTTCGCCGAGGTACGGGACAGCGTCGCCGGCGTCGAGCAGACGGTGGCGGACACCCGCGCGGACCTCGTGAAGTGGATGTTCGGCTTCTGGATCGCGACGCTCGTGCCGCTGGCCGGGTTGATGGTGGGGTTGGTGACGATACTGCACTAGTGAGCGGCAACGGGCGTGCAGGGTGCAGGGTGCAGGGTTGTCAAAGGTGAAAAGTGAAGAGTGAAAGGCCCGACGGAGCAGAGAGCGGCGAGTGGAACCTGCGGCACACCAGTCGGCCCCAGCTCACAGCTT
Source organism: Gemmatimonadota bacterium (assembly GCA_039586875.1). Classification (GTDB taxonomy): domain Bacteria; phylum Gemmatimonadota; class Gemmatimonadetes; order Gemmatimonadales; family GWC2-71-9; genus JAOTVV01. The sequence continues at coordinate 2,627 of JBDHJO010000256.1, read as the reverse complement.
ACAGCTCACATCGTTTCACATTTCACTTTTCACTTTTCACGAATCATCCACCCGCTCCCTGCTCCCCGCGCCCTCCTCCCTCCCCCCTTCGTTTCACGAACCCGCCCCCACTCACCCTCGGTGTGAGAGGCCTCGCCCCACCGCACCTCGCCCAACGGCATGCGTGCGGCTACCTTCCCAATCTATGAGCGACATGAAACAGCGACTGCAAGATGCGGTCGGCGAGCGATACGAGATCGAGCGCGAAGTGGGACGCGGCGGGATGGCCACGGTCTACCTGGCCCAGGACGTCCGGCACCACCGCCCGGTGGCGCTGAAGGTGCTGCATCCGCATCTCGCCGAGGCCCTGGGGCCCGAGCGGTTCTTGCGTGAGATCCAGATCGCCGCCCGCTTGCAGCATCCCCATATCGTCCCCCTGTACGACTCGGGACAGGCCGGCGACCTGCTCTATTACGTGATGCCCTATGTGGAGGGCGAATCGCTGCGCCAGCGGCTGGACCGCGAGGGCAGACTGCCGGTGGAGGACGCACTCGCCATTGCGCGTGCTGTGGCCGCGGGATTGGACTACGCACACCGCCAGCAGGTGGTCCATCGCGACATCAAGCCGGAAAACGTGATGCTCCACGACGGTCAGGCGATGGTGACGGACTTCGGGATCGCCAAGGCCGTGACCGCCGCCGCCGGTGACAGTCTCACCCAGACCGGAATGGCCGTGGGAACGCCCGCGTACATGAGTCCCGAACAAGCCGGTGGGGAAGCCGAACTGGACGGCCGCAGCGACATCTACTCCCTCGGCGCGATGGTCTATGAGATGTTGACGGGGACCGCCCCGTTTGCCGGCCCGACGGTCCAGGCCATCATGGCCAAACTCTTCGCGGACCCCGCACCGCGTTTGCGCGATTCGCGCGACGACGTGCCGGAATGGGTGGGCGAGGCGGTGCACCGGTCCTTGGCGAAGCAATCGGGCGAGCGATTCCCCACGGCCGGGGAGTTCGCGCAGGCGCTCGGGTGGCCATCGGGCTCCACCCCGCCAGGCACGCCGGCCGGGTCGAGTAGCGTGAAGTCCATCGCGGTGATGCCCTTCGTCAACATGAGCGCCGATCCCGAGAACGAGTACTTCACCGACGGCATCGCCGAAGAGATCATCAACGCGCTGACCAAGGTGAAGGCGCTCCGCGTCGCGTCGCGCACCTCGGCCTTCGCCTTCAAGGGGAAAAACCAGGACATCCGCAAGGTCGGCGAGCAGCTCAACGTGAGCACGGTGCTGGAGGGCAGCGTGCGCAAGGCGGGCAACCGGCTCCGCGTGATGGCGCAGCTCGTCAACGTGTCGGACGGCTACCACCTCTGGTCGGAACGCTACGATCGCCAGATGGACGACGTGTTCGCGATCCAGGACGAGATCTCCGACAACATCGTGAAGGCGCTGCGGGTGGTGCTGACCGACGAAGAGAAGCGCGCGATCGAGAAGCCGCCCACCGAGAACGTCGAGGCTTACGAGTACTACCTGCGCGCGCGGCAGTACTTCCACCAGTTCCGTCGAACCGGCATCCAGTTCGCGCGCCGCATGTTCGAGCGCGCCATCGACGTCGACCCCAAGTACGCCAAGGCCCACGCGGGTCTCGCCGACTGCTGCTCCTTCATGTACATGTACTGGGACGGCTCCAAGGCCAATCTGGAAGGCGCCGATACGGCAAGTAAGAAGGCCCTGGAGATGGACCCCGAGTTGGCCGAGGCGCATGCCTCGCGCGGGTTCGCGCTGTCGCTGAGCCGGCAGTACGAAGAGGCGCGGAAGTACTTCGAGACGGCCATCCAGCTCAACCCGAAACTGTACGAAGCGCATTACCTCTACGCGCGGGCGTGTTTCCAGGAGGGGCGGCTCGAGGACGCGGTGCGCCAGTACGAAGAGGCGTCACGCGTGCGGCCCGAGGACTATCAGGCACTGCTCCTGATCCAGTCGCCGCTGCACGGCCTGGGACGCCACGACGACGCGAAGGAAGCCCTGCAGCGCGGGCTGGTCGTGGCCGAGAAGCACCTCGAGCTGAACCCGGACGACGCCCGGGCCCTGTGCCTCGGCGGCCAGGCGTTGATGCAGCTGGACGAGCCGGAGCGGGCGCTCGAGTGGGCGCAGCGCGCCCACAAGATCGATCCCACCGATTCCGGCATCCTCTACAACGTGGCGTGCGTGTACGCCCTCGGCGGCATGACCCACCAGGCGCTGGACTGTCTCGAGCAGGCAATCCAGAACGGGTTCGGCCACCGTGAGTGGCTGGACCACGACACCGACCTCGACTCGCTGCGCGAGGATCCACGCTTCGAGACGCTGCGGCAGAAGCTGTAAGGACGGTACCGACGGGACGTCGGCTGTACGCACGGTGCCACCTCGCACCTCACCATCCCCTGCACTCTGCACTGTGCACTCTGTACCCTGCACTCTGCACCCTGCACTCTGCACTCTGCACCCTGCACCCTGCACTCTGCACTCTGCACCCTGCACCCTGCACTCTGCACCCTGCACCCTGCACCCTGCACCCTCCCTCCCCCCGGGCACCTCGCGGTACCCGGGGCGAGCGTTTGAAGAGTGAAGGTGTCGGGCGCGGGTTCCGACGCTGAAGCGTCGGCTCGGCGCT
>JBDHJO010000063.1:0-13757 GCA_039586875.1 Gemmatimonadota bacterium | reverse complement strand
CCCTCACCCCGTTGCCGGGACGGGATTTTGAGTCCCGCGCGTCTACCAGTTCCACCACTCGGGCTGGGGGGCTAAATGTAATCTGTGCGGGAAGATATGGCATCATACAGCATTATCTCTGCACAGCTACACAACAGCCCGATGTGCACGCCTTTCGGCACCGTGTGGCCACAATTTGGCCACAGCAGCAGCACGACCTAAACGCCCTAAACGAGGTAATTAGCGCAGCGCCGACCGGCTGCGTGTCTACGCTGCCGCCGCCCTACGAGTCTCGCGCACCACCCCCGGTGCCCGCCCAGCCGGATCAGTCTCGGGGAGGTGATGCGGGGTCCCGCCCGCGCGTGAGCATCCGCTCGGCGAAATCGAGGCGCTCCTCGAGCAGTTGGCGGTCGGTCTCCTGCTTCAGCGCCACCTCGTCGAGCTCGCCGCGGAGCTCGCCGATGGCATCCGCCATTTCACCCAGGCGCCGTTCCAATGCGGGATCCGGCCGAGCGCCGCGTGCCTTGGCCTGCGCGCTCGCCACCACGGCCCAACCGGCAATGGCAACCACTGGGATGGCCATGATCGCGAGCATGATCTCTTGCATGACAGGCCCTCACACGACGGGAGACGTTGGACGGCAAACGTGCGCTCTCGGGCGCGCGCATGCAAATCGTTCCCGCGTCGTCTCGCCGCGCTGGCCGAACTCAGGGCCGAACCTGGGGCTCGTGCCCGTGCCTTCTAGTTGGTTGGAAATCCGTAAGCGGCCACGCACGCGCCTTGGAACGCCTGCGAACGTGCGGGCGCGCGGGACCGCTACGCCCGCGCGCTCAACGGCTCCCGCAGCGACTCCAACTCTTCGCAGCGGTGTGGCCGGACTGCCGTCTATCGAAAGAAGATCCACCCGAGGATGATTGCGAGAACGATGAGGGCGAGTGAGGCGACGTAGCAACCGCCCATCGCGTGCTGGGTGCGGCGGTGATCACCAAGTGCCTTCGCCAGTCTGGCTCGCTGCTCCTCATCCATACGTCAACATACCCCGGCTCTGCTCAAGCCATTCTCGTTCGCCGGCAGATCAATCTGAAGGCGGTGTTGGGGAACCAGGAACGCGCCGGTTGCCAGTGACTGACGGGCGCGGAGTCCCTCGCTAATCCCTCACCGGCCCCGGCATCGGACCCCGGCCGCCGCGGACCCGTTCGATCTGCATCTGCAGCCGATGCCAGGACATCATCACCTGTGCACGCTGCACCGGCGTCAGGAATTCCGCGAACGCCTCCTGTTCGGCGCGGTCGAGCTCGGCCCGCTCTTCACGCAGGCGCAGCACATTCTCCAGCAGCTGTTCAACGCTGTCGGCATCGGCCGCCACGCCGGGACGCATTTGTCCCTCCAACGCACGCCAGATCTCCCGCTCCTGCTCGCTCAAGGCCGACCGAGCCTCTACGCCGTCCCGAAACGTGCTCTTCACGCGATCGAGCTGTTCCTCCGAAAGGCCCGCCTGCGTCTGCAGGTTACCAAGGAACCGCGCCATCACCTGCTCCCGCAGCACCTGGCGCCGCCCCGGCGGCTCCTGCGCGGCGAGTGGCCCCGCAACCAGCGCGCAAAGAACGACACTCATTACGAACCGCATGCTATCCCTCCATCGTCTCGAGCAGCGTCGCGAGCTCCGACTCGGTCAGCTCGTACAAACCAACGGTCACCATCTCCGACACCGGCACGTCCACGGCCAGCGAATCCAGCACCGCTTCCAGTTCCTCCGTTTCGAGTTCCGCCACCTCCGCCGGAACCACGGGAGTATCGAATCCCTCGCCCGCCCCCCGCAGCTCGAACCCAATACCTACGGCGAGGATCAGCGTCGCCGCCGCCGCGAGCGGCATCCAGGCCCGCGTCCACCGTACACGTGGCGCGGGAGCGGGTTCGGCCAAAACCGCCCGGACCCGGCGCGCCATCACGATGGGATCGATGCCGGCAGCCTCCCGCTCGCCCAGGCGGCGCGCCACCTGCTGCAACCGATCGTCCCGTTCGAAATCGTCGCTCGTCATGGTTCCCTCACTCCTCGATCAACCGAGGACACCCTTGAGCCGTTTCACGGCATGGTGATAGTGCACCCGTGCCGCACCTTCCGACGTGCCCAACGCTCCCGCGATCTCACCGTAGGATGCACCCTGCTGTGCCCGCATGAGGAAGACGTCCCGCTGCATCGGCGGGAGCTGCCCGACCTCGTCCTGCAGCCGGCCCAACAGATCGCGCTGAACCGCCCCGTCGTACGGATCGGCGGACCCGGCCACCACCTCGCGCTCCTCCAGCGACAAGACCGTCGGTTGGTGCTTCCGCCGCAGATCCTTGAGCGCGTTCGACCCGATCGCCAAGAGCCACGTCCGAAACGAGGCCGTGCCCCGAAAGCCGTCGATGCGCCGGAACGCCTTGATGAACGTCTCCTGCACCAGGTCCTCCAGATCCTCCCGCGCGCCCGCCGCCGCCAGGAACCGCGCCAGCGCATTCGTGTGCCGCTGCACGAGCCGGGACGCTGCCTCCTCATCCCCGCTGCGCCACGCGGCGATCAGCGCGCGATCGGAATCGTCTGCCGGCATCGGTATCGCAGTCACACCCATTCGACGGAAGGAAGACCCCAGAAGTTAAGGCCTGTGGTGACCGCACGCCCGGGTCAGAACCTGCCGGCGCACCATCGGTTGACAATCCCGAGTAAAGTTCTAGGTTTTCTACCGAACGAACGTTCGACCGCGAGAACATGACCTACGACGAACGCCTGGACTACCTCTTAAGCGAAGCCGCTAAGATATTTGCTGACAAGGGTTTCCACTCGACCAGCATGCGTGATCTCTCACGGGCGGCTGAGTTGAGCCTTGCCGGGATTTATCATTATGTGAAGAGCAAAGACGAACTGCTCTTCCACATTCAGCGGCGGTGCTTCACGGAGGTGCTTGAGGGCGCACGAGCCGCGGTTCGCGCGGTCGCGGATCCCGAGCAGCGCCTGCAGGTGTTCATTGGTCACCACGTGACGTTCTTCGCCGCCCACATGGCGGAGATGAAGGTGCTCTCGCACGAGGCCGACAGCCTGTCCGGAGATCATCTGGCCGTGGTCAACGACCTCAAACGGCAGTACGGCGAGCTGCTGCTCGAGCAGCTGCAGGGTGTTGCCGTCGGGGACGTCGGCTCCGTCGACCCGCGGGTTGCCACCTACGCCCTGTTCGGCATGCTCAACTGGATCTATACCTGGTATGACCCGACCGGCCCCGTGAGTCCCGACCGGCTCGCCGATCAGTTCGCGACGATCTACCTGAACGGGGTCGTCGCCGCGCCGTCGGGCGCCCAAACTTGAACCGACTCGAACCCCTCGAGGAGATCACACGGTGTCCAAGCGGACCTATGACGCGGCCGAACAGGCCCTGATCGACAAGATCAACGACGGATTCGTGGTCGAGTCCGAAGAGGACATGACCCCGGGATACAAGAAGGCCCTGTTAACGCAGCTCACCGTTCAGGGCGACACCGAGCTCATGAGCGCGCCGGCCTACTACCTCGCCGCGAAGGACGCGCCCACGATCAACAGCCGCATCGCGGTCACGGCTATCGTGCATGACGAGCTCGGCCACGCCAACATCGCCTACCGGATCATGGAGGACCTCGGCGTGGACAAGCACCATCTAGTGTATGGCCGCGCACCGAGCGAGTTCAAACACCCCTACGGCTTCGACCAGCCGCTCGAGAACTGGGCCGAGATGGTGGTGGCCAATGGGTTCTTCGACCGGGCGGGGATCACGCTCCTCGGGGACGTGCACCAGCACACAAGCTACGGTCCGCTCAAACGGGCGCTCGTGAAGGTGGACCGCGAGGAGGTGCTCCACCTCCGCCACGGTGAGTCCTGGATGAAGCGGCTCGCCAAGGCCGGCGGCGAGGCGAAGGAGGCCCTTCAGCAAGCGGTCGACTGGATGTTTCCGATGACGCTCGAGTGGTTCGGCCTGCCCGACGATCTCAAGCGCCACAGCGGCCAGCTCGACTACCGGCTCAAGGGCAAGACCAACGATCAGTTGCGGCAGGTGTGGATGGGCGCCACCGTGCCGCTCTGCGAGGGAATCGGGATCGACGTGCCGGCCCACTTCGACGACGCCCAGCAGGCATTCGTCATCGACTTCCCATTCCCCTGCCAGTACGACCCGCAGGTGAAGCGATGGTTGCACGACGAGCCCCTCACGTGGGACCAGGTCTTTGAACGGTGGAAGGCACGCGGCCCGATGAACGAGCGGTACGTGGAGATGGTGCAGGGCGCGTTTGGAGCGCACGTTGCCAACTGAACACACGGTGTGGGACGCCCTGGCGACGGTCTCCGATCCCGAGTTCCCGCTCAGCATCGTGGATCTCGGCATGGTCTACGGTGCGGACGTGTGCGGCACCACCGCCCGGGTGACGATGACCTTCACCTCGATCGGTTGCCCAGCGATCGAGATGATCGTCAGCGATATCCGTGACGCCATCGGCGCCATCGACGGCATCGATGACGTGCAGGTGGAGATCGTGTGGGACCCGCCGTGGACCAAGGAACGGATCAACGACCGCGGACGTAAAGTCCTCGCCGTCTACGGCGTGGTCAGCTGACAGGAGCACTGCATGGGACAGCCCGAGGTGTACGAGGTCTTCGCACGCAAGGCGCACGGGGAGGAGCTGAAGCACGTTGGCTCCGTCAACGCGGCGGACGACGACCTCGCCAAAGCCTACGCGTGGACCGTGTACGACGAAGAGCGGTGGGTCGAGATGTGCGTCGTCCCACGAAGTGCCATCGTGCCCGTGACGAACGAGGGGAGGATTCCGGTATGGGGCAATTGACGGGATCGAGTGCGTTGCGCGTTCCGCTTCGCACCTTGTACGCGGCGGGAGGAGTCCGATGACGAATCCAATGACGGTCGAGTTCGAGACCACCGCGGGCATGCGTCCGGAGTGCGTGAAGGGTCTCCGCGAGATCCTGCTCGCCTGCGCGGACACGAAGCTGCTGCTGGGGTACCACTATGGCGAGTGGACGTTCGGCACGCCCGAACTGGAAGCGGCGGTCGCGAGCTGCTCGCTCGCGCAGGCCGAGCTGGGGCACGTGCGGTTGTTGCATGCCGTGCTGAGCAAGCACTTCGGCGACGACTCCAACGAACTCGTCGAGCAGCGAGCCGGCAATGCCTACGCCAACATCGCGTTCCTCGACCGATCGATCGAGGATTGGGCCGGGTTCGTTGCGGCCAACTACGTGGTGGACCACGCGGTCACCCGGGTCCTCTATTCGCTGCGCGGATCGAGCTTCAAGCCGCTTCGCATGAGCGTGGAGAAGATGCTGGACGAAGAGCGGTACCACCTGCATCATGGGCGGGGCTGGTTCCGTACGCTGGCCGGACGGGACGACCAGCGCGCCGCGCTGCTCGACCGGGTCCATGCAGCACTGGACGCCATCGGTGTGTGGTTTGGCCCGCCCGGTGAAGTCGGTGATCAAGCCCTCGTGGCGGCCGGGATCAAATCCGAGGACAACGCCGTGCTCCGGCAGGCTGTCACCGACGAGGTCGCCCAGCTCGCTGGGTCCCTGGACCTGTCGATCGACGCCGACCCACCGGCTGCGTTCGCCGGTTGGCAGCCCGAGACTCGGCGCATGGCACTCGGCGGACCGGAGGACGACATTCTCTTCCACCTCCGTGGCACGAAGAACGAGATCTACAAGCTGACATGAAGACGGAAACGGTCCCCTGCCCCTTTTGCCACTCGACCGAGACCGAGAAGCAATCGGATTTCGGCACGTCGCTGATGGTCCGGCTGCACTACTGCCGCGCCTGTCGCACGTCGTTCGAGGCGGTCAAGTGGGGGGACAACGAGGGGTTGGATTTACCGGAGTTCTTGAAGGATGACTGAGGGGTGCACGGTGCAACGTACAAAGTGCAAGGTTTCTACCCCCTTGCACCTTGCACCTTGCGCCGTGCACCGACGACACCACCACCACACCGAAGGACACACACAATGACCGACTGGGGCGCACCGACAGACACGACGCTGGTGGAGTATCGGGTTGAGGACGGGATCGCCATTCTCGAACTGAACGACCCGCCGGCGAACACGTACACCTACAACATGATGCGGCAGCTCGAGCAGCGCATCCTCACGGCCCGGATGGACGACAGCGTCCACGTGATCCTGCTGCGCGGGAAGGGCGACAAGTTCTTCTCGGCCGGCGCCAACATCTCGATGCTCAACGAGGTGACGCCGCGGTTCAAGTACTTCTTCTGTCTGCACGCAAACGAGACGCTGAACCGGCTCGAGCACACGCCCAAGCTGGTGATCGGCGCGTTGAACGGCCACACGGTGGGCGGCGGGTTGGAGATCGCCCTCGCGTGCGACATCCGGATCGCGGCCCAGGACAGCGGCAAGATCGGTTTGCCCGAGGTCAACCTCGGCGTGCTCCCCGGGACCGGCGGGACGCAGCGCCTCGCACGGCTCGTCGGCCGCTCGCGCTCCATCGAGATGATGGCGACGGGCTCCCTGTACTCGTTCGACGAAGCGAAGGAGCTCGGACTCGTCAACGACGTGTTCCCGAAGGATGGGTACTGGGAAGCGGTCATGGCCTACGCCAAGCAGTTCGTGCCGCCCAACAAGGCCGCGAAAGCGGTCGGGCACATCAAGCGGGCCGTGTGCTCCGGGCTCGAAGTGCCGTTCGAGAGCGGCCTGGCGATCGAGCGCGAGCTGCAGCAGCAGCTGTTCCAGAGTGACGACGCGCGCGAAGGGATCGCGGCGTACGTGGAGAAGCGCACCCCGCAGTTCTCGGGCAAGTAGTGCGCACCCAGCTCTTTATCGGCGGTGAATCGCGGGACGCCACCTCGGGCTCCACGCTCGAGGTGGTGAACCCCGCCACCGAGGAGACCGTCGCCGCGGTTCAAGCCGGCGGGCCCGACGACGTCGCCGCTGCCGTCGATGCGGCACGGACCTGCTTCGAGTCTGACGCGTGGCGGGCCCTGTCGGCGCGCAAGCGCGGCCAGATGCTGCATCGGGCCGGTGAGCTCATGCGCGAGCGCCGGCAGGAGTTCGCGGAGCTCGAAACGCGACAAAACGGAAAGCCGCTCTTCGAGTCGAAGATCGACGTCGCCTCGACGGTCGAGACGTTGCAGTACTACGCTGGGTGGACGGACAAGGTCGCTGGCGACGTCCTCCCCGTGGCGAACGGGGACTTCGTGTTCACCGAACGCGAACCCATCGGCGTCGTCGGCGCCATCGTGCCCTGGAACTTTCCGCTCAATCTCGCGAGTTGGAAGGTGGCCCCGGCCCTTGCCGCCGGATGCACGGTCGTGCTGAAGCCGGCGCCGGAGACTCCTCTCACCGCCCTGCTGTTTGCCGAGGTGTTGACGGAGGCGGGATTCCCCGCCGGCGCCATCAACGTGATTCCCGGGGATGGCCCGACGACCGGGGCCGCGTTGGTGCGACATCCCGGCGTCGACAAGATTGCCTTCACCGGCTCGACGCCGGTCGGCCGGGAGATCATGCGCGAGGCCGCCGCCGGCCCTACTCGCGTGAGCCTCGAGCTCGGCGGCAAGAGCCCGAACATCATCTTCGCCGACGCCGACCTCAAAGCAGCAGTCCGCGGAGCGCAGACCGGGATCTTCTACGGCAAGGGCGAGGTGTGTGCGGCCGGCTCCAGGCTCCTGGTCGAGCGGTCGGTCCACGACGAGGTCGTGGAGCAGCTCGCCGCTCGCGCCGCACGGCTCAAGATCGGCGACCCCTTCGACAAGGACACCCGCATCGGGGCAATCGCATCCAAACGGCAGCACGAGAAGGTCATGTCGTACGTCGAGGCCGGAAAACGGGACGCAACGTTGGTTGCGGGAGGCAACGCGGCGACCGTCGACGGCAAAGGGTACTTCGTCGAGCCCACGGTGTTCGACGGCGCAGCGCCCGGCATGAGCATCGTCGACGAAGAGATCTTCGGCCCGGTGCTGTCGGTCCTCACGTTCGACGACGTGGAAGAAGGGATCGCACTTGCGAACCGGACCACGTTCGGGTTGGCCGCCGGCATCTGGACGCAAGACGTGAAGAAGGCACTCACGACGGCACGCGCGATTCGCGCCGGCACCGTCTGGGTCAACACCTACAACATGTACGACTCGGCGGCACCGTTCGGGGGGTTCAAAGCCTCCGGATTCGGCCGCGATCTCGGCCGCGTGGCCTTGGATGGCTACACCGATGTGAAGACCGTGTGGGTTGGGCTCCGCTGACATGAGTAGTTACGAGCACGTGCTCCTCGAGCGCACCGACGGGATCGGGACGATTACGCTCAACCGTCCCGACAAGCTCAACGCGTTTGCGGGCCGCATGCGACAGGAGATCGCCGAGGCGGTGCGCGAGATGGCGGCCGATGCCGGCGTGCGCGTCCTGGTCATCACCGGCGCCGGGCGGGCGTTCTGCGCCGGAGCCGATATCGGTTACATGCGGGACCTGCTCGAGCAGCGCGACACCGACGGCTTCGCGGAACTCGTCGAAGCGGGTCGGCATGCCGTCACCGCCGTGCGGGAGACGCCGAAGCCCGTGATTGCCGCGATCAACGGGCCGGCCGCCGGCGGAGGCGCAAACCTCGCGCTCGCCTGCGACATCCGGATCGCTTCCGACCGCGCGTCGTTGGGGCAGACGTTCAATCGCATCGGTCTCCACCCGGACTGGGGCGGCACCTACTTTCTGCCGCGACTGGTTGGGCCATCCAAGGCCCTTGAGCTCATCTTTTCAGGTGAGATGATCGGCGCGGACGAGGGCCTCCGGATCGGCCTCTTCAGCAAGGTGGTGCCGCACGGCACGCTCCTCGATGAGGCGCACGCGATGGCGGCGATGCTGGCGCAGAAACCGCCCCGCGCCCTGGCATTGGCCAAGCGCGCCGTGTACGCAAGCGGGGATGCGTCCCTCGCTGAGGTGCTCGATCGCGAGCTTGCGCATCAGCTGGAGTGTTTCCAAACGACCGATGCGCGCGAAGGCCTCGCCGCCTTCCTGGAGAAGCGACCGCCGCGATTCACGGGATCGTGAGCGCATGACGTTGGTCATCGCACACCGCGGGGCATCGGCCTACGAAGTCGAGAACAGCCCGGCGGCATTTCGCCTGGCGCACTCGTTGGGTGCCGACGGCATCGAGCTCGATGTGCACTGCACCGCCGATGGTATCCCCCTCGTTCACCACGACCCGATCATCGAGGGCATGCCCATCGGACGGACCGCGGCAGCCGATCTCACAGCACACCGCCTCCCGAACGGCGAGCCGATTCCGACGCTCGCCGACGCGCTCGCGGCGATCGACCCGTCGGTGCGCGTGTACATCGAGGTCAAGGCACTCGAGCCACGGGACGACGTACGCCTTCTCGAAGTCCTGGATGCCGCACCTGAGCCCGCACGATTCGAGGTGCATTCGTTCGATCACGGCGTGATGCGTCGGTTGAAGGACCATCGGCATGCGCTGCCGACGGGTATCCTCGCCGTGGCTCGCCCGGTCCGACCGCTTACAGCTTTGCTCGATGCCGGTGCCGGCGTGCTCTGGCAGGAGGAGACGCTGCTCGACGAGGAACTGATCCACGACGTGCACCAGGCGGGATTTCGCGTGTACGCATGGACCGTCGATGAGCCGGAACGCATGCGCGTGCTGAGCAGTCTCGGCGTTGACGCCGTCTGCACCAACCGGCCGGATATCGCTAGAGAGACCATCGCATGAAACGATTCGCCGTCATCGGTGCCGGAACGATGGGGCACGGCATCGCTCACGCAGCCGCCCTGGCCGGATACGACACCACCCTGACCGACGCACGCCGCGACGCACTCGTCCCCGCGCTTGCCCGGGTCCGCGCCAACCTCGACGGTGGAGTCCAGCGCGGGAAGCTGTCGGCCGCCGAGGCCGATGCGGCGTTCGCCCGCCTCACGACAGCCGATTCGGTGGCTGAAGCCACCCGGGACGCCGACGTGGTCGTGGAAGCCGTGGTCGAAGACCTGAACGTCAAGCGGGAGCTCTTCACCGAGCTGGACGCCCTCGTGTCGGACAATACCTTGCTTGCGACCAACACGTCCTCCCTGTCCGTGAAGGCGATCGCCGAGGTCAGTGCGCATCCGGGCCGCGTACTCGGCCTCCACTTCTTCAACCCCGTGCACATCATGAAGCTCGTGGAGGTCGTGACCCACGACCGGACGGCCGACGACGCCGTCGAGCGGGCGCGCGCGATCGCTACCGCAATGGACAAGGTGCCGATCGTCGTCAAGGACCGACCGGGCTTCGCGTCCTCCCGACTGGGTGTCGTCCTGGGACTGGAGGCTATGCGGATGGTCGAAGAGGGCGTCGCCTCCGCCGAGGACATCGACACCGCCATGCAGCTCGGCTACGGGCATCCGATGGGCCCGCTGAAAGTGTCGGATCTCGTCGGGCTCGACGTGAGGCTGGCAATCGCCGATTATTTAGAGCGCGCACTCGGTGACGCGCGATACGCCGCGCCCGCGATCCTCCGACGCAAAGTCGAAGCGGGCGACTTGGGGAAGAAATCCGGGAGGGGGTTCTACGAATGGCCGACCACGTCATCCTCGTCGACATCGACGGACACGTAGCCACGGTCACGATCAATCGACCCGACAAACTCAATGCGTTGAACACGCAGGTCCGCGAGGACTTCGTCACGGAACTCGACCGGCTCAATGCCGATCCGGACGTCCGCGTCATCGTCGTCACGGGTGCCGGCGACAAGGCCTTCGTGGCCGGCGCGGACATCAAGGAGTTCGCCGGTCGCAGCGGCTACGAGCAGTTCAACGTGACCAAAGGATTCGGCATCTTCGAGGCGCCGGAGAAGTCTCCGAAGCCGGTGATCGCTGCGGTCAACGGCTTCGCGCTCGGTGGCGGGTGCGAGCTGGCCATGGCCTGCGACATGCGGATCGCTTCCGACAAGGCCAAGCTCGGGCAACCCGAAATCAACCTCGGCATCCTGCCCGGCGGGGGCGGCACCCAACGCCTGCCCCGCTTGGTCGGCCTTGGCACCGCGTACAAGCTGCTGTACACCGGGGCCATTGTGGACGCTGCCGAAGCTCTCCGCATCGGGCTCGTCGACGAAGTGGTACCGCACGATGAGCTCATGACCCGGGTCCGCGACCTGGCGACCCAGATCGCCGCGAAGAGTCCGGCAGCACTGCAGTTCATCAAGGACGCCGTCAAGGCATCGGTGCGCACCTCGCTCGACGAGGGCATCCGCCACGAGACGACACTGTTCGGCCTGGCATTCTCGACCGCCGACAAGGAGGAAGGCGTGCACGCCTTCCTCGAGAAGCGCCAAGCGGACTTTCAGGGCAAGTGAGCGCGCCGACTGCGGCCCCCGGCGTCACGGACCTCCACGTGCACATCCAGCCGTGGAGCCAGATGAAGCCCGAGGTGGTGGACGTGATGCGACGCGGCAAGGAAGACCACTGGGACTTCCTGATCGCGTTGATGGACGACCCCAGCGCCCTGCTGGAGGTGCTCGACCGGAGCGACATCTGGCGCGTGGGACTCGTCAACTACCCAAGCCCCGATCTCATGGGGTTCACCGACGAAACCAACGCGTTCGCCGCGCGATATGCGGAAGCGGCGCCCGAGCGGCTGCTGCCGTACGGCGGGGTGCACCCACGCTTCACCAAGGACCCGGAAGGACAGGTCGAGGAGCTGCTGCACCTCGGCATCCGGCTGCTGAAGATCCACCCGCCGCACCAGATGTTCCCGGCGAACGCCTACACCATGGGACTCGAGGCGTTGGGTCGGATCTACCGCCGGTGCGAGGAACGCGGCCTGCCGATCATGGTGCATACGGGCACGAGCATCTTCCCGGGGGCCCGCTCCAAGTACGGCCGCCCGATGGAACTCGACGACGTCGCCATCGACTTCCCCGACCTCACGATCCTGATGGCGCACGGCGGCCGGCCGCTCTGGATGGACGAGGCGTTCTTCATCCTCCGTCGCCACAAGAACGTACACCTCGAGTTGTCGGGCATCCCGCCCAAGAAGCTCCTCGAGTACTTCCCGAGGATTCAAGAGATCGAGGATCGCGTGGTGTGGGGCACGGACTGGCCGAGCCCGGGTGTCCACGACCTGCGCAAGAACCTGGACCAGTTCCTGGCCCTGCCGCTCCCGGACGAGACCAAGGACCGGATCACGAGAACGAAGCCGGTCGAGCTGTTGCCGCCCAGGCAACGGTGACGGGCAAAGGGGGATGACACCGTGACTGCCGACCGCCTGCTCGCTGCCATCGGGGCGCTGTTCGCGCTCATGAGCGTCGCTGCCGGTGCCTTCGGCGCCCATGCGCTGCGCGCTCGGATCAGTTCTGAGCTCCTGGCCGTGTTCGAAACGGCGGCCAAATACCAGATGTACCATGCACTCGCGCTCGTGCTCGCCGCCGTGGCCTACGCCAAGTGGGGGGGCGCGGCACTGATCTGGGCCGGCTGGCTCTTTGTGGCCGGTATCACGGTCTTCTCGGGCAGCCTCTACATTCTTGCGCTGACCGGGACGCGCTGGTGGGGTGCGGTCACGCCGATCGGCGGTGTGTGCTTCCTGATCGGATGGGTGCTGTTCGTGTGGGGGATCCTGTCCGAAACCAACTGATTGCTGTGGAGTTCGCGTGGAACCCATCGTCTACCTGAACGGCGCCTACCTTCCGAAATCCGAAGCTCATCTCTCCCCGGATGACCGAGGGTTCTTGTTCGCCGATGGCATCTACGAGGTGGCCCGCAGTTACGGCGGCCGCTTCTTTGCCCTCGACGGCCATCTCGCACGGATGGAACGGGGACTCACCGCTCTGCGGATTCGTGGTGTCGAGCCATCCGCGATGGCGGACGTCTGCCGCGCGTTGCTCGTGCGGAACGGTCTGGCCGAAGCCGACGCCATCGTGTATCTGCAGATCACGCGTGGTGCGGCACCGCGTACCCATTTCTTTCCCGATCCCGCCGTGCCGCCGACGGTCTACGGCATGGCCAATCCCATGCGCGCGAAGTGGGACGCGGCGCAGGGGGTCGCGGTGATCACCGCTCCCGATCAACGGTGGGCTCGCTGCGACATCAAGTCGGTGAGCCTGCTCCCCAATTGTCTGGCGGCCGAGACGGCTCATGCGGCCGGCGTCGCCGAGGCATTGCTGGTACGAGACGGGGTGGTGATGGAAGGCACGCACACGAGTTTCTTTGGGGTCGTCGACGGCGAGGTGCGCACGGCTCCGGCCACCAACTACATCCTGCCGAGTATCACGCGGGGTGCCGTTTTGGGCCTGTGCGCGGCGCATGACATCCCCCACCGGGAGACGCCTGTCTATGTGGAGGAGCTCGTCGATGCAGACGAGCTCTTCCTCGCCGGCACCACCATGGAAGTGATGCCTATCGTATCCGTCGATGGTCGCGCGGTGGCTGGGGGAACGCCTGGGCCGGTAGCGCGGCGGCTGTTGGACCTCTTTCACGGGTTGACCGGGTAGTGGAACCGGGAACGCGCAGGACTCGTACGGGTGGGCAGGATGACTGATACGAACCGATGCGACCGCTGCGGGCATTCGCTCGATCTGCTTCGAAAACCGCTCAGGCAGCTGCGGTGGTCGCGGCATTGGATCCACGGCGCACGGAGTCTCTTTACGGGGCCGTTGAAGGTGTGCCACCAATGCGGCGCGATCTACACGGCAGAGGGTGAGCTGCTCGCTGCCGGCGCGATCGAGACGGTCACCGAGCGCCGCCTCGACACCTATCGGAAGGACATGGCGTATCTGCGCGATGCGTTCGGTGGCGTCGTCATTGCG
>JBDHJO010000062.1:0-13605 GCA_039586875.1 Gemmatimonadota bacterium | reverse complement strand
CCGGTCTTCCGATCGCCGCAACCCGAACTTCGATCGCCACAACCGGTCTTCCGATCGCCACAACCGGAATTCGATCGCCACGACCGGTCTTCAGATCGCCGCAATCGGAACTTCGATCGCCACGAACGAAATTCGGTTTGACGCGATTGCATTTCGGTTTGCGCCGACCGAAATAGCGCACGCGCGCCGTACGCCAATCATTGACAGGGTGTTACAGAGTCGCGCTCGACAGGCGCTTCAAGGGGTCCTGCACTGAGTGCCGCGTGCAGACCCCGGAGTGCAGAACGCAGAGCGCCGAATTCCCCGCACCGCAACGCCGCATGCTGCGATCCTACATTCCGTATTCCTCGAGGGTGGCTGACGGGAATTGAACCCGCAACCTCCGGAGCCACAGTCCGGCGCTCTAACCGATTGAGCTACAGCCACCATGTACCCGGAGCTTCGCGCCGGGACAGCAACGTAGTCGTCCCCAGGAGGGCGGTCAAGACAATTTCGCGCCGCCCACCGACACCTGTTTACGCCTTGGCCTTCCCCTGCGCGGCCACCGCCGCCTGGGCCGCCGCAACCGCCGACTCGTCCGCCAGGTAGTAGCTCCGGATCGGCGACAAATCGGTGTCCTTCAGCTCGTAGACCAGCGGGATCCCCGTCGGAATGTTGAGCCCGACGATGTCGTCGTCCGACACGTTGTCGAGATGTTTCACGAGCGCGCGGAGCGAGTTGCCGTGAGCGGCGACGAGCACGCGCCGCCCCGCTTGCACCTCCGGGGCGATCGTGTCAAACCAGTGGGGCAGCATGCGCGCCACCGTATCCTTGAGACACTCGGTGAGCGGAAGCTGGTCCGGCGTGAGATCGGCGTATCGTCGGTCTCGACCGGGATGGCGCTCATCGTCGGGCGTGAGCGCCGGCGGGCGCGTGTCATAACTCCGGCGCCAGATCTTCACCTGCGCCTCACCATGCTGCTCGGCCGTCTCCGACTTGTTCAGCCCCTGGAGCGCGCCGTAGTGCCGCTCGTTCAGCCGCCAGCTCCGGCGTACCGGCAACCACATCCGATCCATCTCCTCGAGCGCCAACCACAGCGTCTTGATTGCCCGTTTGAGCACGGAGGTAAACGCGATGTCGAAGTCAAAGCCCTCGCGCGCCAGCGCCCGGCCGGCCTCGACCGCCTCGGCCACCCCCTTCTCCGTCAGGCCCACGTCCGTCCAACCCGTGAACCGATTCTCCTTGTTCCAGACGCTCTCGCCGTGGCGGAGCAGCACGAGTCTCTTCATGACCGCATCGTCCCATTGATGTAAAGGCACCGCAAAACACTACACAACAACAACATACAGCCTCTGACACCTGCCGCTTCCGCCCCCGTGCACCGCGGGCGCAACGAAACGCGTGTCTCGCCTATCTAAGTACATAGACCGCGCTCGAGCTATCGAAATCCTTGTGATCGATATGCGTTATATATATCTTTGAAACCCATACTCTCGGCCAGCGTAGGGACCCCATCACCTACCCGTCGCGCCGCGCAACCGGAGAGCCACATCATGGACTACCCGCCCACGCGCCCCAGACAACTCGAGCGTTCCTGTTGGTTGTGTCCAGCCCTCGTGCTGCTCGCCCTGGGCGGGCTTCCGGTCGCCACGGTGGCACAGAACACTGCCGGTGGGAGCCTCGGATCCACGGCTGCCACGACCGTGCCGGTGGACCCGGCAGCCCCGCGGGCCGCCTATGCGGCGCGCGCGACCGGCTCTCCGCGCATCGACGGCCGCCTCGACGACGAGGCATGGACCTCGGCCATCCCGATTGCCGACTTCTGGCAGGTCGACCCCGATGAGGGCGAACCCGCGTCAGAGCCGACGGAGGCCCGCGTGCTGTACGACGACCACGCGATCTACATCGGGATCCGCGCCTGGGACTCGCAGGCCGATCAGATCACCGCACGACTGACGCGACGGGACGAGGACTCCTTTTCCGATTGGCTCATCGTGGCCATCGACTCCTACCACGACCACCGCACCGGTTACGCCTTCTTCGTCAATCCGGCGGGCGTGAAACGGGATGCCTACCTCTTCGACGACGGGAACGACGACGATTCCTGGAACGCCGTCTGGGACGTCGAGGTCTCCCGGGACCCTGACGGATGGAGCGCCGAGTTCCGGATCCCGTGGAGCCAGTTGCGCTTCGCGAAACAGGAGAGCAACGACTTCGGCTTCCAGATCCTGCGGACCATCACGCGGCTCAACGAAGAGCAGCACTGGCGCCTGATGCCGAAGGACGAGAGCGGTCTCGTCTCCCAGTTCGGGGATCTGAACGGCATTCAGGGCATCGAGCCGCCACGCCGCGCAGAAGTGCTGCCGTACGTCGCCGGCGCGGGCGCCTTCACGCCCGAGGACGTGGGCAACCCGTTTCAGACGGGGCGCGACGGCACGGTGCGGGCCGGTGCGGACCTCAACGTCGGCATCACGAGCAACCTGACGCTCTCGGCGACGATCAACCCCGACTTCGGCCAGGTTGAAGCCGACCCGGCCGTCGTGAACCTGTCGGCCTTCGAGACGTTCTACCCGGAACAGCGCCCCTTCTTCAACGAGGGACTCGACATCTTCCGCTTCCCGATTCTGCTCGGAGATGGCGACGGGGCGAATGAACAGTTGTTCTACACGCGCCGCGTGGGCCGCCGGCCGCAGGGTGAAGCCGATCCCCGGGGCGGGTTCGCCGAGGCCATCGATCAGACCACGATCCTGGGCGCCGGCAAGATCTCCGGCAAGACGGCCGACGGCTGGACGATCGGGTTCCTCGGCGCCCTGACCGCCGAGCAAGAGGCACGGGCGTTGGCGGGCGACGGCAGTGAGCACACCGACGTCGTCGAGCCGCGCAGCGGCTACTTCGTCGGGCGCCTCGCCAAAGACCTGCGCGAGGGGCGTACCAAGATCGGTCTGTTCGGCACGGGCGTGACCCGCTCACTGCCCGACAATCTCTCGTGGCTCCGAAACCAGGCCTACAGCGGTGGCGTCGACTTCACGCACCGCTTCCTGGACGACAACTACTTCGTCGAAGGGTGGTTGGTCGGGAGCTACGTCCAGGGCTCGGATGAAGCCATCAGCGAGACCCAGCTGTCGTCCGCGCGGTACTACCAGCGCCCGGACAACGAACACGTCGAGTACGATCCGACGCGCACGTCACTCACGGGGTACGCGGGACAACTCGTGGCCGGCAAGCGCCAGGGCTTCGTGCGCTTCTCGACGGGGTTCGACACCCGCTCACCCGGGTTTGAGGTCAACGACGCGGGCTATCAGCGTGAAGCTGACCGTACCATCCAATTCGCATGGGTGGGCCTCCGCTGGACCAAGCCGGGCAAGGTGTTCCGCAACTTCGGCCTGAATTTCAACCAGCACTCCGTCTGGACGCACGGCTGGGAACGCGTCGGCATGGGCGGCAACGTGAACGGCTGGGGCCAGTTCCGTAACTACTGGCAGGCGAACATCGGCATCGGTCACAACCTCGAGTCGCTGAACACCGGCGCCCTTCGGGGCGGCCCTGCCTTCCTGCGCCCGTACACGATGAACATCTGGACCGGCGTCTCAACGGATGGGCGGAAGCCCCTGAGCTTCGGGATGTTCGGCCACAGCTTCCTGCAGCCGGCGAGCGACACCTACGGCTATGGGGTCAACCCGCGGATCTCGTGGCGGGCCGCGTCGAATATCGAACTCATGTTCGCGCCGGGATTCAACTGGCAGCGCGACTCCTGGCAGTATCTCGATCAACAGCCCGTCGGCGGCGAGCAGGAGTACATCTTTGGCCGGCTGGACCAAACCGTCGCGTCGATGACCGTACGGGGGAACATGACGTTCACCCCGACCCTGTCGCTGCAAGTCTATGCGCAGCCGTTCGTCGCCACCGGTAACTATGTCGGGTACCGGCGCGTGGATGATCCGCGTGGCGCGACCTTCGCCGACCGCTTCGAGGATTTCCGGGACGACCAGCTCGCGTTCGACGAGGAGGGCAACGTCGCGATCGACGTGAACGGCAATGGCGCCGCCGACATCGAGCTCGGTAACCCGAACTTCACGTTCCTCTCCTTCCGCTCGAACGTCGTCCTGCGGTGGGAGTACATGTTGGGCTCGACGCTGTTCCTCGTATGGCAGCACGGACGAGTCGGCTCCGATGCGAACCCGAGTTTCGACTTCGGCCAGGGCGTGACGGACATGTTCCGGCTCGACGCCGAGAACACCTTTGTGGTGAAGCTGAATTACTGGCTGAGCCTGTAACGGTCGGGAGAGTTTGAACCGATGGAGTAGGTGGAAGGGGCGGAACCGGTCTCGGCTCCGCCCCTTCCGCTGCTCCAGTCCCTTCGTCCTCTTCCATCCCCTCCCCACCACACATAGCTTCTCCCCGCCATGCTCGATGCCATTGTCCAGTTCGTCGAGAATGCCGGACCGTGGGCCTACGTGCTCGCCCCCCTCTTCATGATGGTCGTCGCCATCCTGCCGATCCCGGCGGAGATCCCGGCGATGGTGAACGGCATGCTGTTCGGCGCGTGGCTGGGCACCGGCGTGACCTGGGGCGGCGGCCTGGTCGGCGCGCTTATCAGCTTCGAAATCGCGAAACGGTTCGGACGACCGGTGACCGCACGCGTGCTTCCGGGTCAGGCCCTGGCACGGATCGACGGCGTCGCCCTGTCGGCAAATTGGCCGGCGCTGCTTGCCGTGCGGCTCATCCCCACGGTCGCATTCACACTGATCAACTGGGCGGCAGGACTCACGGCGATCCCGCGGTGGACCTTCGCGTGGACCACGGCACTGGGCATCGTGCCCGGTGCGATCGTCTTCACCGTGACGGGATCCGGTCTCGGGGCAGTCTACCGACGGTCGCCGCTGCTGGGGGGAGCACTGATCGTCCTCGCCCTCGCCGTGATCGTATGGTCGGTCCTCAGGCCGCGCCGTCCGCCGTCCCCGGCGCCCGAGGCACATGGCCCGTCAGGCCGAGGTAGATCGCGGCAAGCGTGAGTACGGCCCCGCAGAGCTCGAGCGCAGATGTGGGCCTCGCGAACAGCACGAGGTCCCACACGAAGGCGAGCGCCGGCTGCAGCAGCAGGATCAACCCGGCCCGCGACGCATCGACATGCGGCAGCCCACTGGAGATCAACACCCAACCGATCACCTGGATCACCACCCCGTAGGCGAGGAGGATGCCCGCAGTCGAGAAATCCGGCACCCGAAAGGTCTCTCCCTCAGCGACTACGGCGACCGCAAGGATGGCCGCACACATCAGGGAGATGATCGCGATGGTGCCAACGGCCTCGACCCGCTCTGCGCGGCGGCGTGCGGTGCGAAGGGCAATGAGGTATGACGCGTAGGACAGCGCGGTCGCCCATCCGAAAAAGACCCCCCAGCGATACCCGGAATCCAGGGCGTTCCATTCCAATCCGAAGATCAGGAACAAACCGACAACGGCCGCCGGAATGCCGAGGAGCAGGCGCGGAGAGACACGTTCCTTCAGCACCACGATTCCGAAGGCCGCCAGCACGAACACCTGGAAGTTGCCGAGAATTGTCGAGAGACCGGGCCCGACGAGCAGGATGCTGCGATGCCAGAAGGCGAGGTCCGCGGCAAACACGGTTCCCGCCAACGCGCAGAACCAGAGGTGACCGCGCCCACCGACCCACGGCCATCGCCTGAGCAGGTTCACGGCGCCAAGCACGATGCCGCCGATCGCCATGCGGTAGAACCCGGCCGGCGTCGGTCCCACGTTGGCAACGCCGACGAGGACCGGGGAGAAGCTGATCAGCACCGCCCCCGTCAGGATGCGGGCCAGGGGCGGGAAGCGCAGGTGCGGTTCCGGCATTGGATGCAGAGACTCTCCCACAGTGTCGTACCCTCGCTCCGTCACCACGGAACGGTCGCCGGTAGGCCCGAGCCGGTATATTTCCCCAGCATCTGCACAACCGACCAGACGTGAGGGGATACGATGAGTAACGGTGGCATGCGGGTCCGTCAAACGCTGTCGACGGCAGCGCTCGGGGCATGGTGCGTGGCGTTGGCGGGGTGCACGCCCCCGCCGGATGCCGCCGAGGATACCGACATCGAGGCGCGCCTCGCCCAGTATGCAACGGTGGAACTCAGCACGGACATGTCGGTGCTGACCGATCGGGAACGGGCGATGCTCCCGCTCCTGATCGAGGCCGCCGGCCCCATGACCGACCTGTTCTGGCGTCAGGCGTACGGGAATGGTGACTCGCTCCTGAACAGCATCGACGATCCGGCAACGCGGCGCTTCGTCACCATCAACTACGGGCCTTGGGATCGCCTCGCCGGCAACGAGCCGTTTCTGCCGGGCGTCGGCCCGAAACCCGCCGGTGCAAACTACTACCCGGCCGATATGACCAAGGCGGAGTTCGACGCCGGTTTGGACGCACCGCAGGCCGTCGCCGACGACCTCAAGAGCCTCTACACGCTCGTGCGGCGGGGGGACGACGGCGCGTTGACGGCGGTGCCGTACCACGAGGCCTTCAGCGAGCCACTGGCCGTGTCCGCGGCGAAACTCCGTGAGGCCGCCGATCTCGCCGAGGATCCGGGACTGCGTCGCTATCTGACCGAGCGTGCCCGCGCCCTCGTGACCGACGACTACCAGCCGTCGGACCTGGCCTGGATGGACATGAAGGACAATCGACTCGACATCGTGATCGGGGCGATCGAGACGTATGAGGATCAGCTGTACGGTTACAAGGCGTCGTACGAGGCCTACGTGCTCGTAAAGGACCTGGCGTGGAGTGAACGCCTCGCCCGGTTCGCTGCGTTCCTGCCCGCACTCCAACGCGGCCTGCCCGTGCCGGAGACCTACAGGCGGGAGACGCCGGGCTCCGACGCCGATCTCAACGCCTACGACGTGGTGTACTACGCAGGCGATGCGAACAGTGGAAGCAAGACGATCGCGATCAATCTGCCCAACGACGAGGAGGTGCAGCTCGCCAAGGGTACGAGGCGCCTGCAACTCAAGAACGCCATGCGCGCCAAGTTCGATCGCATCCTCGTGCCCATCGCGGGAGAACTGATCGCCGACGATCAGCGGCGGCACATCACGTTCGACGCCTTCTTCGAGAACACGATGTTCCACGAAGTTGCCCACGGCCTCGGCATCAAGAACACCGTCAACGACCGCGGCACCGTCCGCCAGGCACTGAAGGAACACGCCTCACCCATCGAAGAGGGCAAGGCAGATATCCTCGGCCTGTACATGGTCACGTGGCTCAGAGACAACGGCCATCTGACCGACGGCGAGTTGATGGACAACTACACGACGTTCCTCGCCGGCATCTTCCGCTCGGTACGGTTCGGGGCGACGAGCGCGCACGGCCGCGCCAACATGGCGCGCTTCCACTTCTTCCGGGAAGCCGGCGCATTCAGCTACGATGCAGCGACCGGCACGTACCGCGTCGATATGGACGCCATGCGTACGGCCATGGCCGATCTGTCACGTTTGCTCCTGACGCTCCAGGGCGACGGCGACTACGAGGGCGCCGGGCAGTTTCTCGCCGAGCGGGGGGTGGTGGGACCGGAACTGCAGGCGGAACTCGATCGGCTCGCTGAAGCCGACATCCCGGTCGACATCGTCTTCGAGCAAGGAATGAGCGTACTGGAGAACTAGGGACTGGCTATCGGGCCTTCCCCAGTTCCACGCGAGCGTCGTTGAAGCACGCTCCGCCGGCAACGGGGTCGACGTGCGCCGGGCAGAGCGCCGTCGCGGTGTGCCCGTTCACCGACGACGCCCGCCACGCGCCTTTCGGCATCACCACCACGCCAGGCCGCACGCGATCCGTTACCCGGCAGGTACACACCACCTCACCGCGGTCGTTGAACACCCGGACTCGGTCACCGTTCGCGATGCGCCGTGGCGCCGCATCGTCCGGATGGACCTCGACGTAGAGCTCGGGCAAGGCGTACTGCCCCATCGTGCTGTTCACCAGCCGTGCGGTCGCCGGGCTGATCATCGACAGCGGATAGCGAGTCTCCCCACCGTCGTCGGCATACCGGTAGGGCTCCGCACCGAGGACGGCCGGCGTCAGGTGGATCTTGCCGTCGGGGGTGCGCGGGAAGACCGTGCCGAACTGCACGGGTCCGCCACCGTCGAACGTCACCGGCCAGTGCCCGCCGGTCGCCGGGTCGAGCGGACCGTGTCCCGGCACCTCGAGGTGCGCCAGCACCCGATTGACAGCCTCCTCTTCACTCCAATTGAAGACGTCATCCGAGAGCCCCATGGCCCGACCCAGCATACCGAACACCTCCACGTTCGACCTTGCCTCGCCGGGAGGATCGCACACGGGGCGCGCGACACCCACCGCATACCGTCCGTAACCCACCCGGATGTCCCACTGTTCCAGAAACGTCGGTGCGGGCAGGACAATGTCGGCATAGGCGGCCGTGTCGGTGAGCATCTGGTCGAAGACCACGGTAAAGAGGTCGTCGCGTGCGAGGCCTTCGAGTACGGCGACCTGATCTGGCGCCGTCACGGCGGGATTGCAGTTGTACACGAACAACCCGTGCACCGCAGGCTCGCGCGCACCCGTGAGCGCGGCGCCTAGCTGACTCTGGTTCACGGTTCTCGTCTCCGCGGCCGTCGGTCCAATGACCGCATCCCGGTCGAACGCCACAGCACCGCTGTTGCTCAGCGTGTACCCCCCGCCGCGAACGCCGAACTTCCCGACCAACGCCGGCAGTGCCAGGATCGCTGCAATCGCGTGACAGCCGTGTCGGTTCCGTTCGGGCCCCCACCCGCACCGCACCACCGCGGGATTCCGTTCGGCAAACTCCCTGGCCAGGCACTCGATGGTCTCGGTGGGAACACCGGTCACCGACGATGCGCGGTCGAGCGGCCAGGCGTCGGCGCACCTAAGCAACTCCTCCACGCCGGTTGCGTGCGAGGCAAGAAAGTCCGCGTCGAGATGTCCCCACTCCCGCCAACACCGCGCGACGGCCAGCGCCAGCGGCAGATCGGTACCCGGACGCACGGGGAGATGGAGGTCGGTGTCCGAGGGTCCGAGCGTGCGAACGGGATCGACGACGGCGACGAATGCCCCACGACGGCGAGCGGCCTTGAGGTACGGCATCAGGTGCGTGTTGGAGACGCGAGGATTCCCACCCCAGACGACGATGCACTGCGCATGCGCGAAGTCCTCGAAGGCGACACCAGGCATCTTGCCGTACATCGCCGTCGCGGCAGCCGTCGTGGGCACGGCACACAGGGTCTTCTGCAGTTGTGAAGCACCGAGTCGCGCAAAGAAGACCGCGTCTACCAGCCCATCGGTGACGAGACCGTTCGAGCCGCCATAGTGGTACGGCAGGATGGTCTCACCCCCGTGCTCGCGGCGCATGGCGTCGAATTGCGATGCGATCGCGGCAACCGCCTCATCCCACGAGATGCGGTCGAACGCGCCCGCACCCTTCGGCCCCACGCGGCGGAGCGGGTAGAGGAGGCGATGCCGATCTTCCAGATGCCGGGTGAACCCGCGGACCTTGCCGCAGATGAACTCCGGTACCGTGGCGTCGCGCGTGCGATGCACATCGATCTGCACGACCCGCCCGTGCTCCGTCGAGACGTCGAGTGTGCACGCGTCTGGGCAATCGAGCATGCAGGTAGTCGAGAGGCGAGCCGGAGGCATGTATCAACGTAGCCGTTGTCACCGAGGCGATGCCAGCGCCGACGTACGACGCCCCCGGGGGTCGTGCCACCGGGGGCGCATACGGCTGCCGTGTGGTCCTGCCGAACGGTGCTCGTCGTCAGTGCGTCCGGACGCGAATGCGGACCTCTTCGCGAATCTCGTCGCGCAGCCGGTGGATCTCCTCCCGAAGTTGCGTGCACTCGCTCGCCGAGTCGCCGCTCATGTGTTTACAGGGGAGATCGCTGCTGTTCAAGAACAGCGCGAGATCCTTGCCCGCCTGCTCGAACGAGACCGAGCCGAACCGCACCATTTCGCTCGTGTCGTCGATACACTGGATGGCGTGCTTGATGCCGAGCGGGCCCTTGTGATCGAGCGCGTCGGGATCGAAATGCAGCTGACAACTCTCGAGGCGCCCGATGTCCGCTTCGCCTCCCCCCACCGTGATGCGGATGCTATCGACCGTGCCCGGCTCGTGCCGCTGCACGACGATCGTCTCCAGCTTCCCGACGCGATCACCCCCGACGTACATCGGAATGAACGACAACCCGGACATGACGACGGGGTTGGGGCTGTGCTCGAGGCTGTCGGCCCACGCCTCGATCTGCGACTTGAGTGCGGCGGCGTTGCGGGCACCCCAGATGACGCCCAGCCCCGCGATCACCACGAGTGGCGCCCCGATCGACACGAGAATCCTGCGAAAGGTCGACATAGATCGTTTCCTTTAGAGGTACGTTTCGTCATCCCCTCCTACGGGGCCCCGGGCACGAGGGTTTCAGTCCCTCCCGTCCCCCCTGCGACCCCTGTGGTTCCAGTTGCACGCTGCAACACGCGACGAGCCCGAATGCCCCTGCTTCGCGTTGCACGTTGTACGTTGCACGGCACCCCACTTTCCCCTACCCCGGACGCAGGATGCCACACCGCCATGCCCCTGTCCGACGATCTCTTCGACGCCGCCAGGCCTATCTGGGAAGCCGAGCTCGCCCACCCATTCGTGGTCGGCATCGGCGATGGATCGCTCGATCCGAGCCGCTTTGCCAATTGGGTTCGGCAGGACTACCTGTATCTCAAGGAGTTTGCCCGCGTCTTCGCTTGGGCTGTGGCCAAGGCTGACGGTCTCGATGCGATGGGCTGGTATGCCAAGGTGCTGGACCTGACCCTGAACACCGAGATGGCCCTCCACCGCACGTACGCCGAGCGATTCGACATCACGGCGAGCGAGCTGGAGGCCACCGAGATGTGGCCGACGACGCGGGCGTACACCGATTTCCTCGTGCGGACAGCGGCGGAAGGGGACATGGGCGATCTCCTGGCGGCATTGCTGCCGTGTGCCTGGGGCTACGTCTACGTCGCCCAAGCACTGGCGGCCGTCGATCCCCCGTCCGACCAGCGGTACGCCGACTGGATCGCCCAATACGCATCACCGGAGTTTGCCGAGGCGGCAGACTGGCTCAGGGTCGAGCTCGACCGGGCCGCGGAGGGTGCATCGGGCGCTCGGCGAGCGCGTCTCCAGGCACTGTTTCTGACCTCGTCCCGCTACGAGTGGCAGTTCTGGGAGATGTGTTGGCAGGGCGAGGCATGGCGCCCCTGACCACGGGTGGCTAGCCGAACAGCTCCCTGATCCGCCGCTCGCGATAGTCGAAGATCGCACGGAGTTGATGCCGCACGAGCGCCCAATGCGCCGCGCGGCCGAGCCACCCGAACGGCAGACGGTACTCGACGGTATCGCGAATCTCTGTGCCGGCGCCGACGGCTCGGAACTCGTGTAGGTGGTGCCATCGGCTATAGGGCCCCCGGACCTGTTCATCCACGAATCGATGCGGCGGGTCCCACACGGTGATCACCGACGTCCACCGCTGCGGAACCCCCAGGGGCCTGACGCGGTAGTCGATCCGAAGCCCTTCCTGCATCTCGACATCCGGGGTCAGGATGGTAAAACCCAGCCACGTCGGGGTCAGCGCGCTGAGGTTGCCCGGATCGGCGTAGAAGGCGAAGACGTCGTCAGGCGGGCGAGGAACCGTTTGGACGCGCTCGAGCCGATACTGGGTAGCCATGGAAGTGATTCTCCGATGGGAGTGCTGTCCCGTTTAGTGGACGGAGCACGGGTGGTAGACAATCTACAAGTGATTGTAAAACAATGACTTGGCAATTGGAATGGTAGTTGCAGTTTTACTGGGTGGACTCGACCGATGCCTCCTCGAGACGGTAGTTTCGGGAGGAGGCCGACCGGCCCCGGAGGAACCATGATCACTGCGATGCTCATCTCGACGCTCTCGCTCGCCGCTGCCCCACCGGCCGATCTTCCGATCGTGCAGGCGGAGCCGCCGGTTCGGGTATGGCTCAGCAAGAAGGGCAGCGTGCGTGCCGGCGACCGCGTTCGCGTCTACACGCGGACGCAGGCCGATGGCTACCTGCTTGTGCTGCATGCCGAGCCGGACGGGCGGATCCGGGTGCTGTTTCCGCTCGATCCGTTTGACGACAACTTCCTGCGCGGCGGCCAAGATTATGAGTTGCGTGGCCGCGGCGACCGCGAGGCATTCCGCGTGTACGAGTCGGCCGGCGTCGGCACGATTCTGGCCGCCTTCTCGCGCGATCCGTTCCGGTTCCAGGCGTTCGTCCGCGGTGACCATTGGGACTACCGCGTGTTCGACCAGTGGCGCCTGACCGAGGATCTCGACCCGGAAACCGAGTTGACCGCCCTGGTGCAAGAGATGGCGGGCGGCGTGCCATTCACGTACGACCTCACCGGCTATCCGGTGGGTGAGAAGGTCGTCTATGCGTCGACCTATTACGGAGGTGCCACGACCGCGTGGTCGGTGGGTTTCGGCGTGTATCCCACGTTTGGAGTCTCCTTCGGTTGGGGTTGGTACGATCCGTGGTACGGCTATTACCCCTATTACGCGCACTACGGGTACTGGTATCCGTACCGGCCGTACTACGCGTACTACCCGTATTACAACTACTACCCGAGCTGCTGCTACTATCCGGGCTACTATCCGCCGTCGTATTACCCACCGTCGAGCGGCACGTACTACCGTGGGCGGTACGCGTGGAAACACCCCAGCCGGTATGATCTGGCGGACGGCGGTGTGTACCAGCGGCGTCGCACGAGCCCGACATCATCGGCCGGCCTGCAGGCCAACCTGAGCCGGCGGTACGCAACCGACTACACCACCCGGCGCGCGCCCACCGCGACTGCGGACAACCGGCGTGCCAGTCCGACCACGGTGCAGACGACCGGGCGCCGCGCGAGCTCGCCGGTGCAAGCCGGTGGACGGCGGTCGCCCGCCGCGGCCAGGAGCACGTCGCTGGAGCGGCGGACGGTGACGCAGCCGACCGACGACGGACGGCAGGTCCGAGCGTCCGGCTGGGGCATCACCGATGGTCGGCGGGTCGTCCGGCCGGTTGAGCGGCAGTCGCAACCCGCGGCCGAGCCGGCGGCGCGTGATGGGGCCCAGGATCGACGCACCACGATCACACCCGCGCGTCCCGAGTCCGCAAGCGATCGGACCGTGCGACGGGCCACGGGCGGGAGTGCCACACGGACGGCGCCGGCGACCGCGGACCGGTCACGCTCGAGTGCGCTCGCGCGGCGCACCGAGGCGTCCCGGGTGGAATCGATCCGTTCGCAGGTGAGTCGGGTCTCACCGGACCGAGCCTCGACGGTGCGGCGGCAGACGGCCACGCGCGCGACGACCCCGTCGCGATCCATGACGCGCTCTGCCGCACCAGCGCGCCGTGCCACGCCGTCCCTGTCCCGACGGTCCGTGACACCGAGTCCCAGTAGCGCGCCGCGGTCGTCGGCCACGCAGCCACGCGTCAGCGCGCCGCGGCCATCGGTCAATCGCGCGCCCGCGCGTGTCAGCCGACCGGCGCCGTCAAAGCCGTCGAGCAGTCGGTCGTCACCGCCACGCCGTAAGCAGTAAGCACCGCGCCACGCAGCGCACTCCGGGCGCATCGATGTCAAT
>JBDHJO010000255.1:0-3533 GCA_039586875.1 Gemmatimonadota bacterium | reverse complement strand
CCGCAGGTTCTCCTTGAGGTTCGCGCGGCTCAACTCCTGAAGATTGGTGGCATCGGTGGTCGGCGTGCTGTGGCAGAAGATGGCCGGGACCATGGCCAGGCCCATGCACCCGAGCCCGACCCAGATTCCAAGGGTGCGCGCGCCGGCCGCAGCCGACGGGAACAGGTCGGGGTTGTACAGCAGTGACCAGAACCACGGCACGATCACCCAGGCCCACTGCCCGATCCACTGCGCAACCGCCATGAGACGCGTGCGCTCGTGGAAGTCCCGGCTCATCTCGTAACCCATCGCCACGTAGGGCGTGGCGAAGATCGTCAGCCCGAGGTAGAACACCAACGACACGAGCAGGAAGTACGTGAAGTTGAACGTCAGGCTGTTGCTCTCGTAGAGCTGCCACATGACGACGTACGAGACGCCGGCAATGATCGCACCGACGAAGATGTAGGGCCGCCGCCGTCCCCACCGTGACCTGGTATTGTCGGTGATGAAGCCCATCACCGGATCCGTGACGGCATCCAGGATGCGGGGTGCGAAGAACAGGATACCCCAAAGGAGCGGGGGGAAGCCCAGCCCCTGGACGAGCACGACCATGAAGACGCCCAATGCCGCGGGGAACATCTGGTTGCCGAGCATGCCGATCCCATAGGCCACCTTCTGCCCGAACGGCACCCGGTCTTCAGCCGCTGTCGTCCCGCGCGACACGTCGTTCATGACCACCTCTTCAACAAGTGAACGGCCGCCGGTGCGACGCCGTTACGCATCGAGCCCGGGCGTGAGGGATACCTCGATGCGGACGATGGTACCCGTCCGCCCGAACAGCTCAGCACTCGTGGCCGAATCCAGCAGCAGACCCTCGAGCGTCCGGATCGATCCGTCAGCGAGCACCAACCTGGTGGTGGCTGCGTCGGACCATCGGTAGACGATCGGCACCTGACAGTACGTGAAGGCCAGGGTCCGGGCCTCGAGCTCCAGGGACTGGGGGCGTCCCGCCACGTCGTAGTACGCGAAGGTCTCCGGTTCGTGCAGGAACTCACGCTGTCTGAGGAGGGTGGGGTCGAACCGCACGTGGCCGTCCCGGACCGACACGCCGAGCTCACCGAGCCGCGTGATGATCTCTTCTTTGACCTGCCCGGTCATGCCCGGCTGCTTGGCACCGGCGTACCCCGGCGTGTGGGAGTACGGATCGGTCGGGAACGCCCCGTACGCGTCGGGTGCCTTGTTGAAGCCGATGCCGGATCGCACGTCGTAGTACCACGCCGCGAGGTCGGCAAAGGCCGGGTCACCGGTAGCAGCAGCGGTGAGGCACGATTCCTGGGCCGCGAGCAACAGCTTGCTCACCATGTGCCAGTAGATGCACCCAATGCCCTCGTACCCGTAGAAGGTGCCGGAGCGGCCGGTGAACTGTTTGTGGTTGAACACGGCTTCGAACAACTCGCCGATCAAGGCGTGGTCCCGCGTGACCAGATCTCCGTACCCGGTCGCTGCGAGGCGTTCGAGCGCCGCATGGACGTCGCGGATGTTCCGGAACAGGCCGTTGAAGTGGAGGGCGCCGTCGACGTCCTGCTCGACCAGATCGGTGTTGCCGTCCGCAATCAGCCACCGCAGCAACTCCGACCGATCCGCCTTCGCCGGCGGTATCGTGTTCTTCTCCAGGAAGCCCGGCAGCATCCGCTCCGGGTAGAGCAGGTAGCTGTGCTGATCGGCGCGATACATGTCACTGTGCCGGAGTGCTTGGGCCACGGACAACGCCTCCGCCGGGCTCAAGGCACCCGAGCTCAGCACCGCCACCTGGCCCTCGAGCATGGGGTGCAGTCGCTCGACCGCCACGCCGTCGGGCCGAAGCTCGAGGACGTTGTAGGCGTGATAGAGGTCGTCGGCGCGCCGGTTCAGCTGGATCGTGTGATCGAAGAACGCAAGCGTCAGGTCGAGGAAGGCCACGAGCTCGTTCACCGGTACCGACGTGTGCTGTCCGCGCAGTCCCTGGTCGTACAGTCCGGAGCGGTAGTGCTCCGCCGCACGGCCGAGACCGTCGAGGTGGGCCTTGCGGTCCGCGTCGCCGATGTCGGCCTCGTCGAGCAGGGTGCGGTGGTCGGTCAGCACACGGTGCGTCTCCTGCAACCAGCGCGCGACCTCCTCGTTCACGTCCGCCGTCTCCAACTCGGTGCTGTCCAGTAGCGCACGGCAGAACGACACGTACCGCCGCGCATAGTAGAGCGTCACCATCGACACGCCGAACCCGGCCAGTGCGTTGTTGGCGTCGTTCCATTCCGGACGTTGGGTGTTCATCCAGAAGCCGCCACCGGGCACGAAGTTCGCGACCTTCGCCAGCAGCGGCACGAGGAGTTTTTCCGCCAGATTGGCGTGGCACGTGTCGCCCGAGGGGCTGGTGAGATACCGGCCATCGAATCCAACCGCGTCCACACGCGCGGCAATCCGCTCGGCGCGCGTGGTGTTGTAGGTGATCGATGTGCGCGGGTCGGCGAGGATCTCGTCGTACGGCTTGATGTCGTAGGGGACGTCGGCGTACACGAACCGTTGCTCCGCCAGCATCCGCTCGAGCCTGCCCGGGTGATGCCGCCTCGACCACTCGAGGAACTTGAGCAGATAGATGAGCTGGTGATCGCCCCAGTACCCGAAGTGCGCCCACGGGTCGTCCGGGTCCGGCGCCTCCCAGTCGTACCCCTCCTTCGTGACGCGATACGGGTTGTAGCCGTCGGCCGTGGTGGTGTTCACGAACCGCGTGATCACGCTCTCCAGAAACTCGGGGAACGAGAGACAGAGCGCTTCCCAGTTCTGGAAGATGTCGCGCCAGTTCCCCTGGTAGTCCAACACCTTCGACCCGTCGCGGTTCTTCACGTTGATCGCGAACTGGTTCCAGGGCCGGCTCGGGTCGCCGTGCCGCCGGCTGAACGAGATCGGCAGGTACTCGAACACGAGCCGCAGCAAGGTCACGTCGTCGCGTGTGCGCGCCTCGTCGATGAGGCGCCCGAGCGCGATCTCGTCACCCAGCCCGTTCAGGAAGTCGGCGTGTCGCGTCCAGGTCGTCCGATTGAACGCACGGACGAAGTCCTTCAGGTCGGCGACCGGGATGGTGTAGCCGGACTCGAAGACGCCGCCGCGCATCACGTTGAAGAGCACGTTGGCGAAGTGGTGCGCCGAGCCCAGGGTGTCGCCGGTGGTCTGCACACGTTGGCGAAGTGGTGCGCCGAGCCCAGGGTGTCGCCGGTGGTCTGCAGTCCGTCGGCCCGGCCGACGATGGCAGCCAGACGACGGGTGTTCTCGTCGACGTCCTCCTGCACGAGGCGTGCGATGTCTGACGTCGTGGCGAGGGTCTGCGTGAGGGATGCGAGTTCCGCATGCCCGTACTCGACGTCCGCGACGATCAGCCAGTCCTCCTGCGCGCCCGGAGCCAGGTCGACCGCCTCGTGGACGAAGTAGGATCCGCGGCGCCCGCACATGCGGGTCTCGGGATGCACATCGCGGCCCGCGCGGAAGGCATCGAGTTGCAGCGACGAGAGCAGCCGCACCGTCTC
>JBDHJO010000254.1:0-3252 GCA_039586875.1 Gemmatimonadota bacterium | reverse complement strand
CGGTGCTGCAGGGCGTAGAGGCCGAGATAGGTCAACTCCGCCGCATTCTCCAGCCCGTAGACGCCGAACACTCCACACATCAGCTCGTCCTCGCTCGAATGACTCGGCCGAGCACCCGAACCCGACGTTCGGTCCGGGTGCCCGGCCAGTTGTCGTGCTGCACTACGCTCATCATCCGCGCCAACGTCGGCTCAGGATCCCACACCCTTCATGACGGACTTGAAGATGTTGATGATGCCCTCGTCCTCACGACGCAGGAGATCCTCCGCCTCACCCGCATCCAACCACATGCCACGACAGGCGGGACAGCGGTCGATCTCGATCCCGTGGTACGATTCCGTCTTCAGGTCGGACCCGCACTTCGGACACTTCATGTAGTGCGCGCGGCGCTCCGCATCGAGGGCTGCCTTCTCCGCCTCGCGCCGCTTGGCCTTGATCAGGTCCGCGGACTGCTTCGCGAAGTACTCGTCCTCATTCTTGCTTGGCTTGTCGGGCATCGTCTCGTCCTCACCCGCCCGCAGTCATCGGCAACGTGGCGACGGCCTCCTGGCCCGGGGGCGACGACGACGCGCCCGAATACGTGTGTCCCGGGCCGCGCACAATCGCATCGACCACGGCACCATTCTCGAGGAACACGACGTCGAAGGTGCCACAACTTGCCTCGCACCCGTTCCGGAAGTACAGGTACTGCCGTCCGTCGGCCGAGCGCTCGGCTACCGGTTCGCCCCACACACCCACGACCGCGTCGTAGCTCATGCCGGGATCGACCGTGCCCGTGAACTCAGGAGTCCAGGGCTCGTCGTACGCGGCAGCAGCGGTCTGGCGGGGAGCCTGTTGCACCGGTGCCTGCTCGGCGGGTGCGGGCTCCTGCTCGGACGCGGGCGGCGGTGCCGCTACCTCCGGCGCCGGTTGCTGCACGGTTTCGGCAGGCGTGCCCGCCTCTTCGTCGGTCCCGCCGCAGGCGGCGACCGCCCAGATCAGCATAGTCACCGGCACAAATGACGGTGTTCTCATGAGGCCCCTCCTCCGCAGCAAGTCGGCGTCAGTCGATCTCACACAAGATAGCACGTGCCCCAGCCGGACGGCGAGGATACGTCCTCAGCCGTGGCGTGCCGGCGGGTCGTGGGTGTCCGAGTGTGCCCGGCGCTGCTTGGACGTGATCACGAACGGCAGATGGGTCGGGCGCGACTCGCCATCATCACCGTCGTCGGACCGCTCGACGACTCCCGTGACCGCCGCGCGGATCATGCCATAGGCCAAGTACGCGATGCCGAGCGGGAAGAAGAAGACGTCCCGGGCCCAGATGCCGAATGCCAAGACGGTGATGTGAAACGCGAGCCCGACGAGCCCCTGAACCGAACGAATCCCCAGCCGTGGCAAACGCGCGTACTGCACATTGCTGACCATCGCCAGCGCCAAGGCGATTACCAAGAAGATCAGAATCTGATTCCAGGGCCATCCCGCAAGCGTGACCTGGTAGAACTCCGTCTGGGTGAACGGATAGTACGTCGCGAGCGTCATCCCGGCGGCGGGGGATGGCAGGCCGGTAAATCCAGCCTTTGGCGCCTCCCGATTCGGCTCGAGGTTGAACCGCGCGAGGCGGAGGGCCACGCAGACCACGAACCCATACCCGAAGATCCAGGCGAAGGGCCCCTGGGTCGAAAAATGGAGATGGTACAGCAGGATGGCGGGGGCGACGCCGAAACTCACGAGGTCCGTCAATGAATCGAGCTCGGCCCCGAATCTCGTGCCGGTCTTGCTGACGCGGGCGGACAGTCCGTCCATGACGTCGAGCACACCGGCGATGACGATCCACCAGCTCGCACGGTAGAAGTCGCCCTGTGCGGCGAGCACGATGGCCCACATGCCGAAGAAGAGGTTGGCCAGGGTGAACAGGCTCGGTACGACGACCACGGCGCGACCCATGCGGCGGCGGCGATGCGAACGGCTCATGACGAATACTCCGCGATGCAGGTGACGCCAGCCACAGTACGGTCTCCGGTCCTCACGGTCACGCGAGCGCCTGGCGGCAGGAACGTGTCCACCCGGGACCCGAATCGGATGAGACCCAACCGGGTCCCTTGCTCGACCGCGTCCCCGACCGCGGGATCGGTCACAATGCGCCTGGCGACCAGCCCGGCGATCTGCCGCACGAGTACGGGTCCGTTGACGCTCTCAACACCGATAGACATGCGCTCGTTGTGTTCACTGGCCTTGTCGAGCGTCGCATTGAAGAAACGGCCGGCGTGGTACTGACGGTGGATCACCGTGCCGGTCACTGGATGCCGGTTCACGTGCACGTTGAACACGTTCATGAACACCGATACACGCGTCGCCGGCCCGCGGATCACCTCGGGTTCGTCTACCTCGGAAACGTCGACCACGACCCCGTCGGCCGGCGCGATCACCAGGTGGTGCCCGCGCGGCCCGCGTCGTGCAGGATCGCGGAAGAACGCGACCACCCAGATCGTGATTGGGGTCCACGTTCCCGCGGCGATCCACCACGCGCCTCCCAAGAAGACTCCCGCCACGAGTGCGGCGATCCAGAGGAGCCCCGCCACGGCGATGAACGGGAGTCCCTCAGGCGCGATCCTCACCCGATGTCGAGCTCCCGACCGGTCACTCGTCGGTAGGCATCCAAGTACCGCGTGCTGGTGGCGTCGACTACCTCCTGCGGCAGCGTCGGTGGCGGCGGATCGCCGGTCCAACCACCCGCCCGCCGCAATTCATCGAGGTAATCTCGGAGCGGCTGCTTGTCGAAACTCGGCTGACTCGTGCCGGGCTCGTACCGGTCGGCAGGCCAGAAACGAGACGAGTCCGGTGTCAGGACCTCGTCGATCAGCAGCAGCGTGCCATCCGATGCCAGCCCGAATTCGAATTTGGTGTCGGCGATGATGATGCCGCGCTCGCGCATGCGCGAGGCGGCAGTCGTGTAGAGCTCGAGACTCACGTCACGCAGACGATCGGCCAGCTCGGTCGGAAGGCCGCCCCGCATCTCGGCGAAGGTGATGTTCTCGTCGTGTCCCGATTCGGCCTTGGTGGCCGGCGAGAAGATCGGCGGGTTGAGCTGCTGGCTCTCCACGAGCCCCTCGGGCAGCGGTTCTCCTGCGAGCGTGCCGGAGGCGCGGTATTCCTTCCACGCCGAGCCGGCCACATAGCCGCGAACCACGCACTCGAACAAGACCGGTTCTGTCCGCCGAGCGAGCATCGATCGGCCCTGGAGCACGGCGGTGTGCTCCTTGAGTGCGGGAA
>JBDHJO010000061.1:0-14640 GCA_039586875.1 Gemmatimonadota bacterium | reverse complement strand
CCCGGCGCGGCTGTTGACACATTCGGCTGCAGTTTGGACACCGATGCCGATGGCGTGGCCGACGGCATCGACGTATGTCCCAACACGCCGGCCGGGGCCATCGTCGACGAGTTCGGTTGCCCCCTCGACACGGATACCGACGGCGTGTTCGACGGCTTGGATCGGTGCCCGAACACGCCCCCCGGCGTCATCGTCAATGTCGACGGCTGTCCGGTGGACACCGACCTCGACGGCGTGCCCGACGGCCTGGATCAGTGCCCCAACACGCCGGAGGGAGTACCGGTGAGTGCCGACGGGTGCGCGCTCGACTCCGACGGCGACGGCGTGCACGACGGCCAATACCGAAGTCGACGGCACCGGATGTCAGGTGGTCGTGGAGGAGGCCATCCCGCGCGCTCCGCTGGTCTTGCGGGGTGTTTCCTTCGAAACCGGTCGGTCGGCGTTGACCACCGAGTCCTACGCCGTCCTCGACGAGATCGCCGCCTCGCTGGTCGAGCGACCCGACGTACAGATCGAGATCACGGGTCATACCGACAATACCGGGTCGCGCAATACGAACGTTCGCCTCTCTCGCGAGCGCGCGCAGGCCGTTCGGGCGTACCTCGCGCAGCGCGGCGTCTCGCCGTCTCGCATGGTGGCGGTGGGTGCCGGACCGGACCAACCGATCGCGACGAATACCACCCCTGAGGGTCGCGCGCAGAACCGCCGCGTCGAGCTCCGACGGATCGACAACGAACCCTAAGACAGACTCCGTCGGAACCGGTGACACCTCCCGAGCACTACCCGCCGCGCGGGGTTCGACCCGCGACACCAGCGAGCCACCGCTGCTGCGTGGTCGTGCTCGCCGCGCTGCTGTGCTTCGGCGCCGCCCCGGCGATGGGCCAGGAACACGACCTCCCCTCCTGGCTACGGCCGTTGCACCATGCGGGGGAAATGCCCGACTACGTCGTCGACGTGCTCACGCCGCGGCTGGGGCCACTGGTACTTCCACCTCCACCCTTGGAGACCGAGGGGTACCTCACGTTGCACCACTCGCCGCGTGCCCCGGATTACGTCGGCGCGATACAACCGGCCGCGCGAGCCGTTCCCATCCCACCGGCACCCGCGGGTCAGCCTCCTGCCGTCGTCCGCGGTCTGTACATGAACGGTTGGATCTTCGGATCGAGTCGGTTCTACGATCTCGTTGCCCTGGCCGATACCACCGAGATCAACGCACTCGTCATCGACGTGAAGGACGCGACCGGGTACATCACGTACCGCTCCAGCGTGCCGACGGCCCAGCAGATCGGCGCGACGGAGCTCGTTCGGGTGGCGGATCCGCGCGGACGGCTCGCGCTCCTGCATGAGCGCGGCATTCACCCCATCGCGCGGATCGTCGTGGCACGGGATCCGCTGCTCGCCAAGCGCAAAACGGCATGGGCCATCCACGACTCCAGTGGGGCGCTGTGGCGCGATGGACTGGGCGAGCCATGGGTCGATGCGCACAACGACTCCGTCTGGCACTACGCAGCCGCTCTCGCCGAGGAAGCCGTGCTCATGGGATTCCGGGAGATCCAGTTTGACTACGTGCGCTTTCCCGACGAGCCGCCGGAGCGTCTCGGGCGGACGGTGTATCCGGCCAAACGCCCGGGGGAGAGCCGGCGGGCAGCCATTCGGCGCAACGTCGGCATCCTCGGCGATCGCGTGCGACGCGCCGGCGTGCCGTTCACCCTGGACGTGTTTGGGCTCACAACGAGCGCCCGGGGAGACCTCGGTATCGGGCAGGT
The DNA here is from genome assembly GCA_039586875.1 of Gemmatimonadota bacterium. Classification (GTDB taxonomy): domain Bacteria; phylum Gemmatimonadota; class Gemmatimonadetes; order Gemmatimonadales; family GWC2-71-9; genus JAOTVV01. Next base: position 12,874 of record JBDHJO010000061.1, on the reverse strand, counting down.
GTGGGAAGATCTCTCGGGCGCCGCCGACGTCATCCTGCCCATGGTCTATCCGAGCCACTACCGTCGTGGATCGTTCGGCCTCCCGAACCCGAACCGCGAACCCTACACGGTGATCCGAAGGGCAATGGAGGAGGCGGTGGAACGCAACCGCGGTCTGTCGAATCCGGCGAAGATTCGGCCGTACCTCCAGGCGTTCACCATCTATCGCGTACGGTACGGACCCGAGGAGATCATGGAGCAGATTCGGGCCGTGGAGGAGGTAGGGCTCACCGACTGGGTGTTGTGGAACGCTCGCGGCGTGTACCCGCCGGACGCCTTGCGCCCGGAGGGTCGCTCACAGGGCGCGAGCCCCGCGAGCACCGTGAGCGTCCCCGGCGATGCGGACTCCCTGACGTCGCCCGCGGTCAGCTCTCAGCAGGGACCCAAGCGCTGATCCGCCCGCTGATGGCACTTGCCGCCGTCGTGTACGGACTCGCCAGATAGAGTTGCCCGGGTCCAGAGCGGCCCGGGAAATTCCGGTTGATCGCGCTCACCGTCACCGTCTCCCGGTCGTACGACACGCCGGGCCCGGCGTTGATGCAGGCGCCGCACGACGGTTCGATGAACTGCGCGCCGACGGTCTCGAAGACCTCGAGGTACCCCTGTTCCTCGCAATACTGCTTCACTTCCTGTGAGCCGCACTGGATGAAGCACTGCACATCGTGATGCACGCGCTCGCCGCGGGCGACGGCGTCTTTGAACACGCGTGCATACATGTCCATGTCTTCCTTCTTCCCCGCCGTGCAGGAGCCCGCATAGGCGATGTCGATCCGGACCGGGTCACCCAACTCGTCGATGTGCATGCCGTTGCCGGGGTCTCCGGGCAAGGCGATCATCGGCCGCAGTGATGCCGCATCGATGTCGATCACCTCTTCGAAGGTGGCGCCATCGTCGGAGTAGAGTCCGTCCAGCATCGCACGCGCATCGTCCTGCGGTATGCCACGCTCACGAGCGAGAAACGCGACCGCCTTTTCATCCGGTCGAATGAGACCGGTGAAGGCGCCGACCTCCGCAGCCATGTTCGTCATCGTCGCCCGCTCGTCGATCGACAGGGCTTCGACCGCATCCCCCGCATACTCAACGATCTTGCCGATCGCCTGACCGTTCTTGACGTACGGGTGCCGCAGAATCTGCAGCATGAAATCCTTCGCTGTGACGTTGTCGGGCCGCTGGCCGTTCACGCGGATCAGCACCGACGGCGGCACCTTTATGCGCACGTCCTTCGTCAACCACGAGTTGAAGATGGCCGTGGTCCCGACGCCGAAGGCGAACGCCCCGATGGCTCCGGCATGCGGCGTGTGCGAGTCCGACCCGATGATCAGATGACCGGGCTCGGCATGCTGCTCGAGGATCTTGGAGTGGCAAATCGCCTCGGATCCCTGTGCCGCCATGTGCGGGCCGATTCGAGGCAGCTCCCCGTAGAGACGGATCCCCTGCTGCGCGGCAAACTCCTCTTGTTTCTGCTTGAGCTCGAGCGCGACGTCGAGGAGCCCCTGCGCCTTCCGCTCATCCGTCATGGCCAACTCGAGAAACGTCAGGTGGTCCCGGAAGAAGAAGACTGACTCGGGGTCGACGACCGCCTCTGTCTGACCGACGTAGTCGCGCCAGAAGATGGCGGCCATCGGCGTAACGTACTCGTGGCTGAAGCGGATATCCGTGCGCACGAAGCCCTCGTCCCCCGGAGCGACGGCGTCTACGCCGACGGCATCGTTGGCAAGATCGGTGACCCAGTGCTTCGCGAGGATCTTCTCGGCGAGCGTCATCGGGCGCTGGGCCGTTGGCACGGCCGGGACCGACACCGCTCCCTGGATGCGCGCAACGTTGTACTGGAACAGGCCGCCGTACTCGATGATACCGCGCGTGATCTCGCCTTCGCCCTCGGTGAACGTCGCGAGCGGAATCTCCTCGCCGCGACGAACGCGATCGATCAACGAGAGGTCGGTGCTCGTGAGCATGCCGAGGTTCTGGCAATTCTCCCGGTAGATGCGCTCGATGTTCTCGGCGATGACCAAGCGAATGCCCGCACAGAGTTCCGCGTACGGCGACTGCTCCCGCGACGAGCCCTTCCCGCGGCGCTTACCGCTCACGGAGCACACGAACCCGCCGGCGCGGACGCTGCCTCGGGTAATCGGGAAGTCGGCGCCCGCTTTGAGGCCCAGGTACGGGAAGTCTCCAAGCGTCTCATCGTAGTAGTAGCAGATGTACGCGGGCGTGATCTCGTCCGTCGAGATGTTGTCACGTAACGGTACGGGCGTGGGAAAGGGCAGGTCTTCGCCGTCCAACTGGCGACGCACGGCATCGGCGTCATCGGCAAGAAAGAGCACCCTTCCGTCGAAGCGTACGTGCTCGGGACGCTTCGTCAGCGGTCGGTTCTTGAGGGCCTGTGTCATGGCCGCGAAAGTTGCGGGGTCCGTTTCGGCGAGGCAAGCGTTGGGCTAGAATTCGAGGTAATGTCGATCTCCCGCAAATCCCGCAGGTGCCTCTTGACGGTGATGGCCCTCGTGTGGGGCGCTCCCGTCGTATCGGGCCTCGCCGCGCAGGGCACCACACCGCAGCTCTTCGAACCGCTGGCGACCTTTTCATCCAAGCGCCTCAACGAGAGCTCGGGCGTGGCCGTCAGCCGCCTCCATCCGGGAGTCATCTGGACACACAACGACTCCGGCGACGAGCCTGCCGTGTACGCCGTCGATTTGGATGGCAGCGTGCGGGGAATGGTGCTCCTTCGGGGGGCGCGCGCGGTGGATTGGGAGGACATCGCGATCAGCGTCTGTCCGGGAGGCTCCGGCTCGTGCATCTACATCGCCGATACGGGCGACAACAAGGAGCGCCGGCGGGACGCAAGCATCTACATCCTGCCGGAACCGGCCGAGGTGCGCGGCCGGCAGCACGCTGATGCGCGGCGGGTCGTGCTCCAGTATCCGAACGGACCGCGAGACATCGAGGCGCTGGCCGTGCGGCGATCGGGTGAGGCGCTCCTGATCACGAAAGGGCGGTCGGGGCCGGTCGAGCTGTACCGAATCGACCCGGCGCAGCTCCAGCGGGACAGTGCGCGGGTCGACATGTGGACGAGCCTGCCTATCGTACCGCAGCGCATGATCGGGCGCCTCGTGACCGGGGCCGCACTCCACAGCAGCGACTCGCTGATCGTGGTCAGGACCTATACACAGATCTTCTACTTCGGGCTTTCGACGTTCCCTGCCGAGGTCTCGCTCAAGGCAACGTGTTGGCTCGGCGCCTACGAACCGCAAGGCGAGGCCGTCGACTTCCTCGACGACAGCACGCTCGTGTTGTCGAGCGAGGGATCGAAGGGTCGTCCAGCCGGGATGTCCAAGGTTCGGTGCCCGATGGACGAGGAGCCGGCGGCGCCGTGAGGTTTAGGCGCTGCGCCGTCGCCTGGACGATCCTCGCCGCGATCCCACTGTTTGCGCCATCCGACGCTCATGCTCAAGCGGGTGGGACGCCGTTCGGTGTGGAGGTGGCGTCCGATGACTACGTGCGCTCGATCCTGCGTTTCCTCTCAGACGACGCGCTCCTGGGGCGCCGGGCCGGCACTCCGGGAGGACACCTCGCGGCGCGGTATCTGGCTTCGCAGTTCGAAGGACTGGGGATAGAAGCGACCGACTCGGACGGTGGGTACGAACAGCAGATCATGCTCGAATCGGTTCGGTCCGAAGTCACCTTTGTGCTGGGCGGGCAGGGCCAGACACTGACATTCGGACCGGACGACGACGGATTGGTTGTGTGGCCCACGCACCCATCCGCCAACGTTACGGTCGACGGGCCGCTCATCTTCGCGGGCTTTGGCATCCACGCCCCCGAGTACGCGTGGGATGATTTCGGCGAAGCCTCCCTGACCGACCGCATCCTGGTGGTGCTGGCCGGCGACCCCGGGATGGTCGATACGACGCGGTTTCGCGGGTGGCGCGGCACCGTGCACGCTGCCGTGGACCGCAAGGCTCGGGAGGCAGCGAGTCGGGGCGCGCGCGGTATCCTCGTGGTGCACGACCCCGCCCTCATGGGCACACCGTGGGAGGCGACGCGCGCCGAGTGGGGCAGCAACGTGCTGCTCGATCCGGACGAGAGGACGACCGGCGCACTCCAATTCGTCGGATGGGTTTCGGGTCCGCGTTTTGCGGAGATGGTCGGCTCGTTCGGGCGGGATCTCGCCGTGCTCCGATCCAGGGCGGCCCAACCCACGTTCACACCGATCCCTCTGGGTACGCACGCTGTCGTGCGCATCCGATCGACGGTTGAATCGGTACGGGCTTCGGGGGTTGCTGGGTGGGTGCGCGGCTCGGATCCAAGTGTTCGATCGGATGTGGTCCTTGTAACGGCGCACTATGGTCATCTGGGCGCGATGCCCGGATTCGGAGTGGACTCCGTATTCAACGGAGCTCGTGACAACGCAGCCGGGGTGGCGATCATGCTGGACGCCGCGGAGATCCTGCGGCACTCACCGGAGGTTCCTCGGCGCTCGATCCTCTTCGTGGCCCCCACCGGGACAGAGGGCGCGTTCCCGCCGGGCGCTGCGCTGCGCCGACAAGTCCCGGTCCACCCTGAGGAAATCGTGGCGGTCATCAACATCGAACGGCCGAGCCTTTCGGAAAGCCGGCCGGTCGTCGCCGCGGTTGACGCAGCCGAGGCCGGGCTGCTCGGGGCTCTGGAAGCGGCAGCTGCGCAGGAAGGAGTGGAGATCGCCATCGCCGATCGCCTCCTACCTGGTGGCGCCGAGCTCGGACATATCGGGTTCGCGGCAGAGGGTGTGCCGGGTTTAACCCTTATCGGCGTTGTGGCCGCAAACGAGCCGCGCGACGGCTACCATGCCGACCGGTATCACCAACCGGACGACGAGTTCGAGGATGGAGGCCGGTACAGGGGACTCCGGGCACAGGCGTTGCTGGTGGCCCGATTCGCCCGGATGGTCGCCAATGCGGAGGACGTGGCGTCATGGAGCGCCGGTTCACCGTACCGGGCGGCGTGGGAGCGGCTGGAGCGGCGGCGCGGCAGGCGGCCGACGCGATAGCCAATCTGGCCTGCGGTACTGGCCGAACGCCGGCAATATGTGTATGTTCTCGCGCGATTTTCTTGCAACCGCCCAAGCTGGAGTTGCACCCTGGATCTTCCCACGACCCACAGGGTCCCCGTCACCTGGCTCCGGGAGTACGCCTGTGCTCCGATTCGGTGGCGGACGGTCACGGACATCCTCGAGCCTGGCGCCGCCAGTGAGGCGGACCTAGCTGTCTTGCGCGAGGAAGTCGCCCAGTACAAGCGGGTCAAACAGACGATTAAGAAACAGCGTGCGAATGGCACGTGGTCGGGCAACATGCTCGGCCTGGCGGCTGCAAAGAGTCAGAGTATCGCTGGTGTCGGGACAGTGGCGCAATACCGTCACCTTGTGGAGATGGGTGCCCATTCGGACGATCGATCGTTCCGGCTTGCCGAGCGTGTCTTCTTCCGATTGCTGTCGCGGGATGACGACCCGAAGCTGCTGTTCGAGTATGAGAAGCCGGCGAAGACGAACCCGGCCATTGGGCTCTGGGCGCGTGAGTTCTTCCGGGAGGCTGCCGCTGCCGCACTTGCCCAAGGTGGGCACGCGGATGACCCTCGGGTCCGTGGCGCTGCGCACCGGATCGCGACGAACGTCTCGCATTTTCTGCGGAACGATCTCTCCGAGAAGCCGCTCATTCGGAAGGGATCTCGCACGATACTGCATCCGGACGCCTATCCGCCGTCGCTCTTCTCGGTCGCGACGATCGCGTCGATGCCGAACCTGCACCGTGAGCGAGCCGGCTTTGTCGAGCGGCTTGGTCATTATCTCGGGCAGCCGCAGACGAAGCGCACGTGGGTGATCGCGTTGGGTCGCCGCGTCGTGAAGCCGGTGTTCCACTTTCTCGGCGATCCGCTCCGTGCCGATTCCGCTGGCAACCCGAAGGACCTCCCGTTCGCGCTGCATTGGATCGAGCTGTTGGTCAGGTTGGGCAACCTCGAGTCGTCGGCAACAGCCACTCGCATACTCGGCCGGTTGCTCCGCGACTGCGACGCCGATGGTGTCTGGAGCCCCAAGAATCTCCGGATATTCCCGAAGAGCCCGTCGAAGCTCGCGGACTTCGCGTTCCCGTTGGAGGTTGACGCGAAGTCGGTTGAGGCACGGAAAGCCGACGTGACGTTCCGCCTGGCCCTCATTGCCAAACTTGCCGGCTGGGATCTCGAGCTGGTCTAATCTCGTCAGGTTGTAACCTTCCAGCAGGCTTCATTGGCAGAAAATAAAGGAGTAGCATATACTACTCCTATGCCTGCGATTGACCTCACACCCTTCGGCTTCACCCCAACCGAGAGCGCGGCGTACTGCGCCCTCCTCGAAACGGGCCCCGTGTCCGGTTACGCGATCGCCAAGCACGTTTCAATCGCACGCGCGAACGCGTACCAGGCGCTGAACGGGCTCGTCGCCAAGCACGCCGCCGAGCTGTCAGGGGAAGACCCCAAGGTTTTCCGGGCCGTCCAACCGACTGCGCTGTATGCCCGACTGTCCCGCGATGCGGCTCGGCAGCTCGAGGTTCTCGAGCGCGAGGTCGACGCGCTCCACGGCGCCGGCTCGCCGGACACTGTTCCGTTTCGTGGTCACGCCGAGTTCACGAGCTTGCTCATGCGCTTAGCCGTACGGGCCGAGTCGCCTGTCAGCGTCGTTGCGCCGGTGGACGTGCTCCGGGCCACGCTCCCGGTCTGGCGCGCTCGAGCTGCCAACGACCGACCGACCACGATAGTGGGCATTGGGAGCGCGGAGGACTTCGCTGTCCCGATCGACCGATTCCTGGACCCGCAGGTGGTGCGTGCGAGCTTGGGCACCGTGCTCACACTCGTGGTCGCGGGGTCGGCGGCGATGCTCGCCCACCAGGACGCGGACCCGATTCGGGGCTACTGGACGACAGACCCCATACTCGTGGCTGCCGCGCGGGGTGCGACCAAGGCGGTTGCGGAATGACCGATACCTTGACGCGTTTGGCGACGTGAGTTAGCCGTTGGTAGTAACCAATCGGTTGGTTGAGCAGATGCCGAACCGCACCAGCGACAGCAGAACATCCATAGAAACAGCTGCCACAGAAGAGTTTAGGGAGTTTGGATACCACGGAGCCCGCATCGATCGGATCGCGAAGCGATCGGGACTCAACAAGCAGCTCATCTACTACTACTTCGGCTCTAAACGGAAGCTCTACGATCACATCCTGAAAAACGCAGCGCTGCGGCTGCGGGTCGATGCCGCCTCCCGCCGGGCTATGCCGACTGGTCCGTCGGAGCGGCTGGGAACGCTGCTCGAGCGCAGCATCGCCCACATGGCCTCAACACCCGACCTGCTCCGGGCAGTCGTGCTCGAACCTACGAGCCCACAGGCAACTGCACCCGTTCGGGAGCTAGCACACGAGTTCGCCCGCGAGATCTCTCGCGGACAGGGACTCGGGCACTATCGGGACGATGCCGACCCGGATCTCGTCGGCCGCCAGGCGGCGACCATGGTAATCGGGTGGGTCATGGCGGCGCACGCACTGGAGGAGAGCCCGGCAGACCACGCCGGCTGGGCTCGGGACGTGGCCGGCCTGATCGCACGCGCCCTGTCCTGGTAACGCCTCAGGTCAGGATGCCCCAACCTCTGCGCCGATCGAGGACGGCGCGCCTGGTTCGTTCCCCACGTCCGCGTCACGGCGCAGCGCCGTATCCAGCACCTCGTTCAGGCTCTCGACCGCGTAGACGCTGATACGCGAGCGCTCCTCCTCGCTGAGATCCTCGAGATCGGCCAGGTTCTCCTTCGGGAGCATCACGTTGGTGATTCCCGCGCGGTTGGCGCCCAGGACCTTCTCCTTCACGCCCCCGATCGGCAAAACCCGTCCGGACAGAGTGATCTCACCCGTCATCGCCATGTCATGCCGCACAGGGACGCGAGAGAGCGCACTCACCAGCGCCGTCGCCATGGTGACACCGGCAGACGGACCATCCTTCGGGATCGCCCCCGCCGGCACATGGATGTGTACGTCACGCTCGGCGAAGAGCTGCGGATCGATCCCAAGCGACTCGGCGTTCGTCTTGGCGTACGTCAGGGCCGCCTGCGCGGACTCCTTCATCACGTCGCCCAGCTGACCCGTGAGCACGAGCTTCTCCCGACCGGGCATGATCGACACCTCGACGAACATGATGTCTCCGCCCGCCGGCGTGTAATACATCCCGGTGGCAGTCCCAACCTGATCTTCGGGTCGTGCTCGTTCCGGATGTACCGTCGGGCGCCCGATAATGTCGTCCACGCCATCGCGACCGAGCGTGATACCCTCCAACTCGCTGCTCGCGATTTTCCGCGCCACCTTCCGCGCGATCTTGCCGATCTCGCGCTCGAGCTGCCGGACGCCGGCCTCGCGCGTGTAGCCCTGGATGAGCATGCACAGCGCGTCGTCGTTCATTGAGAGCTCCGACTCGCCGAGGCCCGCTTCCCCCAACTGACGCGGCACGAGGTACTGCTTCGCAATCACGAGCTTCTCGTTCTCGGTGTACCCACTGAACTCGACCGTCTCCATGCGGTCGAGCAGCGGTGCCGGGATATTCTGCCTGAAGTTCGCCGTCGCGATGAACAGCACTTCGGAGAGGTCAAACGGAACACCCAGGTAGTGATCGGTGAACGAGTCGTTCTGCGCCGGGTCGAGGACCTCGAGTAGCGCTGACGCCGGATCGCCCTGGAACGACACCCCGAGCTTGTCGACTTCGTCGAGGAGGAACACCGGGTTCTTCGTACCGGCGCGTTTCATGCCCTCGATGATGCGCCCCGGCATCGCGCCGACGTACGTGCGACGATGCCCTCGGATATCGGCCTCGTCCCGTGCGCCGCCGAGCGAGATACGCACATACCGACGGTCCATGGCCCGCGCGATCGACTTGGCGATCGACGTCTTACCCACACCCGGCGGACCGATGAACAGGAGGATCGAGCCTTTCGTGCCGCGGTCATCCTCGTTGCCGATGGCTCCGCTTACGCGTTCACCCGGACTGCGAATCTTCAGCAATTGGCGCACCGCAAGAAACTCCAGCACCCGGTCCTTCACGTCCTTCAAGCCGTAGTGATCCTCATCGAGGATCTTCGCCGCTTCGATCAGGTCGAGATGGTCCTCACTGCGGGTATTCCACGGCAACTCCGCGATGTTCTCGAGGTAGGTGCGGATGATCTGCGATTCCATGGAGTCGCGGCCGGCACGTTCGAGCCGACGCAGTTCCCGCTCGACGTCCTCGCGCACCCCCTCGGGGAGATCGAGCTGCTCGATGCGCTCCCGGAGTTCCTCGACCTCGGCGGCGGAGTCGTCGTCACCCAGTTCCTTTCGGATCGCCTTGAGTTGTTCGCGGAGGAACATTTCTCGCTGCCGCTCCCCGATCTCCTCCTGCACCTTGCTCTTGATCTCTTCCTGCGCCTCCACGAGCTCCAGTTGCCGCTGCACGTGGATCAGGACGCGGCGGAGGCGTTCCTCGACACCGCGCGTCTCGAGCAACGCCTGGCGCCCCTGAGCAGTGATGTCGAGGTATCCGGCAACCAGGTCGGAGAATCGGCCGGGCTCCTCGACGCCTTCCAGGACCTGCTCCACGACTTCCTGCGGCAGTCCCATCTTGAGGCCGAGCTCGGTGGCCCGTTCCCGGACCTCCCGATGCAGCGCCACGAACGCCGCATCTTCAGCATCCAGCGGCGGGAGATCGGGCGCCTCCTGCACCACGGCTTCGATAAACCCCTCGGCTTCGGAGTACTGCAGCACCGCCGCTCGGTATTCGCCGTGGAGGAGGAGCTGAATGCCGCCCAGGCCGCGCTGGACCTGGCCGACCTTGGCCACGGTGCCGGTGGTGAACAGCACGTCGGCTTGGGCCTGATCGACATTCTCGCGCTGAGCGACAGCGAAGATCAGCTTGTCCTCGCGCTTCATCGACGCCTCGATGGCGCGCAGGGTAGGGGGGCGACCGGCGCCGATCGGAGCGGTCACACCGGGAAACATTACGGTCTCCCGCAGCGGAAGGACCGGTAGTCGCAAACGGCCAGATTGCTCTGACATTCCATCACCTCACATCAGGACACAGGACTGACGTTCGTCATCCCTATCCGCGCACATCGCATACCATCAAATACCGCCAATCGACGCACCTGCGAATGAAAACACCGCTGCCGCAGGGCGTGTTCCTGCCGAAACTACGTCTGAGAACAGCCCCCTGCCAGATTGGCGGGGCCGGGGAGGGAGGGGTTACGGCGCGCGGGGCGCGACGTTGAGGAGGGCGCGTAACTCCGACTCGGTGAGTTGCTCGAGCAGGCCGGCCCGGGCCTGCACTTCACGCGCAGGCTCCGAACCATCCGATTCGCACTCGAAACGGATGATGTCGGCCGGCTCCGGGAAGGAGCGCTTGGACTTTTTCGTCGGAATCAGCCCTGAGGTTCGCCCTACCCGCTCGGCGGACCAGCGCCGTCCGGCGTCGTCCGTCAACCACCGCATCGCAGCCTCGTGAGTCCTTCAGGTTGCCCCATTCGTATGGGGTACGTTAATCTATCCCCGGTCTGGAGCATATGCTACATGGCAGAGGGCAACCAAGGGCAACTGGCATCACGACTTGCTGATGTCCTGACCGGATCTTACGAGATCGAAGGTGAGATCGGCCGGGGCGGCATGGGCATCGTGTTCAGTGCCCGGGACGTCAAGCTCAAGCGTCGCGTTGCCATTAAGGTCCTGCCGCCCGAGCTCGCGTTCCGCGAAGAGATTCGGAAGCGCTTCACCCGAGAGGCGCAGACGGCCGCCCGGCTCTCACATCCCCACATCGTCCCGATCCACACCGTTGGTGAGGAGGAGGGACTCGTCTACTTCGTCATGGGATTCGTCGACGGCGAATCCCTGGCCGCTCGGCTGCGCCGGCGAGAGCGGCTGCCGGTGGAAGAGACCCGGCGCATCATGAAGGAGACAGCGGACGCGCTTGGACTCGCCCATGCGATGAGCGTGATCCATCGCGACATCAAGCCCGACAACATCCTGCTCGAGGGCACCCGACGCCGGGTGATGGTGACCGACTTCGGGATCGCCAAGGCCCTGTCGGACATCGGGAGCGGGACGCTGACCGGCACCGGGGTCGCCATCGGCACACCCGCGTACATGAGCCCGGAGCAGGCGGCGGGAGATCGCGAGATCGACGCGACGAGCGACATCTACTCCCTTGGGGTCGTCGCGTATGAAATGCTCACTGGAGAGGTACCGTTCAAGGCGCCGACGGTTGCGGGCATTCTCCTCAAGCAAGTGACCCAGCCGGTCCCGGACATCATGACGACGCGCGAGGACTGCCCGGAGGAGCTGGCTACAACTGTCATGCGCTGCCTGGACAAGGAGCCCGAGAATCGCTGGCCGACCGCCGATGCACTCCGCAGAGCCCTGGAAAGCCGGACGGCGGCCCCGTACCGGCCCCGCTCACCGCTCTCACGGCGGCCGCAGCCGTCCAGGCGCGGGACCGGCCGCCCTGCGGCCGCACGACCTCCAGCCCGCAAGCGGGATGCCGAGTGGTGGGACTGGTTCGAGCAGGGCGATCGGAAGCCCGACCGCGCCAAGCACCGGGGCGTGCAGCATCGCAGGGAACGCGACAGGAAGGGAAAGGACGTCCAGGCCCCGGAAACGGAGCCCGGTGTGGTCCGGCGGTTCCGCTCCAATTTTGCGTCTTACGTCTCGGTCAACGGCGGCCTGCTCCTCCTGAACGTCTACACCGGCCTGGGTGAACCCTGGTTCCTCGTTCCCTCCGTCCTTTGGGGTATCGGGCTGGCATCCCAATACGGCAAACTCTGGACGGCCGGGTACAGCATGCGCGACGTGCTGAATCGTCCGCCAGCGGCCGATGCGCTCCCGGCACCCAACGCGGGCGCACGCGCAAACCCGTCCCGGCAGCTCCCCGAGCCCACCAGTGGCGAGTTCGGAAGGTACGCCGGCCAACTCGAACAGATGCGCCGCGACCACACAGCCATCCTCCGTCTCGTCGACCGTCTCCCGGAATCGGAACGCCATATGCGCACATGGAAGGGAGTGTCGACGACGGTGCCGTCGCGGGAATCGAGGCGCGCATTCAGGCCCTCGAGAGCGAGTCGGATGGCCCGGAGCGCACGCGGCGCATCGAGTTGCTGCGGCGACAGCGCGAGAGCCTCGACGAGCTGTCCGGCCGCCGCGTCAAGGTGGAAGCGCAGCTCGAGTCCTGTGTCCTCGCCGTACAGAACGTCCGGTTCGACCTGCTGCGACTTCGATCGGCCGGCGTGCAAGAAGTGCTCAGCGATCTCACGTCCGCAACCCAAGCAGCGCGCGCCATGCAGATCGACGTGGAAGCCGCGCTCGATGCCGCGGGTGAGATCCGGGATGCGCTCGGTCGCGGGAAGCCGTAACCCGGCGATTCCCACGCAGACGCAAAGGGAGGGCCGTCCGGTGCCGGGCGGCCCTCCTGCGTTACCTGGCGGGCGCGTTCGGGATCAGTACGCTGCGAGTGCTTGCATTGCCTCTGCCAGGTCGGAGACCTGCGGCAAGATCACGTCCTCCAACTCGGGTGCGTACGCGACGAAGGTGTCACGGGACGCTACGCGCCGCACGGGCGCATCGAGCCACGCAAACTGTTCGTCCGCAATGCGCGCGGCAATCTCGGATCCGTACCCCCAAGAGAAGGCGTCTTCGTAGGCCACGATCACCTTGTTCGTCTTCTGCACCGAGGCCCCAATCGTGTCCCAATCGACCGGGTTGAGCGAGCGCAGGTCGATCACCTCGACGTCGGGCCCCCCTGCCTCCGCAAGTTGCTTCGCCGCCACGAACGCCCGCTGCAC
>JBDHJO010000253.1:0-4568 GCA_039586875.1 Gemmatimonadota bacterium | reverse complement strand
TCTGCCCGCCCGCCATCTTCTCGAGCGTGACGGGGAACGCAGTTTCGAAGGAGCCGCCGAACGTCGAGGCGGTGAGCGCGATGCCCGCCGATTCGGGGATCGCCACTGAGATATCGCCCGCATGCGAATCGAACGCGTAGCGCCCGCCTCGTTCGATCGCGCCGGTGTACTCGATCTCACCGTTCACCGTCGACGCCTCCACCGAGCCCGACCGGACGTCGTGGAGCGTCACGTGACCGTTGATCGCCGACGCTTGCACCTCACCCGTCACGTCCCTTGCCGTAACCGAGCCGTTCGTGGAGTGGAGCTCGATGCGTCCCTCTGCTTCCTCGAGCTCAACGTCACCCTGAACCGTATGGAGCTGAATGAACGCCCGCCCCCCGTGCACGCGGAGGTGTCCATTCGTCGTTTCCAGCCGCACCTCACCGCCGACCCCTTCCAGGTCGGCGCTGAGGAACGCGCCACCGGCTTCGATGGACATGTCCCGCGGCACCGTGATCTCGAGATCGTGGTGGAGCATGGGGTTCCCATGGCGTTCCATGTCGGCACCGATATCGGGGCGCACCTTCACGAGCCCGTTTGTCCGGCGAACGTCGACCACGCCGCTCGAGGAAGCGACCCGGACCTCGAGTCGATCCCACGTGCGGACGACGAGCTCTCCTTGCATGAGTTCGACATCGAGACGCGCCCCGGCCGACACCGGGATGACTGTATCGGTTTGCTGGATCGACGTCGCGCTCGCGAGCGAGGCCAGCAGGATCGGGATGATTCTTCCCTCGTCAAGTTCAGGTGCTGCACGGCCGCCTCCTCAACTCGAGGCCACAGCCAGTGCGGCTGCTCGATGAAGCAGGTCCCGCTTGCGCTCCATCGTGGTATTGAGGTGTTTGCGCAAATAGCGGCTCGCCGGATCTTCCGCCAACGCGGCCTCCGCCTCTGCGATCGCGCCATCGATCGTCAGGAGGCTCTCTTCCAACACCCGCACGGTCGCCGTGTCGAGCGACCCCCGTGCCGCGTCCAGGATCGCCTCGAGGTCCGCGATCGCCGCAGCGTACGTCTCGATGGGCGACGCCGCCGGGACGGCCGGTGCGTTGACCATGGTAACGGCTGCAGGCCGGTTGCCCCCGTCCCCGGGACCCAGCGCCACCCAAATCGTGCCGGACCCGACGAGCAGCAGGAGCACCGCCGCAGCTGCAAGTTGCGGAACGGAGGCCGAGACCCGCCACGTCGCCAGCCGGCGCCACGCCGACAACGACGTCACCGGTGTGGATGCAGGCAGGCGCTCGGCGATGCCGGGCCAGAGATCGGCCGCCGGCGCTCGGTCCTCGAGTGCGGACGCACGAGCCATGACGGCTCGCAGGTCCTGGAGCGTCGCGCGGCAGGTCTCGCATTCCTGCAGATGCTCGTCAACGGCGACGGTTTCCGCTCGGGTGAGCTCGCCGTCGAGGTATTCAGAGAGTCGGTCCGTCCACCGATCAGTCATCGTGCGCTCCTAGCGGTCCAAGTGCTGCCGCAGGGTCATGCGGGCGCGATGTAGCTGCGCTTTCGTCGTGCCCTCGGTCACGCCGAGCTGCTCGGCGATCTCCCGGTGCTTGAACCCTTCGATGTCATGCAGCACGAACACCTCTCTTGCTCCATCCGGCAGCCGGGCGATCGCTGCCTCAAAGTCCAACTGCAGATCCGTGTCGGCCCGCCGCCCAGGCGCGGCCTCAATCACCGCCGGTTGGTCCTGCTCGCGGTCTCGGTGTCGACTGCGGGCGGCGCGACGGCTCAGCAGATGGTTGATCGCCAACCGATGCAGCCACGTCCCAAACCCCGCATCGCCGCGGAAGGACCCGAGCTTTTCCCAAGCGCGGATGAAGACCTCCTGCGTTGCATCCTCCGCGTCCTCGGGGCCGATCATCCGGCCGGCCAGGCTGAAGATCCGTGCGACATGGGCGCGGTATAGGCGCTCGAACGCTGCCGCATCCCCGGCGGCCGCCCGCCGGACGTCGTCCAGATCTCCCCGGGGAGCCGCGTCCCGGGTCAGGCTCATCGCGATCGCTCCCAGAACAGCCTCCCTGGTTCCAAAGACTTGGACGACCCAGGAAGGCAAATGGTTGACATGGGGTGGGTGAGGATCAGGCGGGTCCGAGCGCGAAGGCGAGATACCAGTCCCACACGGCGTCGCCGAAAACGAACGTGAGCGCGGCCGCAGCCGCCAGAAAGACCCCGAACGGCACGAGCTGCTTCTTCCGGAGCGTCAGAGGCACGAAGACCATGGTGCCAAGCAATGCACCACCAAACACGGTTAGGAGCACGCCGTCCCATCCGACATACGCCCCCACCATGGCCATCATCTTGATGTCTCCGCCGCCCATCGCCTCCTTGCCGAACGCCCGCTCGCCCGCCCAGGCCACGAAATACAGGAGTCCAAAACCGAACGCCGCCCCGATCGCCGAGCCGAGGAGGCTCGGGAGACCACCGGCAGCGGCGAACAACAGGCCCAGAGGCAACCCCACGATCGTGTACTCGTCCGGGATGAGATAGTGGCGAGCGTCGGTGACGGCGATCCCGAGTAGAATCGTCCCGAAGATTGCACCGCTCAATGCGGTGAGCGTCAACCCGTAATGCCACGCCGCAGCCGCCCAGAGCCCGGCCACGCTGAGTTCGATCAGCGGGTACTGGGCGGAGATCGGTGCTCGGCACCGACGGCATCGGCCGCGGAGCAACACCCAGGACAACACCGGCACGTTGTCGAACCACGCGAGTTGGTACCCGCAGTGCGGGCAGCGAGAGCGCGGGTGTACCAGCGACTCGTCCTTGGGCAACCGCAGGATGCAGACATTCAGAAAACTGCCGAAGGCGGCTCCGAACATGGCCGCACCGACGATCCCGACGGTTTCACCGGGCACGGACGGCCTCGTGGAGCAGGATCCCCGCCGCGACCGCCACATTGAGCGACTCGGCGCCACGCGCGAGCGGGATCGCCACCCGGTGCTGCGCCAAGCCCTGCATGAACGGCCGGACACCGGCCCCCTCGTTCCCAACGACCAGGGCAAGGCGTTCGGGGCACGTACTGCGTGCGATGTCCGTTCCCTCGCTATCCGCTACCCAGGCAGCGACCTCCGCCTCCCGCAGCCAGGATGCGAACCCGTCGTCCGTTACGGCGACGACCGGCATGCGAAAGGACGCCCCCATCGCACCGCGGAGGACCTTCGGGTTTCGCGGATCGGCCGTGCCGGGGAGCAGCAGCGCCCCGTCGCCGCCGAGCGCGAAGGCAGTGCGTATGAGCGTGCCCACGTTCCCGGGATCCTGCACACCGTCGAGCACGACCACGGTCACGCCGCCGGTGACGTCGAGGTCTGTGAGTTGCCAATCCGGCAACTGGACGACAGCGAGGATTCCCTGCGGTGAGTCACTGTCCGACAGCTCGTCGAACAGGCGGTCCGACACTTCCTCCACCGCGACCGCCCGTGACGCCAGTTCCCGCGCCAACCCGGCTGTCCGGGGATGTGCCAACGCCGGTTCGGCGACCACCGCTCCGCGGATCTCCACCCCGGCCGCGAGCGCTTCCTCGATCAACCGCACGCCCTCGGCCACCGCGAAGCGCGTGCGCTTGCGTGCCTTGCGTCGGTGTAGATTGCGTACCTGTGTGATGAGTGGGGACGCCATGTCTCTTGCTCCACTGCGGCCGGTAGCCTTGGGTGCGCCTCTTCGGGACCGCGTTAATGTGACCTGCGAACGGCTGTTCGCCAAGCGACCGTGCAAGACGGGGGTCAAATGGACATTGCACTCACCATTGCGGGATCGGACTCCGGCGGCGGAGCCGGGACGACATGGTGCGGCGCCAGGTGGACGCAGTCGCGGATGACCTCCCACCAGCGGCAGTCAAGACGGGCATGCTCGCGACGGCCGAACTGGTTGGGGCCGTTGCGGAGGCGCTTCACCGTCATCGCCTGCCGAACTACGTGCTCGACCCCGTGATGGTCGCGACTTCCGGGGATCGCTTGCTCGACGCCGACGCAGAGCAAACGGTAGCGGACACGCTCGTCCCTCTGGCGACGGTGGTCACACCCAACCTCCCGGAGGCTGCGCTGCTGGTGGGTGCCGACGTCGTCACCCAAGACGACATGGAAGCGGCCGGGCGGGCGCTGCTCGCCCGTGGCGCCACAGCAGCGCTCATCAAAGGAGGGCACGGCACGGACGACACGGTGGTCGATGTGCTCGTCACCGCAGCCGGTGTGCAGCGATTCACGCATCCGCGGATCGCGACCGCGTCGACGCACGGGACCGGATGCACCCTCTCGGCGGCGATCACGGCCGGCCTTGCGGCTGGTGCCGGCATCGACGCTGCCGTCACTCAGGCACTCGCGTTCGTACACCGGGCGATTCTGGCTGCGCCGGGACTCGGGTCGGGCCACGGACCGCTCAACCACTTCGTGGATGCGAAGGGGTCGTCATGACGAAACCGCGGGGCGGCAGGAAACGATCGAGCGTCGCTCGGGAACGCGGGCTCTTCTGCAATCGGACGCTCAATCTCCGGACGATCCGGGCGATCGGGTACGACATGGATTACACGCTGATCCACT
>JBDHJO010000060.1:0-13906 GCA_039586875.1 Gemmatimonadota bacterium | reverse complement strand
GTGAACGCCGACGATCCAGAGGCCTGCCTGTCGGCGATCCGCCTTGCCATGATGTACCGGGAGAAGTTCCGCGCCGACGTCGTGATCAACGTGGTCGGCTACCGTCGGCACGGACACAACGAGGGCGACGAACCACGCTATACCCAGCCGCTGATGTACCAGCGCATCGACAACCATCCGACGGTACGAGAACTCTTCGCCAAGACCCTCACCGCGCAAAAGGTCGTAGCCGACGAGGAAGCGGCAGAGATGGTCGAGCGGTACTATGCGGAGCTCAGTACCGTGCAGGAGCGGCTTCGCGCCGATCTCGAGAAGAGCAGCCGGGCCGGCGAGGAACCCCACCGCATTTCCGGGATGGTCAGCGCGATCGACGAGCCGGTGACGGTGGTGCAACCCGAAGAGCTCCGGATGCTCAATGATTCCCTCTACACGGTTCCGGACGGGTTCACCATCAATCGTAAGCTGGCGCGCGTCATCGACCGCCAGCGGAAAGCCGTGATCGACGGCACGCCGCTCGACTGGGCACACGCCGAGACGTTGGCGTATGCGTCGCTGCTGACCGAAGGCGTTCCCGTGCGGCTCGTTGGACAGGACACGGCCCGCGGCACGTTCAGTCAGCGGCATCTCACGTGGTTCGATGCCGACAATGGGAGCGGGTACACACCGCTGCAGCATCTCCCGGGCGCAACGGTCCCGATGGAACTGCACAATTCCCCGCTATCCGAGTACGCAGCGATGGGTTTCGAGTACGGGTACAGCGTGGCCGCTCCGGAGGCACTGGTACTCTGGGAAGCCCAGTTCGGCGATTTCGCGAACGGTGCGGAGATCGTCATTGATCAGTTCGTCATCGCAGGGCTCGCGAAGTGGGGACAGCAGAGCCGCCTGACGCTACTGCTGCCTCACGGCTACGAAGGCCAGGGCCCCGAGCACTCGAGCGCACGACTGGAGCGGTACCTCGCGCTTGGCGCCGAGGGGAACATCCGCGTGGCGAATTGCTCGACACCGGCACAGTACTTTCACCTCATCCGTCGCCAGGCCAAGCACAGCGAGATCAGACCGCTCATCGTCATGACGCCGAAGAGCATACTGCGACTGCCGCAGGCCACCTCGCATCCGGACGAACTGACGAGCGGCCAATTCCAGGCAGTGCTCGACGACCCCGCTCCGCCGGCCGGTCGCGAGGCTGTGACCCGGCTGATACTCTGCTCCGGCAAGATCTACTACGAAGTGATCACGTCCGGACTGCGGGAGGCAGCCGAGCACATCGCCGTCGGCCGTATCGAGCTCCTCTACCCGTTTCCGGAGGGCGACATCAGGAACATCCTGACGTCGTACCCCAACCTCCAGGAGATGGTCTGGCTACAGGAGGAACCGATGAACATGGGGGCCCGGAAGTGGATGATGCCGCAGCTCACGGCGTGTGCTCCCGAGGGCGTGCAGGTTCGCTATGTCTCGAGACCCGAGCGCTCGAGTCCGGCAGAGGGGTACCCGGCCGCGCATAAGGCCGAACAGGAGCGACTCGTCAAGGAAGCGTTGGCTTCGTAGGCGGATCCGAACCCGGCGCAGGGGCTTCCACCGGCAGATCGCGCAAGACGAATCGCGCCGCGCGCCGCGCGCGGCGGACCGCGTCGCGATACGTTGAGTTGTGGACGCGATCACGGAGATCGTCGCTCACCGGAAGGACCCCGAGCGCGGGTACCCACCGCACCGGCTCTCCCGTCGTTTCGTCGACGACTGCTCCCGCTTCCACTGCCCGGTTGGCGTGCGCAATCCGAAGCGACCGCATAGCATGGCGCAATGCCTCGAACCGCCCCTGTACCTCGGGATCCAGGAACTTCAGGTGCCGATGCCCGACAGCCGCCATGTAGTATTGTGATGGTACGAACGCGATGCCGTCGAGGCGAAGGCGCTCGCAGACGATGATCAGCCATCCGACGACGTCTCGGAGGATGCCCAACCCGGGATAGTGCTGGCCGGGAAGCTGGGGACGAGCGGGGGTGAACATCGCCCGCGGGTCCTGGAGGCGCAGCCACTCCACTTCGATTACCTCCAAGTCGGGGACGGCACTGCGGCTCCGCCCGGCCTTCAACTCCATCAACAGCTCCGATCGCTTCGCATCACCGTGCAAGCGGAGCACCTGCCCAAGACCACGCGGCGCATCGAGGGAAAGCCGAGGGGCTCGGTACCCGCGGGCCCGGATGCGATCCAAGACCCCAAGTTCCTCCAGCTGCAGCTCGAGCGTGTGCCGCGAGTACGTCGACAGGAACAGTGTGTCGTGGTGTGTGACGATGCCGAGCAGATCCTCTTCCGTCAGCCCCCAGTCGTTTTCATCCGGTTCGCCGACGCCGGCCGTCCAACCGCTCGAGATGCGTCGGAATCGCTCCAACACCACGTCCACCTCGTCGGGTGGTTCGACGACCGAGCCCGAGCTCACGCTGGCGAGGGTGCGCGCCGTATATCGCCACGCCGACATGCCGTACCCTCCGGCCAGCAGCATTACGATCGGAGGACTTCCCTCCCCTCGCACCGTATCGATGACGAACCGGTCCCGTTCGACGATCCCGTCGGCTGTGAGGTGCCAATCGCCCAACGCGTCCGATGCCGCGCCGTCCACCCCGGCCACGAAGAACACGAGCTCGGGACGATGCTGGTTCACGACGTCCGGGAGCGTGTTTCGTAACGTCGTGAGGAGTTTCTGGTCGTCCACACCACTGCCGAGCGCGATGGACGTCGACGCCACGGCGTTGTCCTCGCTCCACGGGACATTGTGGATCGAGTAGGTGTACACGGACGGGTCTGCTGCGAACACCTCCCGCGTACCGTTGCCGTCGTGCAGATCGAGATCGACCACCAAAATGGGATCTTCGTATCCGTTGCTCCGAAGGCGCGAGATGGCAATCGCGATATCGTTGAGTAGACAGAACCCCATGCCCTGATCGGCCGTGGCGTGATGGAAGCCGCCGCCGAGGTGCGCGACCGTTTGCTTCGTTCTCCGCGCGAGTCCCGCCGCCCGGATTGTGCCACCGACCATGAGGCGCGCGAGATCGACCGCATCCTGCGCCTCCTTGGGTGTCAACGGTCGTCCCATTACCTCCCCAACGACCGCGGCGTCGGCCAAGGACTCCACGTACGACGCGTCATGCACGCGGAGCACGTGTTCGAGAGACGCGGGATACGGACGATGCACATCCTGGCGACGGACGAGGTGCTCGTGCGTCAGGAACGCGAGGATCTTGTCCGCGCGACTGAAATCGAAAAGGGTCCCAGACTGATGGGCGCCGTACTGCCGGTGATGCACGACCACGAGCTGCGGTGGGCTCAGGGCGTACCGGACCCACCGTGTCAGTTGCCCCGGTACGTTCCGAATGCCCATCACGCGCCTCCTCGATGATCCGGCAGCATGCACCTTCCTGAATCCTACGTCCAACCCGATCATTGCGGCACCTTGACGCTGCCTCCCGGGTATGGAGACCTTGCAGCACACATCCACCTCGCAGAGGAGCAGCGGTGGTCCTGGAAGTTCTCCGGTATGTGGTGTTTGCGGTTGCCGCCGTCAGTACCGCTATCGCGGTCGGTTCATGGGCGGTCCGCACCCGGCGTCTCGATCCCTTCAGCCGTTCCGCTCGACTCGTACGCCGGATCGGGGATCCGGTCCTCGATCCGATCGAGACGTGGCTGCTCAAGAAGGGCGGAAGCCCGAACAATGCCGGGTGGTGGCTCGTCGGATTCGCGGTCGGTGGAGGCCTGGTCGTCATCACGGTTGCCGATTGGCTCGCCGGGATCTTCTTCGTGGCGGGCCGAGCAGCCGCCCAGGGTCCAGCGGGCATCCTCCAACTCGTCGTCTATTACGGCAGTAACGTGGTTATTCTGGCCCTGTTCGTCCGCGTTTTCGCCTCGTGGTTCGGGCGTGACCGCTTCACGCCGTGGATGCGTCCGTTCTTCGTGCTGACCGATTGGATTGTCCAGCCACTGCGACGGGTCGTACCGCCGATCGGAATGATCGACATCACGCCGATCGTCGCCTGGTTCCTCATCCTCGTGATCCGCAATTTCCTGCTCCGGGTGATTGGCTAGGCTTCCCGGATGTCCGTTCGCGGCGATCAATCGAGTGGTGAGCCGGCCGATCAAACGACCCTGACGGTTCATGTCCAGCCGCGGGCCCGGCAGACAGCGATTGCGGGGTGGCACGGCGATGCCATCAAGATCCGCGTCGCCGCCCCCCCGGTGGACGGAGCAGCCAACGATGCCCTGCTGCGGTTTCTCGCTGACCGTCTCGGTGTGCCGACCCAGGCAGTGACTATTACCGGCGGCCACACATCACGCCGGAAGCGGGTCACGATCCAGGGACGTGCGCCGGCCACGGTGCTGGACGCCCTCGGCATCGGCTGATCAGGCAGCCCGCTGGCCTGCGCCGGCGATTCGGGCTACATTCCAAGCCAACAACTGCTACCGTGGTGATTTGCGGCGTATTGCGGCCACGTAAAACAAGTCGCTAAAAAGCCCCGCCTTCGGCGCTTTTCCAGCGACGGGGCCTTTTTGTTCTCTGAAACCTGAGGGACGCGCGAACCCGTGACGATCTCGGACCGATCCGACCTGCTGCACCAGGCTGCCGCCGATCGCATTCTCGTTCTCGACGGGGCGATGGGTACCATGGTGCAGGGATACGACTTGGCCGAACAGGATTACCGTAGCGGTCCGTTCGCCGGGCACGCGCAGCCCCTCAAGGGCAATCACGACCTGCTGAGCATCACGCGCCCCGACGTCGTAACGGCGATTCACAAAGCCTATCTCGACGCGGGCGCGGACATCGTCGAGACCAATACCTTCAACGCCAATCGCATTTCCCAGGCGGACTACGGTACGGAGACCGCTGTCGTCGACCTGAACCGTGCCGCTGCCCGTTTGGCTCGCGAAGCCGCAGCGCAGGCGTCGAGCACGACACCCGATCGTCCGCGCTTCGTTGCCGGCGTGCTCGGCCCCACCAATCGGACTGCCTCCCTCTCCCCGGACGTCGACGATCCGGGGGCCCGAAACACCTCGTTTGCCGATCTCGTCGACGCGTACGGCGAGCAAGCCGGCGCGCTCGTGGAAGGCGGAGTCGACATCTTGATGGTCGAGACTGTCTTCGACACGCTCAACGCCAAGGCGGCGCTCTACGCCATCGAAGAGGTGTTCGAGCGACTCGGTGCCCGCGTGCCGGTCATGGTCTCCGGAACGATCACCGATCGGAGCGGCAGGACCCTGTCAGGTCAGACGACCGAGGCCTTCTGGATCTCCGTGCATCACGCCGACCTCTTCTCGGTAGGCCTCAACTGCGCACTGGGGGCGCGGGAACTCCGCGCATACCTGGAAGACCTCTCGACGGCGGCAGACACGCTCGTCAGCTGCCACCCGAACGCAGGCCTGCCCAACGAGTTCGGCGGCTACGACCAGACACCTGAGGAGATGGCCGCCATCATCGGCGAGTTCGCCGCAGATGGCCTGGTCAACATCGTGGGCGGCTGCTGCGGTACCACGCCGGCGCACATCACGGCTATTGCGGCCGCGGTCGCGGCCACCCCTCCGCGCCCCATGCCGGACATCGAGCGATACACGCGCCTATCCGGCCTGGAGCCGCTGGTGATACGACCGGAGACGCTCTTCGTGAACATCGGCGAGCGCACCAACGTCACCGGATCGGCCCGCTTCGCCCGACTCATCCGAGAGGGCGATTACGAGACGGCGGTCGATGTTGCGCGGGAGCAGGTTGCCAGCGGCGCGCAGATGATCGACGTCAACATGGACGAAGGTCTGCTCGACTCGCAGGCGGCTATGGTGCGGTTCCTCCAGCTCATTGCAAGCGAACCCGACATCGCCCGCGTGCCTGTCGTTCTCGATTCCTCGCGCTGGGAGGTGATCGAGGCAGGATTGCAGTGCCTGCAGGGCAAAGGTGTGGTCAACTCGATATCCCTGAAGGAGGGAGAAGGCGAGTTCCTCAAGCAGGCACGTGCGGCACGCCGGTACGGTGCCGCCGTGATCGTCATGGCATTCGACGAGCAAGGCCAGGCCGACACGGCCGATAGGAAGATCGAGATTGCGCGGCGGGCGTACGATCTCCTCACGGAGGAAGTGGGTTTCCCGCCCGAAGACATCATTTTCGACCCGAACATCTTCGCTGTGGCTACCGGCCTCGAGGAGCACGCCGAGTACGCCAACGACTATCTCCATGCCTGCCGCACGATCAAGGAAACCATCCCTCATGCGATGGTGAGTGGTGGCGTCAGCAACCTCTCCTTCTCCTTCCGCGGCAACACGCCGCTCCGCGAAGCGATGCACGCCGTGTTCCTGTATCACGCCGTGCGGGCCGGCATGGACATGGGGATCGTGAACGCGGGCGCGCTCCCGGTCTACGACGATGTGCCCGATGACGTGCGGGACGCGATCGAAGACGTGCTGTTCAACCGGCGCGCGGATGCGACCGAGCGACTCACCGCGATGGCCGCCGACGTGAAGGGTTCGGCCAAGGCTGCAGCGGATCTGTCCTGGCGGGAGGCGCCTGTCCGCAATCGCCTCACCCATGCGCTGGTCGAGGGAATCGTCGACTTCATCGAAGTCGACGTCGAAGAGGCTCGTCTGGCCAGCGAGCACCCGCTCCATGTGATCGAAGGCCCGCTCATGGACGGCATGAACGTCGTGGGGGACCTTTTCGGCAGCGGGAAGATGTTCCTGCCGCAGGTGGTAAAGAGCGCTCGGGTGATGAAGAAAGCGGTGGCCTACCTCGTGCCTCACATCGAGGCGGCCAATCGCGCGGAGGGACACACGCACTGGCGCTCCGCCGGACGCGTGGTGCTGGCCACCGTCAAGGGCGACGTGCACGATATCGGCAAGAACATCGTGG
Organism: Gemmatimonadota bacterium; assembly: GCA_039586875.1. Classification (GTDB taxonomy): domain Bacteria; phylum Gemmatimonadota; class Gemmatimonadetes; order Gemmatimonadales; family GWC2-71-9; genus JAOTVV01. Next base: position 7,029 of record JBDHJO010000060.1, on the reverse strand, counting down.
GCGTCGTGCTGCAGTGCAACAACTACGAGGTGATCGACCTCGGCGTGATGGTGCCGGCGGCGACGATCCTCGACGCAGCACGGGAAGCCGACGCCGACATCATCGGCCTCAGCGGCCTCATCACTCCATCGCTCGACGAGATGGTTCACGTCGCTGCGACAATGGAGCGCGAGGGGTGGAGGGTACCGCTATTGATCGGCGGCGCCACGACCTCGCCAGTACACACCGCTGTCAAGATCGCCCCGGCCTACAAGTCGCCGACGGTCCACGTCCTCGACGCATCACGGAGCGTGACTGTGGTCGAGCGTCTTCTGAATGCCGAGCGCCGCGACGGGTACGTGCGTGAGATCGCGAATGAGCAGGCACGACACCGCGAGGCACACGATGCCAGGACATCCTCGGCACGCACGGTACCGCTCGCCACAGCGCGCGAGCGTCGCTTCGGGATTGCCTGGGACGGCTACAGCCCGGAACGCCCGGCGAACCCCGGCATCACCGTCCTCGATCCGTATCCCTTGAGCGAGTTGACCGATTACATCGACTGGTCTCCCTTCTTTGCGACCTGGGAGCTGAAGGGTCGGTTTCCGGCCATCTTCGATGATCCTGCCATCGGAACACAGGCCCGCTCACTGTACGAGGACGCACAACAGATGCTGGAGGAGATCCAGCGTGATGGAGCGCTGACCGCGCGGGCGATCTTTGGGCTCTTTCCGGCCGCAAGCCGCGAGGATGACATCGAGGTGTACGACGATGACCGCCGGAAGGTTCGTGCGACCGTTCACCACCTCCGACAACAGATGGAGAAGCCGCCAGGTCGTCCGAATCTGTCGCTCGCAGACTTCGTCGCACCGGTCGACCGTGGCATCGATGATTGGATTGGCGCGTTCGCGGTATCGGCCGGGTTCGGCTCTACGGAGCTGGCCGAACGGTATCTGGCGGACCACGACGACTACCGCGCCATTCTCGTAAAGGCATTGGCCGACCGACTTGCGGAAGCACTCGCCGAGCGGTTGCACGAACAGGTCCGCACGACATGGTGGGGGTACGCCTCGACCGAGCGCCTGGACAGTGCTGCGCTGATCCGTGAGAAGTACCGCGGCATCCGCCCGGCGCCGGGGTACCCTGCCTGCCCGGATCACACGCAGAAGGCGGTGTTGTTCAACCTCCTCGACGTGACGGCGCGGACCGGGATCACGTTGACCGAGAGTTATGCCCTGCTGCCGGCCGCGTCGGTGTGCGGGTGGTACTTTGCGCACCCGGAGGCGTATTACTTCGGTATGGGGAAGATCGGCCGGGATCAGGTTGCGGACTATGCGTCACGGCGCGGCATGCACGCAGATGATGTCGAGCGGTGGCTCGCGCCACATCTTGCGTACGATCCACGCGAGGGCGCGCCATCATGACCTCGAGACTTCGGGAGCACATCGACGACGGACGCGTACACGTGATGGATGGCGCGATGGGTACGGTGCTGTACGCGCGTGGCATGTTCGTCAACGTCTGTTACGACGAGTTGAATCTCACCCACCCGGCGTTGGTGCGCGGTGTGCACGAAACCTATCTCCGCGCCGGAGCCGAGATCATCGAAACCAACACGTTCGGCGCGAATCCCGTGAAGCTGTCGGGTTATGGGCTCGACGAGCAGACGGAGGCCATCAATCGTGCGGCGGCGCTTCTGGCATGTGAGGCAGCGGGCGAGTCCGCCAGTGTCATCGGCAGTATCGGTCCGCTCGGTATTCGCATCGAGCCGTTCGGCCCCACCGGTCGGGACGAAGCCACAGCGTTCTTCGGTCGTCAGGTGACCGGGCTCATCGAAGGGGGTGTGCACGGCTTCATCCTCGAAACGTTTTCGGATCTCGACGAGCTGCGCTCGGCGTTCGCTGCAGTCCGTGAGCGGAGTGCCCTGCCGATCTTTGCGCTCACGACCGTCGACGAAAAGGGGAGTACAACCTACGGAACGGAGCCGGAGCGTATCGCAGCAATCCTGTCGGACATGGGGGCCGACGTCATCGGCTTGAATTGTTCCGTCGGTCCGGCGGTCATGCTCGATGCCCTCGAGCGCATGGCCGAGGTTGCCGAACGACCGCTTGCAGCGTTGCCCAACGCGGGACTGCCGCGGCTCGTGGGTGATCGGAAGATCTATCTCTCCAGCCCCGAGTACATGGCCAACTATGCGGTGCGCATGATCGAGGCCGGTGCGCGGTTCGTCGGCGGATGCTGCGGCACGACGGAAGACCATATCAAACGCATTCGGGACGAGGTCGCGACGCTCCAGCCCCGCCAAGTTCAGGTTATCGTATCTCGCGACGAAGTCACACCGGCCAAGGGGATCGAGGCGGCCGTTCGGCTTGCGGAACGCTCGACGCTCGGCGAAAAGCTCGCCGCAGGTACGTTCGTGACCAACGTGGAGTTGCCGCCGACACGCGGGTGGCGTGCAGATCTCCTACTCGAGCAGGCACGCGAACTCAAGGAGACCGGCGTCGATACGGTGAGCATCCTGGACGGCGCGCGGGCGCGCAGTTCGATCGCCGCGATTCCCGCTGCAACTCTGGTGCAACAGCGCGTCGGTATCGAGACCATCGTCCACTACACCTGCCGCGATCGCAACATGCTCGGCATGCTGAGCGACATGCTCGGCGCCGCGGCCGCGGACCTCAACAACGTTCTGCTCGTGACCGGCGACCCGCCGCGCTTCGGTCCGTATCCCGAGTCGACAGCCGTCTTCGACATCGACAGCATCGGCCTCACGAATCTGGTCTACCGGCTCAATCATGGCACCGATCCCGGAGGGAATGCCCTGGGCGAGCCAACGCGGTTCGTGATCGGTGTCGCCGCCAACCACATGGCGGTCGACATGGGGCGCGAGCTGAAACGTCTTTATTGGAAGGTCGATGCCGGTGCCGACTTCGTCGTCACCCAGCCCATCTTCGATATCGGGCCATTCGATGCGTTTGCCAGACGTGCCGAGGAGTTCGAGGTACCCATCATCGCGGGTATCTGGCCGCTGGTCTCACTGCGTCACGCGGAATTCCTCGCGAATGAGGTACCCGGTCAGAGCGTGCCGGCCGGCGTGATGAACCGGATGCGTCGCGCGCAGGAGCGCGGGCCTGAGGCCGCCACGCAGGAAGGCCTCGCGATCGCGCGCGAAACCCTGCAGGCAGTCCGCAATGCCGTGCAGGGTGTTCACCTCAGCCTGCCACGCGGCAGGGTCGACATCGCGCGGGCGGTGCTCCAGGCTTAGCGCTGCAGCGCCTCCAACAGCCGTCGGTATCGGGCGTCGGGGCGACGTATCCCAAGATTGCTGACGTAGACCTTGTTGACCCCCAGTTCGGCGAGGCCCCGGATCGTTCGTGCGCAGATCCCTTCCGGCGAGGCGCCCCTATCAAAGTCCGCGCTGATGCCCTCGACGGGGACGGGGAAGAACCGGGAGAGCTTGTCGAGCGTCGTCGGGTTCCCTGACCGATAGAGGAACACCCCGAACACGCCGGGCAGCGACAGCCCGCGTCGATCAGCCTCTGTGAGAAACCGCTCTACCGCATTCAAGTGATGATGTGAGACGATCTGCGTGAGGTAGAACTCCGCGTCATACCCTTCACGGAGCAGGTAGTCCACCTGTGCGACCGGATCCGCGTGTGGGTTCGCCCACCCGCCAAGCACGAGCCCCGGATGCCGTTCGCGGATGCGCTGTCGGAGGAGATAGGCGTACGGAAGGCACCGAGGCGGCCCTACCGAGTGGTCTCCGCCGAGCACCGTGAGGGCCTGGAGGTCCGATGACACCGCGCGATCGGCGTACATCAGACAATACTCCAACGAGTGCTTGCAGGTGAGAAACGGCACCAACGCCGCGTCCTGGCGATCTTCAGCCAGGTTCGTGACGAGGTGGCGAAGATTCTCCTCTTCCGCCTCACCCACCGCATTGTCGGTCAGGAAGACGACCGTGTCGTTCCGCGCCAGGCGGCGCACGGCATGGTGCATGTCGATCCAGGTGTCCATACTGCGCTTTGCCGGAAGATCCGCCTTCGGCGGGCGGAGCTCCACGGCAATCAGCGGCTCCTCGCCGCGCAGGCGGTCGAGAACTGCTGCCGTTGGTATGGGAGAGGTCGACATAGTATCGAACCAAGCTAGCGTCTGCTCGCCGGGATGGCCACGATGCCGCGCCGCTTGCGCACGGGGACATCAGGGCACACCCTAGCAATCCACTCTTCGGCGATAGATTACCGCTGATGCAGCGACCGGTCACGACACGCGCGGGGTTCACGATCGTCGAGCTGGCGATCGTGATGATCACCGCCGGCATACTCATGACGCTCGTCATCTGGCGCGCCGGACCGGCGCTCCAGCGGGCGCGCGCGCGACAGGCGATCGCCGTGGTCGCTGCCGATCTCCAGTACGCGCAGATGCTGGCCGCGCGACAGCGCGAGCCCGTGGTGGTCGTGATCAACCCCTCGCTGCAGTTGATCCTCGTCTCCAGCCGCAGCGGCACCGTGTTCCGTCAGCGATTCGTCGGGCCCCAGACGGAGTTCGGACTGGACGCCATTCAAGCGGATCCGACGACATCGATAGAGATCTTCCCGAACGGAGCCGCAACCTCCAACCTCAGCGTGACCGCTGAAACCAACGGGTTTCAGCGGCAGGTCCGAATGAGCCGTGCCGGACAGATTCGTATCGTCGCGCCCTGACTGGCGCACCGAGCGCGGCATCTCGCTGATCGAGGTCATGCTGGCACTCACGATCCTGTCCGGCGTGCTCATCGCGCTCGGCGGGCTGATGTTCCAGATCGTCCAACAGAACAACCGTAGTGCCGCCGTCGGTTATCGCAGTGCCGCCACCATGAGTGCGGCCGCATGGGCACGATCGCTACCATGGGATTCGATCGATGCGCAGGCCGGGTGCCGCGCGGACTCGTCCGGCTTGCTGGCATACTCGCGGTGCACCGACGTCAGCGACCCATCGCCGCAGCTCAAGCGGATCACCGTGGTCATCAGTGCTACCGGGGACCTCATGGCACTGCCGGAGACGGTCGTCGTGCACCGGCCGAAACCACGCTCACCTTCGCCGTTTTCAGTGCAGTGACCCGCCGCGGATTCACGCTAGTCGAGCTCTTGGTCGCCATCACGGTCGGCGGGCTTTTGGGGGTCGCACTCACACGGCTGCTCGTGAGCGACTCCAGATTCGTGGAGCGCCAGGAGGCAACGCTCGCTGCCCGGCAAACCGCGCGTACCGGCCTCAACTGGACCGCGGTCGAGTTGCGGATGGTGGGGGACGGGGGGTTGGCGTTCGCTTCGCCCGACAGTGTGACGATCCGCATTCCGTATGCGTTCGGCGTTGCGTGCGACCGCTTCGGCAACGAACACATCCTCGCGCTCGTCCCCAGCGACTCGATCACCTACTCCGGGGTCGAGGCCGAGGGCATGGCATGGCGGAGGACGGACGGGACGTTCGTGCCCATCACGAATGTGACGGTCACTCCGACCACCAACACGGGCACTTGTAACGCCAACGGGGTCCGCGTGGTGCCGGGTGGGCGACTCGTCGGCGTGGCCGGGGTTCCTGCCGGGGGACCATGGAGACCGCCACCCGGCAGCATTGTGTACCTCTACCACGCCGTCACGTACAAGTTCGACACCTCCGTCGATCTCCCCGGTCGTCTCGCCCTGTGGCGCCGCGCCGGCACCGACGCATACGAGGAATTGGCTGCACCGTTCGACACCGCATCCGGATTCGCCTTTCTCACGGGAATGTCGACCGAAGCGCTGGCAACCCCACCCAGCGATCTCGACACCGTCAGCGGCATCGAGCTACGCCTCGTCGGCGCCAGCGAACGCATCCCTCGGGCCGCAACGGAGCCGGCGACGTTCCGGCTCGTAACTCAGTTGCGGTTCAGGAACCAACGGCCGTGACGACGCGACGGTGGCAGTCGGAAGGCGGCTTTGCCCTGCCGTTGACGATCTTCGTGCTGATGCTTGTCACGGTGATGCTCGCCGCCTTGATGGTGCAGGTACAAACTGACCGTCGGATCGCCGACAGCAGCGGCGACCTCGTTGAGGCACTCGTCATCGCACAGAGTGGCCTCGAGGGCTACATCGCGCACTACGACTCCCTGGCATTTCGCCCCTCTAATGGTGACTCGCTTCGCATCAACGTAGTGGGCGGATATGCGGACGTCATCGCACACGTCGTCCACGCACCTGCAGACACGATGCTCGGCGGGATTGACTACATCATCCGGTCGCGTGGACGGTTGATCCATCCTACCCGCGGTTCCGATCCCCAGGCCATCCGTGTCGTGTCGCAGTTCGCACGATGGGAGTACGGCACGATGAAGGTGCTTGGTGCGTACACGGCGATTGACGGCATCAGGTGCACTGAGGGTGCTTGCGGGGGGACCTATGAACTCAGCGGATATGACGAGTGCCTCAGTGCTCCGAACGTCCCTGCCCTTTTCTCACGCCAGGGTGGCGGTCCTGCACTGGTGCCACCAGAGGTCGACCCTCGTGAGGAGAGTGCTGCCGGTAACGCTTTTCGAGATAGCTCTTTCACCGGAATAGACTGGCGACAAGTGGTCTCCGGAGCGTTTCATCCTGATTACAAAGCTCTCACGAATGTCAATGACTGGGCAACCTACGTACTCGACGGTGACGTGATCCTCACCGATGTCGACGGTGCAGGGCTTCTCATTATCATCGGGAACGCCACGCTCAGCGGCGCTAGGTTCAAATGGCAGGGTGTGCTCGCCGTCGGAGGCAACATCCTGTTCGAAGCAGAAACAAGCACCGTGACGGGCGCCGTTGTTTCCGGACTCAATATGGTCCTTTCACCGCAGGGAGCGGGAAGAGCCTTGGATTGGGGAAGGTTCGGCGACGCGGGCACGCACATCGAGATCACCTACAACTCCTGCACGATTCGCAACGCGTTTCGCTCGCTCTCCGGGTTCGCATTGGTACCTGGCGCATGGATGGACCGCTGGGCGAGCTACTGACCCGACCTCCAAGGTCCGAGCGAACGGACTAGATTCCCCTGACCAATGCG
>JBDHJO010000059.1:0-14277 GCA_039586875.1 Gemmatimonadota bacterium | reverse complement strand
TCTGACCCGGAAATCTTATCCAGTCTTTACCGTCGCTTTACACAACAGCACTACCTTTCCGCTCGGTCATGGGACACTGAGAACTGCCCGATCCCAAGGGCAGATCACTGGTCTGGCATCGAGAGGGCGGAAAGCCATGAGGACAGGGAGTGCGGTTCTGCTTGCGGGCCTGGTCGTGGGTGCGTGTGGCGGCGGCGAGTCAGCCGACCCGGCGATCGTGACGATCGATGGGTCGAGCACGGTCTTCCCGATCACCGAAGCGGTGGCGGAGGAGTTCCAGGGACAGTACCCGGACGTACGCGTCACCGTCGGCATTTCCGGCACGGGTGGCGGATTCAAGAAGTTCACCGTCGGGGAGACCGACATCAATGACGCGTCGCGGCTCATCAAGGGCTCTGAGGAATCGCTGGCGGAGGAGAACGGGATCGGCTTCATCGAGCTGCCGGTCGCCTTCGACGGACTGTCGGTCGTCGTCAATCCGAGCAACACGTTCGTCGACTACCTGACCGTCGAGGAGCTTCGCAAGATCTGGGAGCCCGGCAGCGCGATGACACGTTGGAGCGAGGTGCGGGACGGGTTCCCGGATGAGCCCATTGTGCTGTACGCGCCGGGCACGGATTCAGGCACGTTCGACTACTTCACCGAAGCGATCAACGGTGAAGGTGGTGCCGTCCGCCAGGACTTCACGGCGAGCGAGGACGACAACGTGCTCGTGCAGGGCGTGGCAGGCGATCCCAACGCGCTCGCCTTCTTTGGCTACGCGTACTACAGCGAGAACACCGACCAGCTCAAGGTCGTCCCGGTCGATCCGGGTGACGGGGCGGTGGCGCCGTCCGAGCAGACGATCAACGACGGCAGCTATCGGCCGCTGTCCCGCCCGATCTTCATCTATGTCAGCACCGTCGCGGCCGAGCGGCCGGAGGTGCAGGCCTTCGTGCGCTTCTACCTGGAGAACGCTGCGAGTCTCGCGGGCGAGGTGGGCTACGTCGCGCTGCCCACCGATGCGTATCAGGCCGGTATCCGCCGGTTCGAGGCCCGGGCAACAGGGTCCGTGTTCTCGGGTGACACGAAGGGCAAGTCCATCGCGGAGATCCTGCGGACGGAGTAGTGGCGACAGCCCGGCCGGCTTCGGGTCCGGCCCGGCGTCGCTTCGTGCTCGACAACTCAGGGAGAAGACACATGCGAAGCGTACCATGGCACTGGTTCGTCACCACAGCAGCGATTGGCGTCGTTGCCGCCGGTGCTCAACCCGCGCACGCGCAGGTCGAGATTTCGTCCAAGGCCATGTCCATGAAGATCAACGGCCGGGTGCACTTTCAGTTCAACCACACGTCCGTCGAGTCGGCGCAGCTGCCGACGACGTTCTTCGTCCGGCGCGCACGTCTGTCAATTGACGTCAAGGTGAACGACTTCGTCAGCGGAAGGGTGCAGCCCGAGTTCGGCGAGGGCGTCACGGGGCTTCGCGATGCCTACGTGCGTCTGAATTTTGCACCGGGTTTCCGCACCACCTTCGGGCAGTTCAAGCGACCGTTTGACCTGTTCGAGCTCGTGAGCTCGACTCAGATCCTCGTGATCGAGCGGGTAGGCGGAGTCCGCGCCATTGACGGGTGTGCCGGGGTGGGTAGCGTATGCTCCTTCAGCCGTTTCACCGAGAAGCTGAGTTACTCGGACCGCGACCTCGGTGTGATGGTCGACGGTGCGCTCGGGTCGAGCGGGTTGCAGTACATGGCATCGGTCACGAACGGCCGCGGCCCCAACAACGACATCGACGAGAACGGATCGAAGTCCTTCACGGGGCGGCTCGAATACAATGTCGGGAAGCTCCGCGTCGGCGGTCATGTCGGTACGCACGACTACCCTAATGATTCCACAGGCACCGACGAGTTCGGGACGGCGTTCGGAGCGGACGTGCACTGGGGTGAGTACGAGAAGCCGGGCGCCCATGTGCAGGCGGGTCTCGTCTACGGAGACAACTGGAAGAACCTCACCACCCCCGACCCGAGCAAGTTTGCATCTGCTCAGGTGATCGGAGCGTACATGTTCCCAGTCACCGAGAACCGGTTCCTGTATGGCGTGGAGCCGGTGTTCCGGGCGAGCTGGGGTGATCCGGATACGGACGTAAGCGACGACGAGGGGTGGGTGTTCACACCCGGCGTCATGTTCCACTTCACGGGCCGGAATAAGTTCGCGGTGAACGTGGACGTGTGGACGCCCGCCACAGGCGACACCGAGTATTCGCTGAAGGCGCAAACCTACCTGCACTTCTGAGCGCGATGGGAGCTCTGTGAGCACTGCGGGGGTTTCGAGCGTCCCCACAGCCAGATCCGGCGCGGTGGCACCGGATCTGGCTGGGTTGCAGCGCGGCGGCAGTCGACGCTGGCACGAAGAGGGCATCAAGGGCGTCATGTTCTTGTGCGCCCTCCTCTCCGTCATCGTCACCGTCGGCATCGTCGTCGTGCTCGCGACAGAGGCGATCGGGTTCTTCCGACACGTCTCGATCATCGAGTTCCTGACGGACCGGCGGTGGTTCCCACTGCTGGAGCCGCGTCACTTCGGCGTCCTGCCGCTCCTTGGTGGGACGTTCATGATCGTCGTGGGGTCGGCGCTGTTGGGCATCCCGGTCGGAATCGCGAGCGGCATTTACCTCAGCGAGTATGCGTCGGCACGGATGCGGAGTGTCATCAAGCCGGTCCTCGAGATCCTGGCGGGCATTCCGACGGTCGTGTACGGGTACTTCGCACTGACGTTCGTGACCCCCCTGCTGAAGAGCGTGTTCCCATCCACGAACATCTTCAACGCGGCCAGCGCGTCGGTGGTGGTGGGCATTATGGTCCTGCCCATGGTCGCGTCGCTCTGTGACGATGCGTTGCGGGCGGTGCCTGATTCGCTGCGGCAGGGTGCCTATGCGCTCGGAGCGACACCGTTCGAGGTCTCCACGAGGGTCGTGGTGCCGGCGGCGTTGTCCGGAATCGTGGCGTCGTTCGTGCTTGCGCTCTCGCGGGCGGTCGGGGAGACAATGGCCGTGACCATTGCGGCCGGTGCGACGCCGAGGCTCACGGTGAATCCGCTCGAGAGCATCCAGACGATGACGGCCTATATCGTCCAGGTGAGTCTGGGGGATACCCCGGCCGGTTCGATCGAGTATCAGACGATCTTCGCCGTCGGCGCCTTGCTGTTCTGCGTTACCCTTGTGGCTAACCTATTGGCGAACCGGATTCTCCGCCGTTTCCGGGAGGTGTACGAGTGAGCGACCTCCTCCGGGCACCGGCGAACCTGCGCCAACGACACCGTGTGGCCTGGGCGTTCAAGACCGCCTGCATGGTGCTGACCTGGTTCTGTCTCGTGCTGTTGGCCGTGCTGCTCGTGCACGCGACGCGGGAAGGGCTGCCGTGGTTGGATGCCCAGTTCCTCTCGAACTTCCCCTCTCGGTTCCCTGAGCGCGCCGGGATCAAGTCGGCGCTGTACGGCACGCTGTGGTTGATCAGCTTCACGGCGTTGTTCTCGATTCCCATCGGGGTCGCTGCAGCCATATACCTCGAGGAATACGCAAAGAAGACGCGATTGAATACGCTGATCGAGATCAGCATCGCGAATCTCGCCGGGGTGCCGTCGATCGTGTACGGCATGCTCGGTCTCGCCGTGTTCGTGCGCTGGATGGCGCTCGGCCGGAGCGTGGTCGCTGGGGCGATGACCATGAGTCTGTTGATCCTCCCGGTGATCATCATCGCATCGCGCGAAGCCGTGCGCGCGGTGCCCAGCTCCATTCGCCTCGCGTCCTATGCCCTCGGCGCGACCAAGTGGCAGACAGTTCGGCATCACGTGTTGCCATCGGCAAGCTCCGGCATCATCACGGGCACCATCCTGGCGCTCTCACGCGCGATCGGGGAGACCGCACCGCTGATCATGATTGGGGCGCTCACGTATGTGGCATTCGTACCCAATGGCCCCATGGACCAATTCACGGCGCTGCCGATTCAGATCTTCAATTGGGTGTCGCGACCGCAGGAAGAATTCCATGAGCTTGCAGCCGCCGGCATCATCGTACTGCTTGTCGTCCTGCTGGTCATGAACGGCATCGCCGTCTTCATTCGCCAGCGGTCGCAGAGGTTTCGATCGTGACTGACCTGCGGGAAGTCCAGACCGAGACAGGGCCGAACGGTGCGGTGTCCGACGGGCAACCGCCCGTGCTCGAAGTCCGCAACCTCACCATCAGGTACGGCGACAAGCCGGCGGTCCGTGACGTCAGCCTGGTAATGCCTGATCGCAAGATCACCGCGATCATCGGGCCCTCCGGATGTGGCAAGAGCACCCTGCTGCGGCAGTTGAATCGCATGAATGACTTCGTGCCGTCGGCGAGCATGGATGGCCGGGTCCTGTACCGTGGCCTCGACCTGTACGGCCCCGGCATCGACGCGGTGGAGGTGCGCCGCCGTATCGGTATGGTGTTCCAGAAGCCCAACCCGTTCCCGAAGACGATCTACCGCAACATTGCCTGGGGGCCGGTCATCAACGGGTTCAAAGGTGATCTCAACGCCTTGGTCGAGTCGTCGCTCCGCAAGGCTGCGCTCTGGGACGAGGTCAAGGAACGGCTCAACGACTCGGCGCTGTCGCTCTCGGGTGGGCAACAGCAACGGCTCTGCATTGCCCGGGCACTCGCCCTGCAGCCGGAAGTGGTCCTGATGGATGAGCCGGCATCGGCGCTCGATCCGGTGTCGACCTCGCGCATCGAGGACCTCTGCTTCGAACTCAAGGAGCGGTATACGATCGTCATCGTGACGCACAACATGCAGCAGGCAGCTCGTATTTCCGACTTCACCGCGTTCCTGGACTCCGGCAAACTGGTCGAGTTCGGGGAGACCGACCAGGTCTTCACGCGACCCAAAGAGAAGCGGACGGAGGACTACGTCTCCGGCCGGTTTGGATAAGGCGGCACGCACATGTCAAAACACTTTCAGCGGGATATGGATCGGTTGCGCGAGCAAGTGCTTCGCGTGGGCTCGTTGGTCGAGAGTGCGACGAACCGTGCCATTACGGCTCTGACGCATCGCCAGCCGGATCTCGCCGATGAGGTGCTCCAGGCGGATGATGCGATCGATGCGCTCGAGGTGCAGATCGAGGAGGAATGCCTGAAGATTCTCGCGCTGCACCAACCGGTTGCGGCGGATCTGCGATACGTCATCGCCGTGATGAAGGTCAACAACGACTTGGAACGGATGGGCGACCAGGCCGTGAATATCGCCGAGCGCGCCATCCTCCTTGCTCAGCGTCCCCCGCTCGATGTGCCGCTCCCGATCGAGCGCATGGCCGAAGTTGCGCAGAAGATGGTGCACGCGAGCTTGGATGCTGTCGTGAACCTCGACGTCGACCTGGCGCGGTCGGTGGGCACCATGGACGACGAGGTCGATGAGATTCACCGCGAGATGTTTCGGCTGGTACAAGCCAAGATCAAGGAGTCGCCCGACGTGGTTGAGGTCGCAATCGCAAACCTGTCCGCCTCGCGAGATCTCGAGCGCATCGCCGACCTGGCCACCAACATCGCCGAGGACGTGCTCTTTACGGTCCTTGGCGAGGTCGTGCGGCATCAAGGTGCACCGGGCCAACCGCCCGCCTAATGCACTGGGTGCCACCACCCGACGCCGATTGCGTTTGTCGTACCCGCCGGTGAGATTGGGGAACTTCGCCTTCACCGGAGATCGCGAATCACCGTGACCGAACCCAAGAGCACCCGCGCGAGCGACATCACCTCGTGAGCCTCACGCGGGACCTGATCCGCCGCCTGCCCAAGGCGGAACTCCACGTGCACCTGGATGGCTGTCTCAGACCGCAGACGATGGTCGAGTTGGCGCGAGCACAGGGTGTAACACTCCCGTCTCAGGACCCCAACCAGGTCTCGGACGCGCTCTTCGTCCGTCATGCGCAGAGTCTCGAGGAGTATCTAGACCGATATCGCTTCACGGTGGCGGTCATGCAGACCTCGCGTGCGATGGAGCGCATTGCGTACGAGTTCGTCCAGGACGTTGCTGCGGATAACGTGCGATACGTTGAGGTGCGGTACTGTCCGGCCCTGCACATGCCGGCGCTGTCACTCACCGAGGCGATCGAGGCGCCGCTGGCAGGATTTCGGCGCGGGGAAGCGGAAACGGGCACGGTGGTACGCGTGATCATTGCCGGTCTGCGGACGCTTCCGCCGCCGGTGTCGGACGATCTGGCTCGCGCAGCCGTGGATTATCGGTCCGAGGGCGTCGTAGCTTTCGACCTCGCTGGATCGGAACATGGACATCCGGCGGTCAATCACGTCTCCGCCTTCGAGCATGCCCGCGGCCACGGGCTCAACTGCACGTGCCATGCAGGGGAGGGTGACGGACCCGAGTCGATCCGGCAGGCCATCCACGTCTGCGGCGCGCAACGGATCGGTCACGGCACGCGGCTGTACGAGGATCCGGAACTGGAGGCCGAGGTGATCGATCGTGGAATCCCGCTCGAAGTGTGTCTGACCTCGAACGTGCACACGCACACCGTGCTCGATGTCGCTGAGCATCCGGCGCGACGGTACCTCGACATGGGGGGGATCGTCACGCTGAACTGCGACAGCCATTTGATGGACCGCACGACGCTGAGTGAGGAGTATTGGATCGCGCACCGCGAGCTTGGTCTGACGCGCGACGAATTGGATCGTGTCATTCTCAACACATTCCGCAGCGCGTTCCTCGACGAAGGTCGAAAGGCCGGCCTCATCGCTGAGGTCCGGAAGGAGCTGAGCGAGATCACATGACCGCACTCATGCTGGTACAGACAGCTGCCGAACAGCTCGAGCAGGTGCGTCAGGGACTGGACACCCCGCTGCTGGAGCGACTGACCGGGATCTTCGGTCTCATGGCCATGGTGGCCATCGCCTGGGTCCTGTCGTCGGATCGCCGAAAGGTGAACTGGCGGCTCGTCGGCATGGGGGTCGTGTTACAGGCGATCTTCGCCTTCCTCGTCCTGAAGACCGGGGTCGGCCGGGCGCTCTTCACCGGTGCCAACACGGTGTTCGTGCGGTTGCTCGGCTTCACCCGGGACGGCGCGTCGTTCATCTTCGGCAACCTGGTCGATCCCAACGTGCCAGTGGGCGTCCCGACCGGTGCGGTACCGGAGGTCGGCGTGATCGACAGCGTGCAAATGTGGGCCAATACCGGTGCCGCGTTCGCGTTCCTCGTCCTGCCCACGATCATCTTCTTCTCGTCGCTGATGTCGGTGCTCTATTACCTGGGTGTCATGCAGTGGATCGTCCGAGGCATCGCCTGGGTGATGCAGCGCACCATGGGAACGTCGGGTGCGGAGACCCTCTCGGTCGCGGGCAACATCTTCGTCGGTCAAACGGAATCGCCGCTCTTGATCAAACCGTTCGTGAACGGCATGACGGTGTCCGAGCTGAACACGGTGATGGTCGGCGGGTTCGCCACGATCGCGGGCGGCGTCATGGCCGCGTACGTCGGGATGCTGACGCCGTATTTCCCCGACATCGCCGGTCACCTGCTCACGGCCAGCGTCATGAATGCGCCTGCCGCGCTCCTCATCTCGAAGATCCTCGTGCCGGAGCTCGGAGCGCCGGAAACCAAGGGCAGCGCCAAGCTCGACGCCGAGCGTCAGGAAGCGAACGTGATCGAGGCGGCGGCCGGCGGTGCAGCCCAGGGGCTCCAGCTCGCGCTCAACGTCGGCGCCATGCTGCTCGCCTTCATCGCGCTGATCAACTTGCTCAACTACGGTGTGGCGGGCCTTGGCGGCCTCGCCGGCATCGACGGGCTGTCGCTCGAACGCATCTTCGGCTGGGTGCTCGCCCCGCTGGCGTGGCTGATGGGCGTGCCATGGGCCGACGCCAGTACCGTGGGATCGTTGATTGGGGTGAAGACCGTGGTCAACGAGTTCGTGGCGTACCTGCAGCTAGCCGGCACCCTCGAGGGCGGCACGCTTTCCCCACGGGCTGCGATCATCTCGACGTATGCATTGCTTGGCTTCGCAAACTTCTCGTCGATTGCGATCCAGATCGGCGGGATCGGCGGCATCGCGCCCGAACGGCGGAGTGATCTCTCCCGTCTTGGCCTCAAGGCCATGATCGGCGGCAACCTCGCCGCGTTCATGTCGGCGAGCCTGGCGGGGATGTTGGTGTGATGCTGAAGGGCGCAAGGTGCAACGTGCAAGGTGCAAGGGATCGATTTCCCGTCGTTCCCGTCGGTGTTCTGATCCGTGGGTGATTCGAATCCCGTGACCGACGTCCGTGTGAACGCGGTAGCGGAGGCACTCTCGGACAGACGCGGGGCGGTGCGCCCGAAGGTCGCCGTCGTGCTCGGGTCGGGGTTGGGTGCGTTGGGGGACGCCGTCGATGGGGCGGTTCGTGTCCCGTATGCGGAGATTCCTGGGTTTCCCGCCACCACGGTGCACGGGCATGCCGGCGAGTTCATCGCCGGGACGCTCGAGGGCGTGCCGGTGCTGCTCCAGAGCGGACGATTCCACCTCTATGAAGGCCACGACCCCGCGACGGTAATTCTCCCCGTGCGGGTGTTTGCAACCTTGGGTATCCGAACACTCATCGTGACGAATGCCGCAGGTGGATTACGTTCCACGTTCCGCCCGCCCCTCCTCATGTTGATTGCCGACCACCTGAACCTGATGTGGCGGAGTCCGCTCGCTGGCCGGGTGCAGGATGGCGAGGACCGGTTCCCCGACATGTCGGAGCCGTATGACCGTGCGCTGCGTGCGCTGGCGCGGACTGTTGCGCGGGACGCGGGCATTCCGCTCGACGAGGGTGTCTATGCAGGGCTCCTGGGACCGACCTACGAGACCCCGGCGGAGATTCGGATGCTGCAGCGAATCGGTGCCGACGCGGTTGGGATGTCGACGGTA
Organism: Gemmatimonadota bacterium; assembly: GCA_039586875.1. GTDB lineage: Bacteria > Gemmatimonadota > Gemmatimonadetes > Gemmatimonadales > GWC2-71-9 > JAOTVV01. Next base: position 5,397 of record JBDHJO010000059.1, on the reverse strand, counting down.
CCGGAGGTGATTGCTGCCCGAGCCCGCGGGATGCGGGTCTTGGGCGTATCCAGCATCACGAATCCCGGGGCCGGTTTGACGGCAGGGGTGCTGTCGCACGAAGAGGTGTTGGAGGCCGGCCGGCAGCTCGCCGCAGATCTCGAGACGATCATCCGCGGGGTACTGCAGAGCATGTGATTAGATAACCCATTGTTTTGCATTAACTTACGGTGCTTCCATTACGCGGTCCGTCGCTCTCTGTGTGACGGACCGCGCTGCATTCCGTACCGGAACCGCCGGCTCGCCAAACGCCTTTCGCTTGACCGGCCTTCTCCGGTGCAACCCTTTCTGGGCACGTAGTGTCCTCACAACAGCACGCACAACCCACGAGCTCGGGGGCTGGGTGGACGAACGAGAACTGATCGCGCGAGTCCGGGACGGAGATCCGGCAGCGGAACGCCAACTGTACGACCAGCACGTCGACCGCGTGTACCGGCTTGCCTACCGCATGACCGGCGACGAGGACCTGGCACGGGACTACACGCAGGAGACGTTCATCCGGACCTTCGACCGCCTCGAACAGTTTCGGGGTGATGCGGCACTCGGCACGTGGATTCGGACGATCGCCGGCACCGTCGTCCTGAACGGGTTGCGAAAGGTCAAGCGGTTTCGGCAACGCGAGGTCGAGCTCGATGAAGGACTCGAGCGCGGAGGAACGCGCCGGCAGGCCGAGCCGGACCTGAAGGAGAAGCTGGAGCGGGCCATCGACGACTTACCGACCAAGTATCGGATGGTGTTCGTGATGCACGATGTCGAAGGCTATACCCACGAGGAGATCGGCTCGGCGCTGGGCATGCCGGTGGGCACATCGAAGGCACAGCTGTTTCGAGCGCGAGCGCGGTTGCGCGAAGCGCTCAGCGAGTTTGCGGGAGAATGGGCATCATGACTGACGAACGATTCGACGAATTCCTGCGCGAGCAGCTCCGAAGCTATCGGGAGCCGACTGAGGTCCCGCGGGACGACATGTGGGACGCGATCACCGAGCACCGGTCTCACCGCCGTACTCACCGGCGCCCCACGTGGCGCTATTGGGGTATCGGCATAGCCGCCGCGCTGGTGATCGGCGTGGGCATCGGGCGATTGTCGGTGCCGCATGGAGCCGACATGGTTGCCGCCGGAGCGGCCGCAGAAGAGACCACCGACTCCCCCGTGGCCTTTCGTCTCACGACGGCCGAGCATCTGCAACAGGTCGAGGTCTTCCTGACGGGATTCCGCGCCGATGCGCGGGCCGGCCGGTCCGCCGTCGCCGGTGCCCGGGATCTCCTGGCAACCACGCGGGTGTTGCTCGACGCGCCGGTTCAGGGTGATCCGACGCTGCAGCCCCTGTTGGAGGACATCGAACTGGTACTCGCACAGATCGCGAGCTACGAGGGTCGCCCGCGGTCCGACGAGCTCGATCTCATCGAAGAGAGCATGGAACAACGCAGTGTCCTCTTCCGACTGCATTCGACGGTCGATGTGCAGCCGGTGGGGATGCCGATACAAGGAGTGCTGTAAATGACACGTACAAAGAGGAACCTGGTGGTTGCGTGTATCGCCTTCACGTTGCCGACGGCTCTGACCGCCGCGCAACAGGCGGAGTCCAGGAGCGCGATGGTCCCGGTAACGGGAGGGATCGTGGTGGCGTCCGCTCCGACGGCTCCGACGGCGTGGCTGCAGGGCGATCCGGCCGACTCGGTGTACAAGGCAGCCAGAGCCGCGCTCAACCGCTCGCAGTACAAGCAAGCGATCGAGCTCTTCGGACGGATCCGCACCCAGTATGCCAACTCCGGCTATGTGGGCGATGCCCACTATTGGGAAGCGTTCGCCCGGTACCGGATGGGGACGACGAAGGATCTCGAGGAAGGACTTCGCCTGATCGAGATGCAGGCGGATGCGTACCCCGACACCGGTACGCGATCGGAGGCCGAGGTACTCGCGACGCGCATCCAGGGGCGATTGGCGCAGCGCGGTGATGCGGCGGCGGCCGAGCACCTGGCCGTTGCGGGCGGCATCGTGCAGGAAAAGGGGCGGCAGCACGATCCAGAAGACGAAGTGAAGATGGCGGCGCTGCAAGCGCTGATGATGATGGAAAGCGAACAGGCACTGCCGGTGCTGCGCGAGCTCGTCATGAAGCGGGACGAAGCGTCGGTCGAGCTCCGGCGGCGGGCCATCGTGGTCCTGGGGCAGAAGCGCGCGCCGGAGACCGAGAGCTTGCTGCTCGACGTCGTGCAAAACGATCCCGACCCCGAGGTGCGCACCATGGCGCTCATGTTCCTCGTGGAGTCGAAGAGCGATCGTGCCTATGAGGTGCTCGCTGATGCTGCGCGAACATCGGACGATCCGGATCTTCAGCGGCGTGCCGTGATGTTGCTCGGCCAACGCAACGACGATCGGAGCAAGACGTTGCTCCGGGATTTGGCGCGGCAACCCGGAGCCGATCCCGAGGTCCAGCAGATGGCCGTCATGACGCTGGGGCAGACGGGGAGCGCGGAGGACCGCGCGTTCCTTCGGGAGCTCTATGGGACTGCTACGGATCCGGGCGTGCGAGAGTTCATCGTGCACTCGCTCGCGTCGAGCGGGCACACCGAGGACATCGACTTCCTACTCGAGCGGGCGCGCGATCCATCGGAGGACCCGGAGATCCGCCAGCAGGCGCTCTTCATGGCCTCGCAGCACGACGGCATCGAGGTTGCGACCGTCATAGAGATCTACGACAGCGTCGACGATCCGGACATGCGCGCGCACCTGCTCTATGCCCTGGCTCATCGGAAGGAGCCGGCCGCGGTCGAGAAGCTGATGGAGGCGGCCCGCTCGGATCCCAATCCCGAGGTGCGGCAGCAGGCGATCATCTGGCTCGGCCAGTCGAAAGACCCGCGCGTAGCGGAGTTTCTGATCGAGTTGATCAACCGGTAGCGACGCACACGCGAGTGCAGAACCGGGGCGGTGCCTCCTGAGGCACCGCCCCGGTGTGCGTGTGGCTGCTCAGCAGCGCGCTTGCTATCATGAATACCGGTGGATCGGTGTCCCCCGTCACAGGTCAGGAGCCCATGCGCGTTCTCCGCTCTTACCCGGTGTTCTTCGGCTGCATGCTGGCAGCCGCGTCGTGCGCAGTGAATCCCGCGACGGGCGAACGCGAGTTCATGCTCGTCAGCGAGGGCCAGGAAATCCAAATGGGGATGCAGGCCGACCCCGCGATCGTGTCGCAATACGGTCTCTACCCCGACGATGACCTGCAGACGTATGTGGCCGGCATCGGTGCCAAACTCGCCGCGCGCTCCGAGCGGCCGGAGCTTCCGTGGACGTTCCGCGTGGTCGACGATCCGGTCGTCAACGCGTTCGCACTGCCGGGTGGCTTCATCTACATCACGCGCGGCATCCTCGCCTATTTCGGTTCGGAGGCGGAACTGGCAGCGGTCATGGGACACGAGATCGGGCACGTCACGGCACGGCACTCCGCCCAGCAGATGACGCAGCAACAACTCGCACAGGTTGGGTTGGTGGCCGGAGCGGTCCTCGTCCCCGACGAGTTCTCGCAACTCGTGCTCGGCGTCGGTGGTACCGGACTCCAGTTGATGTTCCTCAAGTTCGGCCGCGATGACGAGCGGCAAGCGGACGACCTCGGTATGCGGTACATGGTCCGGGGCGACTACGACGCGCGCGAGATGCCGGGCGTGTATGCCATGCTCGGACGCGTGAGTGCGGCTGGGGGGGCTGAGCGAATCCCCGAGTGGCTATCGACGCATCCAAATCCGGAAAACCGTGAGCAGCGCATGTACCAAGCGCTCGAAACCTTGCCGAACAACGGCACGGTCGTCAGCAGAGACGGATACCTGCGTCGCCTCGACGGCTTGGTGTATGGTGTGAATCCGCGCGAAGGGTTCTTCCGTGAATCGCAGTTCCTCCATCCCGATCTGCAGTTTCGCGTCGACTTCCCTGCGGGATGGAACACCGCGAACTACAAGGCAGGGGTCGTCGCGGTCAGCCCAAATGAGGATGCGATGATCCAGCTCACGCTCGCCGAGGGGACGTCGGCCGCCACGGCGGCAGGAGCATTCGCTGCTCAGGAAGGTCTCCAGGCAGGGAGCGTCGATGCTGCCACCGTGAACGGGCTTCCCGCGGCCGCCACGACCTTCTCGGCGGCCACGGACCAGGGGACGGCCGTTCGTGGCTCGGCCATGTTCATCGAGTACGGCGGGGTCGTCTACCAGATCCTGGGATTCGCCGCCAGCGAACGGTGGGGTGGGCATGCGGGGTCCGTCTCAACCACGCAGCGGAGTTTCAACCGATTGACCGACCAGGCGGCGCTGGCTGTTCAGCCGCTGCGACTCCAGATCGTGACGCTCGATCGATCCATGACGATGGAGGAGTTCAATCGCCGCTATCCCTCACAGGTCGTGCTCGAGCGAGTCGCACTGCTGAATGGGGTGGATGCCGGTACCGCGCTGCCGCAGGGCACGCCGGTCAAGCGCGTCGTCGGTGGGCCGCTGCCGTGAATCCTCGGGTCGTGCCGGTGCTCCACGTCGCATTCATCGGCGGCGTCGTGTCGGTGTTCGTCGTGCTAGCCTTCGTGCGCGACCTCGCCGAGATGACTGCACCGGTGCTGCCACTGGTGTATGCCAGGATCGGTGCCGCCGCGCTCGCCGCGGCGGCGGTCGTCGCGCGGCGTGTCGTGCGAGCGTCCGTACGGCCGTGCGGTCCGGACGACGACCCCAGACACTGGTGGGCGGCAAACATCGGCCGGGTGATCGTGATCTGGGCACTGGCCGATGGCCTGGCAATGATGGGTGCCGTATTGTGGTTCCTGACCGGCGACCTCGTGACACTCGCCATCGCCGGCGGGTCGGGGCTCTTCTTGCTCGCCGTCACACACCCGGGGACGCTCGTCCACCGATAGGCCTGGTTACGGGCTGCGGTCGTGCGGCAGGCTTCCCCGGGGCGAGCGCAGGTACACGAACGGCGTCTGCTGCAGGAAGTTGGACACCCGTGACGTGTACACGTCGGCGTAGCGCTCGATCTGTCGTGCAAGATGACTTTTGTCGTTGCCGGCGCGCATGATCTGCCCCCAGCGCACGTTGTTCAACTGCGCAGCTTGTCGTGCCAGCGGCGCAATCTGCTCATCCAGCGCCTGCAGCTGCTCCCACAGGTGCGCCTGATCGCGTTCGAGCGCTTTCAGCGAATCCTGCCGGCCGCCCCGTCCGGGCCCGTACCGCTGCCGCCGCCGTTGAATGCGAAGCCGCGCTCGTGCCAGGCGGTACTCGAGTCGTTCCTTGCGACGCATGAGTGTCACCAGCGTTTTGCGATCGGCCTCGAAGGACCCCTCGGCGATCAGGTCCGCCTCCAGCTCGCGAACCACGAGTGCCGTCCGCCAGCGAAGCA
>JBDHJO010000252.1:0-3348 GCA_039586875.1 Gemmatimonadota bacterium | reverse complement strand
CGGCCCCGCCCGTCGGACTGAGAGGCGACGCCTGCGGTCCAACCCGGTTGTCCAATGCCTCGCAGGTCGTTCCTATGACCGTATGGTCGCGATCACGAACTCAACGGTATGATGCCCCGCCTCTCACTTCCCCAATCCCCGGGAGCCACTGCTTCCTTGTTGCGAAGTCGGGGACGGTGCGGAGTTCGTGAGGGGTGACGGCCTGCGATTCCTCCTGACAGCGGCGCGGGTCTCGCGTGATGGAAAGAGCCAAGCAAGACCAGGCTCTACGCCACATCGGAGGCGGGAACGCGTGTTTGTTGCACGCGTCTTGTGCGGTGCTTACTCTTGCCGCCCCACCTCCCCCAGCGAGAAGGTCTCATGAAAAGACTGGCTTTGACTTTGGCCCTGGTAGGAACAATGGCGGCGTGCACTGAAACGCCCGCCGACTTGAGCCCGGAGAGTGAAGTTGAGGTAATCGAACACATGACGTTCGACGGCTCAGTAGCATTTCCCAACGTCGTGTCCTTGGGGTCGACGCTCGGGACATTTGACCAAGGGCTCTCCCTCGCGGACGGGAACGGCTTGTATGGTTGCGGGTCCATCGCCGCGCCGGGCAGCGCCCGGGCTCAGACGTTCGTGCCGCCGCTCTCGGAAGTCGTTGCGGTGCAGCTGTGGTTAATCGCCCAAAGCAACTTTCCAGACCCGACCCTGCGGGTGAGCGTCCATGACGGGCCACCTACTGGGTCGGAACTGGGGTTCATGACTGCCGTCATACCGGCTACGACACAATCGACCTCCCCGACCGACTTCATCTTCCCGTCGGCTATTGCTGTCACTCCTGGGCAGACGTACAGCATCGTAGTGCAACAAGTCATGCCGAACGGTCAAGCCTACCTCGATGGCAACGTGCTTCCCTGTAGCGGCGCCCGGAATAACGGCTATGTCTATGCGGGTGGAGACTATTGGTCCAAGTTTTCGTCGCTATGGACTTCGAACACGGACCTGGACCTGTTCTTCGCCACCTACGGGTACCCCATCCCGGTGTCGATCGAAATCAAGCCGGGTAGCGATCCCAACTCGATCAATCCCAAGAGCAACGGCGTTGTGCCGGTGGCGATCTTGGGAAGCGCAACGTTCGACGTGGCCGACGTGGACGTGACGACGCTAGCCTTCGGACCGGCCGGCGTCTCACCTCGTCACGATCTCACCGATCCCGACGTGGTCTTTGAGCATACCCACGAGGAAGTGTGCGACGAGTCCGGGGAGAACTGTGTGTGGGAGGAGCTGGACGTGAATGGCGACGGCTTTGCAGACTTGGTCTCACACTACCGTCAGAAAGAGACGGGTCTAGCGCCTGGCAACACCGAGGCGTGCATCACCGGCTCGACCCTAGGCGGCGTGCCGATCGAGGGCTGCGACGCGGTGAGGGTCCTCGATAAGTAGCGCAACTTGGCGACTGCGCCCCGTCCATCTTCGGGTGGGCGGGGCGCTTGTCGTCCCGGTGCTAGATCCTGCACCTCGTGACGCGTATCTGATTGACGCGCCTCGTGGCACCAGCGAGCCCGAGCGCACCGGCTGCGGCGTTCGCCATGTCGCCTTTACCACCGCGGACCTCATGCAGCCCCAGCCAGATCACTTATCGCCTCGGTGAACGTCCGGCACCGGGCACGCATATAGAGCACGAGCGCGTCGCCGCCTTCGCCGCAGGGAGCGCAGTACCAGAGGTTTTGGTCCACGTCGATGCGACATGACGGGTTTCGATCATCATGCAGCGGGCAACGGACGTGAAGCGTTCTCCCGCGCCGAACGGGCTCGCCGCACCCGAGCAGGCGAGCGATGTCGATGACGGAAACGGCACGCACGGCGTCCACGGTGCGCTCCCAGCGCTCGCGCCGAGCCCGGTCGGACGCGGCGGCCTTGTCGGGGTCCGCACGTCGCCACGCGGGAATCCGGGCCGGGTGATCCGCGGGTAGGCCGATGCAGAGCTCGCAGGTGCAACCGGGCACGGGCTCGCCGGGATCGAGGGGGTGGCCCTGTACGTGCGCGGCGGCGATCTCGAGCCGTAGATGCTCCGACGTCCTCGTCGGGGGTGCGCCGATAACGGCATCGTTGTCCGGTCCCCCCCACGCCTCCGCCGCGTCACGTATGCCGCACGTACGACACTGGTACCGATCCCGTCCGATCGCGACTTCGTAGCAGCGGCGACACCGATGCGGCAACGCGGCCACCATCGGATCGGCAAGCACCGACTCCGAGCGCGGGCGCGGGAGCTTCATTGCGTCCTCACGTCGAGCTGGTGGAGCGTCAGATCGACCGCGTCACAGGTGCAGCGATCGTCGGGAGCGCCGTCGTCGGCGCATGGGCATCCGTTGCGGTGGTCGACATCGACGAACAGAACCGACGACGAGGGCAGCAGGGCGGACACCGCGGAGCGGATGCACTCGATGTTGGTGCGCCGACCGTCGGTTCCCGTGGTCGGTACGCCGGGCAGGCGGAGCGGTTCGATCATCGCTGGTCGCCCGGATCGACGTACGACTCCGACCGGATCGCGTCGCGCTCGAGTAGCTCGGATCCCTCATCCGCGCCCGCCCCGCCGGTTGCCGGGCCAAAGCGAAAGGACCGCGGCACGCGAGAGGGCTTTCCAGCAGGGTCTCGGTACTTCCGTTGCCGCGGAGCTGCGTGCTCGCAATTCCGCTCGCAATAGGGAGGCGTAGGTTGCGACTCACTTGACGATCGAGAAGCGCAGCCTGCCCGCGCCGTCTAGTGAAAGTTCGCTATCGGAGCGCAGGATGCCCGAAGTCGGGCTTCTTCTCAGATGCCTGATAAGCGTGAGGTCGATGGTTCCCCGGGCAGCGTTGCACTAGGCAAACGACCCTCAAGCGGATTACCCGGCTGGAGGCGCTGAGTGATCGTCTGGGTCGAGCAGAGGCTATGCGGAGGCCAGCTATCTCCGCGGGCCGTGGCGGCGACACTGAACCACCTGCGAGGCAGACCATGACCTCATCTGATCAGGAGGATAAGCACCGCCAGCAGAACCGTAGCCGCAGCAAGACACGCGGCGAGCTTACCGGTGCGGTAGAAGGTCCGGAGTCGACTAGCGCGAGCGACTGCCTTTACGGCCCTTGGCGAGTGCTCCCCCCGAAAGCGATCGACGAAACTCTCGAGGAAGAGAATCCGCTCATTTACAGAGAATTCGACAGGATCGAGAAACTGCAAATCGGTGAGGACCATTTCCCGAATCACCAGCACCGGGGTGGGCGTGCGAAACGGAAAGAAGAGACTGGAATGAAGGCTGTCCGCGTTGTTCTCTGCGAACAGTGCTCCGGCCATAAGGTAATGTCGCACGCAGTGGAGCTTGACGGCCAG
>JBDHJO010000251.1:0-3370 GCA_039586875.1 Gemmatimonadota bacterium | reverse complement strand
CGACGTCGTACCGCTGGAGGCACCATGATTTCTCGGTTGGTTGGATATGGATGGATCGCCGGCTCCCTGCTGTCAGTTGCTCTGCCCGCATCCGCCGCTGCGCAGTTGATCGCGTTGAAGACGGTCCCGGTCGCTGCGGGCGACCAGTTCCTGCTGACCCCGTCCGACAAGCTCGGGATGGGCGGCCTGTCGATTGCGATCGCCGATACCATCGGCGATCCGTTCACGAATCCAGCGACGGGCTCACGGGTGGTGGAGTCGCAGGTCTTCGCCGTTCCGACGTACTACGGGATCTCGAACAACGCGGGCGATGCGCGCACGTTGCCGTTCGGCATGCTGGTACGCTCGGGGCAATGGTTCGGGGGCGTAACAGTGGCGCTGCAGCAGCTCAAGACCGGGAATGAGAACTTCTGGCCGCGTCCCGTCTGGTTCGAGGGTGGTGTGCCGCAAGTCGTCGATGTGGTGCCGGAGCCGCTACCGCCGGATGCCCTCGCGCGCCAGTCGGCAACGAACATGTACGGCACGATCATGGCGGGGACAGTGTTGCCAGGTGGGGTGGCACTCGGCGTTTCGGCGGCTCTGTCGGACCTCGACGCCGTTGACGGCGTCGAGCATCTCTATGCAGGAAGTGCCGACATCGCACAGTCCGGGAACACGAGTGACTTCCGGTTAGGGCTCGCGACGACGTTTACCGGCAACCGCACGCTCGAAGTGGCCGTTCTGCACAACCGGTTCAACATGGAGCACGACGTGACCTACGTGGAGTGGGTGCCGATCGACACCACGGTCCCGGATACGATCCCATGGGACTGGGAGCGCCAGGTGCGGATCGAACGGAACCTCGATCAAACGCGCACGTGGGGTGGACAGGTGGGATACCGGCAGCCGATGGGGCGGTCGGGGTGGCAGGTCGGCGGCACGATCACGGCCAATCGGAAGAACCACCCGAAAATCCCGAACTACGAGCTGGTCAACATCCCGCGGGACCCCGGGCACAGCACGGCACTGGAGCTTGGGGCAGGGGTCGCCAAGATCTCGGGGGGAACGACCTTCGGGGTCGATGTGGTGTTTCAGCCGGCATGGAGTGAAACGTGGGCCGAAGCGGAGGGTGATACGGTGAGCGTCGGCGGCACCCCGATCCGCGAAGGCGAGAAGACAATCGAGAATTCCTTCGACTTCAAGAACGCCGTCGTCAGCATGGGCGCTGCCCAGGTTGTCGGCCCGGTGCAACTGCAGCTCGGTGTTCAGGTGCGAGCATACGATTATCACCTGGATCAATGGGACAACATCGACGAGTCGTTTCGACGGCAGGACGAAGATTGGATGGAGTGGACCCCCACGTGGGGCGTGCGCCTGAAGCTCCGCTCGGTCGAAGTCCGGTACATGGGGCGGGCGACGACCGGCACGGGGCGCCCCGGCGTCGCATGGGCACCCGATGCCGCGACGCGCGAGGCGGGATTCGCGAACGACATCGTGGTGGCTCCGTCAGGTCCATTGACCTTGCAGGACGTCACGGTCACCACTCATCAGTTGTCGGTGTCGGTGCCGATTCGATAGGGAGGTCTACAACTTGGGTTCGCGCGCTTCGATGGTGGTGAGGGTGACCCCCGCGCGTCGGGCAGCATGGACGAAGGCGTCCCAGAGATAGCCGTACTTGAGCAACTGGCTTCCGCTGAACGCCTTGGGGTGCTCCCGCCGCACCTGTTCAATGGCCTCCTGCAGCGCCGTGCTCAGGGCTTCCATCTTGGCCACCTCGGCGAGCACTTCGCCGGAGACGCGAATCTCGTTGGCGCGACCGCGGGTCGTTGGATTGCCGGGATCAGTTGTCATCTCGTGTCACTCGCAAAACTCCGAGGTGTTCGATCGCGGATGTGCGCTGATCACCATGTGCTAAGAATCGTGCCGAACGCGCGCGTGCGGAAGATCAGCGCCCGCTTCCGGGTGCCGGCGCTCTGGTGTGCTCGCACTGTCCGAGGTACATGGTGCGTCCCCGCCAGGGGACAATCGATTTGCAGCGCGATCGTATACAGCATTTGTAAGCCATTTGTTTGCAACGTATTACACAAATTGTATCTCCGCGGTACCTATCTTGCCGGTGAACCAGGGTGCACGTTGGTGTCGCATCGGGCGACCCGCGCTTGGGGGATCGTATGACTGTTGCAGCGAACAAGCTCAAGCCCACTATCCTGCTCGAACCCGCCGCGCAGTGCCTCAGCGAGCGTGCGCCGCGCTCCCGCCGCCGTGCTGCCCACGATGGGAGCGGTTTGCGTCGCCGCCGTCGGTGGGCGGTAATGTGGATTCGGGGACACGCACCTCGGCGCTTGAGCAGGCGCGCCAGTGTCTTCGCGGTGCTTGCCGTGGCTGTGTTGCTCGGTGCGTGTTCGTCGAAGCGCGTGTTGGTTGCACCTCGGCTCGATCTCGCCGAGCAGGGCCGTGTGGGGTTGGTGATGTTCACCATCGAGAACGCAAAGGGTGACCTCGATCGATTTGCGACCGAGCGGTTCATGGCGGAGGTGTTTGCCGGTCAGCAGCGGGTGGAGGTGCTGGAGCTCGGGCCGGCCGATGCGGTGTTGGACGAGGTTGGCGAAGCGGAGCTGAACGCGCGTGCGGCCCAGCGCATTGGCGATGCGTGGGATGTGCCGGCTGTGTTCATTGGCCATCTCACCGTGTCGGACGTGAAGCCGCGCGGGGTGCTGGCCGGGCTCAGCATACCGCGGATGGAGGCTTCGGTCACGGTCGATCTTTCGGTCAAGTTGTTGTCGACCGGATCCGGGGCGACGATCTGGAGCAGCAGGGCTACGGCGTCGGAAACCGTCGGTGAACTCGGCCTCATTGGAGGGGACGTGTACTTCTCGGCTGAGAACCCGAGCGAGGCGTACGGCCGGCTCGTCGATCACCTCGTTTTCGAGACCACGAGGGACCTGCGACCGAGCTGGGTGAAGCAGTAGGTCCAGCGCACGGGCCGATGCCTGGCAAAAGAGCGCACCCTGCCGGGCGTTGTGCGTTGGGGTTAGCGGCTATTCACCGGCCGCAGATCGAGATCGTGAAAGTCGAAGCTGAAGTCCGTACGGGGTGACACGGCGCGCATGCTGACGCGGTCGATCCTGCCGTCCGGTCGAAGTGCGAACGTGACGAGCGCGTCGGCACGAAGCTCGCGGTCGTCCCATCGCGCCACGAACGTGTCGTGCTCCCAGTGATCGAGCGCTCCAATGAGTGACGGCGTGTGGTCGAACCGAATCCGCAGCGCCGTTCCATCAAACCGGATGCTTACGGTGCCGTACCAGGAATCGCGGTAGACGCCCGCGTAGTGCTCGAGTGGCAGGGAGGGCATCGACGTCGAATCACGCGTCTTCGCGAGGTGCTGTTCAGT
>JBDHJO010000250.1:0-3383 GCA_039586875.1 Gemmatimonadota bacterium | reverse complement strand
CACCACCGGGAACTCGCCACTCAGCCACCCGGTGAATGCCAACGGGTCCAACCGCCAGGCGCCACCCATGTCGGCCAGTCTGGTCGTGACCTCGACCGGTCCGCCGGCGGCGTGCAGGCCCACCAGGGACACCAACACGATCGCGAAGATCGCGACGATGCCTTGAAGGAAGTCGCCCATCACGACGCCCCAGTACCCGGCCGCGAGCGTGTAGAGCGCGGTGATCACCGTCGGCACGACCAAGCCGACCCACGTCGGCCACCCGAATGCCAGATGGCCCACTTTGCCCATGGCCATCCCCACCCAGCCGAGGATGAACATGTTCATGAACACCTGCCAGCCGGCGAGCCAGCCCCGGAGCAATTCCGACCCGAGACCACTGAACCGCAGCGTCTGCCACTCAGCCTGCGTGTACGCCAGCGATCGTCGGAAGATCCGCGCCGACACAAAGGACGCGATCGCCGTCCACGCGGCGAAGAACGTGTACCAGAGACCCCGGAGCCCGTGCGCGTACACGACTCCGGTGATCCACATCGGCGTGTCGGTGGCCGTGTGCGTGCTGAAGACCGAGGAGGCAGGAAGCCACCACGGGAGTCCGCGACCCGCGAGGAAGAAGTCCGACTCGGAACGGCGAGCGAGACGGTAGAAAAAGAACGCCCCACCAACCATCAGCAGCAGGAATGCGGCCGTCCAGAACCAGTCGATTGCCGAGAACGTGTTCACAGAACGCTGCCTCTCCGAGTGGCGCGGACGGTCCATTCTACCGCCTGGCCGAGCGATCGACAACAGGGACGATCGGGATAGGTGCTGTACACTGTTGCCCCGGTTTGACAACGGGGTGCACGCGGTCAAATTGCACACAGGACTGCCGCTGTCTGTTCGACTACAGACTTCTCAGGGAGACCTCAATGCGACGGCTCCGTTCCTTCGTCCTTGCGACCCTGACGTCGGCCGGCCTGCTCGCACTCATAGCGGCCGACAGCCCATCCCCGACGGACTCCGCATCAGCACCGTCTTCATGCACCGACTGTCATCGGCAGATTCACCCGAGCATCGTCGCGGACTGGCAGGCGAGCCAGCACGGGCAAAACGGGATCGATTGCTCGGTCTGCCACGGTGGTGAGCACACGAACTCGGAAGACGTCGCAGACGTGCGCTTACCCACACCCGCCACCTGCGCGATGTGTCACGAGGCGCGCGTCGACGAGTTCACGGCCGGCAAACACGCGCTGGCATGGACGGCGATGAACGCCATGCCGACGACGCACGCGTTGCCCATGTCCCTGACACAGGGCCGGAAGGGATGTGGTGGCTGTCACAAGATCGGCCTGAAGAGCGACGAGGACGTCGCCGCGCTCAAGGAGGCAGGTCAGGCGTACGGCGTGGCGTCGTGCGATGCGTGCCACACGCGCCACCTGTTCTCGGTGGACGAGGCGCGGCAGCCGCAGGCCTGCCAGACGTGCCACATGGGGTTCGACCACCCGCAATGGGAGATGTATTCGAGTTCAAAGCACGGTGTGCGCTATCTGCTCAAGCAGAACGGCACGCTGCCGGCCACCACGTCTGCCCCGACCTGTCAGACCTGCCATATGCCGGACGGCACCCACGAGGTGCGGACGGCGTGGGGGTTCCTCGCCGTGCGGTTGCCGCTTCCCGAAGACGAGCAGTGGGCTGCCGACCGTGTGACCATCTTGCAGGCACTTGGCATTCTCGATCCAGCGGGCGAACCGACGGCACGTCTCGATCTGGTCGAGCAGGCGGACTTGGCGCGGCTAACTCAGGCGGAGTGGGAGGCAGAGCGCGAGCAGATGGAAGGTACGTGCATGGAGTGCCACTCCATCAACTTCGTGCGCACGGAGCTTGGCCAGGCGGACAATCTCATCCGCGAGGCCGACCACCTGCTGGCCGAGGCCATTCGTGTCATCGCCAAGCTGTATGAGGATCGCGTGCTGCGCAAACCGCCGTCCTATGCGTACGCGTTCCCCGACCTCCTGACGTTCCACGACGCCCCGACCCCGATCGAGCAGCGACTGTTCGAGATGCACCTGAAGCACCGCATGCGGACGTTCCAGGGTGCGTTTCATGCCAATCCGGATTACGCCCTGTGGTACGGCTGGAGCGAGATGGTCCGCGATCTGAGCGAGATCCGGTCGATGGCGGCGGAACTGCGACGCCACTGATCCCGGTACGAGTGTCGCTGACACGACCGCGTTCCGGACGCGAGCGCCGCCGCACAGCGGCGCTCACGTGCGTGTGGCGATGAGCACGTCCACGTGGCCCATCACCATCGACGACGTCCGCGACGCGGCAACGCGGATCGCCCCCTACTGTGTCCGCACGCCGTGCCGGCGGTACGAACCGCTCGATGCCGCCGTCGGCCACGGGATCGGCGTGTGGGTGAAACACGAGAACCACCAGCCCACGAACGCGTTCAAGGTGAGAAACGCGTTCTCCGCCATGACGCGCCTCGCACCGGACGCGCTCGGACGAGGCGTGATCGGGGCCACACGAGGAAACCACGGGCAGGGGCTTGCGTATGCCGGCATGATGCTCGGCTGTCCGGTCGTGATCTGTGTCCCGCACGGCAACAACCCCGAGAAGAACGCAGCGATGCGGGGCTTTGGAGCAGAGTTGATCGAAGAGGGCGCTGACTACGACGAATCCCTCCGGGTGGCTGCGACCCTGCAGCGCGAGCGCAATCTGACCTCGATCCACGGCACGAACAACGCCAATGTGCTGGCCGGCGCCGGCACGATCACCCTCGAAATGCTGGAGCAGGCACCGGACCTCGACGCCTTGGTCATCGCCGTGGGCGGAGGATCGCAGGCCGTCGGCGCCCTCACAGTGACGCGGGCGCTCAAGCCCACGGTCCGGGTGTATGCCGTCCAGGCAGCCGGTGCCCCGGCAATCTACGAGTCGTGGAAGGCGGGGCGCATGCTCGAGTTGGCGTCAGCCGATACGTTCGCCGACGGTGTTGCAACTCGCGCGGCATACGAGATGACGTTCCCGGGCTTGCGGGAAGGCTTGGCCGACTTCATCACGGTGACGGACGACGAGATCGCCGATGCACTCCGGTTGCTGCTGAGCACGACGCACAATCTCGTGGAGGGCGCCGGAGCCGTCGGCCTCGCCGGCGTCATGAAACTCCGCAAGGCGCTCCACGGCAAACAGGTCGGAATCTTCCTGTCCGGCGGCAACATCGATGCGGCAACACTGCGGAACGTGATGGAGGGCGATATCGGACGGTAAGGACGCTAGGAGGGTACGAGAAGCGTGGCTGCTCGGTTGCTCGTAGCGCGAACCACTCCACGACCTGCCCCCTGTACCCATACCCTGCACCCTGCACCCTGCACTCTGTACCCTGTACCCTGTACCCCTACCCC
>JBDHJO010000058.1:0-14212 GCA_039586875.1 Gemmatimonadota bacterium | reverse complement strand
TGAGTCCCCGATTGCTGCGCACGTCCAGCGGTTGGCCGGCCACGAGCTCACGCACGGTGTCGACGACGCGTTGGGCGTCGGTATCGTCTTGCAGGTACAGCGCGATGTTCGTCAGAGGGGCTGGGCCATACACGTCGTCCATGGTGACGAGGTCCATTGTGACGTATCCCCCCTCGCTCGCGTAATCGTAGTACACGCCCGCCACACGGAGACTGACCGGACCGTCCCTGCCGAACAGACGGATCGAGTCACCGCTCCAGCGATTCTCCTTGCGCGCAAAGGGCTCGCTGATGATGACCGCACCGTCTTCGTGCACCTGGCGGATAGGGTCTGGCCCGCTGGTCTCGAGGAACGGATAGCGCGTTTCGGGGAGTCCGGACCCGAAGTCGACGCCGCCGAAACCAACCCGCCGATTACCCACGTAGGCGGTGAAGGTGCGGACGAGATCGATGCCGTCGACCTCGGGCATCGCACGGACGGGTCCGAGAAACGTCGTGTCGAGTGGCGCCGGTCCGGTTGATCGCGCCCAGGATTCCGACGTGATGTATACATCGGCCAAGAGCGTACCCTCGACCCAGACCGTGAGCGTCTGTCGGAAGCTGGACACCATGACGGTGATGCCGGTGAGCATGCTCACGGCAACGGCGAGGGCGGCTACGGCGACGGCCGTGGCGCGCAAGCGGACTCCGAGCCCGCGCAGGCTGTATACGAAACCGAAGTCGCGCGCGCGTACCCGTCCGGTCGCCAGCCGGATCATAAGCGGTGTCAGGAGTGGGAACCCGAGGAGCAGCGCAACCGCCAGCACGAAGCCAGCGGGCTGCCAAGCCCGACCGACCACTCCGTACCAGAGTCCGCTGCCCAGGACGATGACCGTTCCGAAAAGCGCCAATGGCGCCGCTGCCGTCCGAAGGCGCTCGTGCAGCACATAAGCAGACAGCAGGTTCTTCGGCTCCCGCCGTGCCATGTCGAGTGCTGGGCCCAGGCTGCCGATCAGTGCCCCACCTACACCGATCGCCGCCGCGAGCGCGAACATCTCCGGTGGGAGCTCGAGCCGCTCAATCTCGGACAGCAGGTAGATGTTCGTGAGTGTCGCACTCACCACATCCACGTTGGCGATCGCGACCCAGTACCCGCACCCGAGCCCGAGCACGACGCCGACAGCCCCGAGCGCAACCGCTTCGGTGAGCATGAGCGCGAGAACCTGGCCGCGTGTCGCTCCGATGGATCGCAGGACCCCGAACTCCCGTCGCCGCCGCACGAGCGACGCCTGGGTGCTCGCGAAGACGAGGAACAGCCCCACGAAGAGCGAGATCAGGCTCAGGGCCGTCAGGTTCAGGCGAAAGGCGGACAACAAACCTTCCGCGCGCTGCTCGCGCTGCTCCGGGGTGAGCACGTCTACCGTCGGGCCCAGCTTTCGCGTCAGGGCGTCCGTGACGATCTGACGGTCGGCGTCGGACGTGAGGCGCAGATCGATCTGGTTGATAAGACCCGGCTCGCCGAAGAAATGCTGGGCCTGCGCGAGATCCATCACCACGAGCCTGGTGCTCGCGAGGGGGGCCAGCCGACGGAAGTCGACGATGGCCCCGATGCGAAGCGTCGCGGCGCGGGAGCCCGCTGCGACCGCGAGGGTGTCGCCCATTCGAAGCCCGCGTTCCTCCGCCAACTCCGGTGTGATGGCTGTCCATCCCGGTTCAACGAGCGCCGCCGCCGCATCGGCATCCATTGAGTCGAGGGGTAACCCTATCGGCTGAAAGAGGTCGATACCGTAGAGCTCCAGGTAGAGGCGCTCACCGCGTACAGCCACGTCCGTGCGGAGCATCGGCCACGCGCGCGCCACACCGGGCGTGCCGGCAGCCCGTGCGTGGAGCGACTCGTGGAATGTCGGGAGGCGGCCCAAGACCACGAGATCGACCTCTCCGCTGACTGCGCGCATGCTGCCCCGGAAGGCGGCCAGGGCGTTGCCGTTGATGATCTGAATGGAAAGCACGGCGCCAACTCCCAACGCGACGCCGAGTACCGTGAGCACGTACAGACTTCGACTGCGCCGGACATGTCCCGGAGCGCTGCGTAGGAGGTAGCTGATCACTCCTGCCCCAACATGCCGTCGTGGATCTCCCACACCGCATCGGCTCGCGCGGCGAGGTCCCGGCTGTGGGTGACGTAAATGAGCGTACTCCGTTCGGCCCGCACGAGGTCGAGCGTGAGATCCATGATTGCCCGGCCAGTTCGATCGTCGAGATTACCCGTCGGCTCGTCGGCGAGGAGCAGCTTCGGCCGGCGAAGGAGCGCACGGCAGAGTGCCACGCGCTGCATCTCTCCTCCGCTCAGCCGATCCACGGGGTCGTCGGCGCGATCGTAGAGCCCAACCCGGGTAAGGAGCTCGTCAATCCGCGCACGGTAGCGAGATCGCGATCCTCCGGCGATGAGCTCCGGAACAGCCACGTTTTCCCAAACCGTGAGGTGCGAGAGCAGATGAAAGAACTGGAACACGAAACCCACGTACTCGCGCCGGCGGAGCGTGCGCTCACGATCCGACAGCCGGGAGATGTCGTCACCCTCCCACGTTACGGTGCCGGATGTCGGCGCGTCGATGCCCGCAGCCAGATTCAACAGCGTGGACTTGCCGCTGCCACTCCTGCCGACAACGGCAATCACCGACCCCGAGCGAACGTCGAACGACACATCATGCAGGGCGTGCTTCATGCCGGAGGCGAAGGTGTCGTACGTCTTCGAAACGCTCCGAAACGCCAAGGCGAGATCGCTCGGCGGGGTCACGGCTGCTCCGTCACTGTGCATTCGTCAAAACTCGACGTTCACGCCGATCGACGGCAGGACACCGAGCGACTCGTTCGGCTCCGGCGCGCCGATGCGGGGGTTCCAGACGATTTGGGAGACGTTCTTGCGGCCGTAGACGTTCTGCACGTCGATGTAGAGATCCAGCTGCCAACCGCGGAAGCTCCAGCGGCGGTCGATGCGAAGGTCGAGCGAGTGGAAGGTGGGTAATCGCGGGCCCGCGTTGTACCGCGTGAAGTCAGACTGCCCGCTGTTCGGTCCCGTGCCGATGAACGGTGTCGTCGGCAAACCTGATGCGACGCGCAACTTGCTGCTGATCTCCCACGCGCGATTGACACGCCATCCCACAAGGAGGTTGCCGATCACGCGTCCATCATACGCCCCGGCTCGGGTCACGCCGTCGAAGGAACGGAACTCGGATCGCGCAAAGGCCACGCTTGCAAGCCCGTACACGGGGATCGCACTCAGGCGCTTTTGCAGGTAGATCTCCAAACCGTAGGCCATGCCCTCGCCAACACTCTCGAGTGGCTCGAGACCGAAGGGGATGTCGTTGGTCGCGTCTTCGAAGCCGGCAGGTGCCAAGACGGCTTGCGGGCGATACACGCGGGCAGGGTAGTCACCATACCTCTTCACATACGCCTCAACCTGCAGCTTGAGATCTTGCCGGAGAACGCGCTCGACACCGAGCACGGCCTGATCTGCTCGGATCGGCGTCAGGTTGTCCACGTTTTGGGGATCGCCGACGAGCCAGATGTACGACGGTGCCTGGTAGACCCGTGCATATCCTGCGGTAACGCTGGTATTGGGAGCGAGATCCAGACGCAGGCCCAGGCGCGGCGCCAACCGGAACGCATCGAGGAAGCCGTAATAGGTGCCCCGCACGCCCCCCGTGACGCGGAGCGCCGTGGTCAGATGGTAACGGGCTTCCGCATATGTCGCGGTGCGAAAGGCGGTAAAGGACGTGTCGACCTCGAGCGGTCGGGGCCGTCCGTTGTCATCGAGGCGCAGTGGACCGTCGAGGAACATGTCGTACGCCAGCGTGCTCGCGTACTTCGCGATACTACCGACACTCAGTTCCAGCCGGTCCGACGGTTGCAGGACGAGATCGACACGGAGACTGTTCTCGCCTTCCGTCGAGAAGCTCCGGAACACGTCGTTTGGCGGTACCAGGGAGTCCTGCTGGACGGCATCGAATTTCGTGAACGTTCGCCCCAGCGTCGTGGTGAGGACGCCCCGGGTCAGGAAGTGCTGCCATGTGAGTCCGGTGAAGTACTGGTTCTGCTCGGGCGAGAGAATCCGGCTGTTGTCGTAGCGGTCGTCGGCAGTCTCGTTCGTGAAGCTGACCGTGTTGATTGCACCGATACCGAGGAAGGTGATGCGGTTCGCGGGATCCAGATCCTGGGTAGCCTTGAGTTGAAAATCCCAATACGCGGGAATGAAGCTGAACCCCGCTGCTTTGAACAACAGGTCGAGATAACTCCGCCTGGCACTCAACAGGAACGACCCGTTGTGGCCCAGCGGGCCCTCTGCAATTGCGCCAAAGCCCGTGGCGGAGAGGTTCACCTCCCCGGCCAGCGTTTCCCGCGTTCCCTCTCGCAGGGTGATGTTCGTGAAGGAGGCGGTGCGATCGCCCCACTTGGCGGCCAGGCCGCCCGAGGAGAACGCGACCTCCTGGACGAAGTCGATGTTGATCAGCGAGAGCGGGCCGCCGGTCGACCCCTGCGATCCGAAGTGGTTGATGTTGGGAACCTCGATCCCATCGACGACGAACAGATTCTCGTAGGGTGCCCCACCGCGCACGATCAGGTCGTTTCGGCCCGCCGCCGTCACGGCGACCCCCGGCAGGAGCGCCACCGCTCGGACGACATCTTCCTGCACGCCAGGGGCGCGGCGCACGTCCTCGGCGCCGAGGTTCTGGGTGCTGGCGATGGCCTGCGTCGGGGGGGCGAAGTACGACGGCTGTACCTCGAGAGCTTCCAGCTGAATCGGCTGCGGGACGAGTGCGACGGTGATCTCGAACGGCTTCCCGCTGCCGACCACGACTTCTGAGGCGATGTACGGCCGATAGCCGATGGCGCGCACGCTCATGCTGTACACGCTCGGCCGGACACCGGTGATGACGAATCGCCCGGCGCCGTCGGTGCGGGCGGACCGGGGCGTGCCGTCGATGCGGACGAGGGCGGCTTCGATTGGCTGTGCCGTGCTGGCGTTGACGACGCGGCCTACCACGGTACCTGCCGGGGCGTCCTGAGCCCGCAGCGGGGTCGCCCCGCCAACGAAGAGCGGAATCAGGCACACGACGGTTGCGGTGCGGTGGATGATGTCCCGGGTCATGGTGTCCTGAAAGCTAGCGAGGCGGTCCGCCGCTCACCTGCGTCCTCGAATGGCGGCAAACGGTCCGGTCTACTCTCGCTGCTGGGCGAGCAACCGTTCCATGAACTCGAGTCGTTCCTCCAACTCGGCGATCCGATTGGCATTGTCGTCGATGCCGGCGAGTTCACGACGTGTCTCGTCCCGTACGTCGGTCAGTTGCTGCAGGAGTTCGTCGTCGATACGGGTATTGTGGCCGTAGGGCAGGCGTTGCGCCCGACGTGCTTTGAGATAGAGAGGGACCGCGGAGCCCCACGACACGAGCGCGAGCAGTATCACCGGCGGGGCGTCGAATCCAATGCCGCTCGCGAACAGGAGCCCACCAAAGAACAAGCGACCAACGATCGATCTGGTGGCATCGAGGACGGTGTACGGAATCTGGGGAACACCGCTCCCGCGTTTCGGCGTCTGCCCGCCAAGCCGCTTGATGGGAAAACCGCACTGGGGACAGAACGTTGCTTCGGTCGACGCGGCGGTGCCGCACTCCGGGCAGTCGATGAGAGCCATGCGCCAATTGTACACCCAACGCAGGGATCGGGCATCCCCTCACCGAATCGCCAGAGCGCCGAGACGTCAGGGCATGCATCCCGCCCCGGTGATGCGTGTTGCAGACGATCGGAGCGGCTGGCTCGGCACCGGAGGACGTGCTATGCTCAGCCAACGCCAGGAGCAACCCGTGCGACTATCACGCGTTATCACAGCGGTCGACGCCCATGCAGCCGGTGAGCCCGGCCGAGTCATCATCGGTGGCGTACTGGATGTACCGGGCGGAACGATGTTCGAAAAGCAACAGTTCTTCGCTCGGCACAGGGATTCCCTGCGCAAGCTCATGCTGCGGGAGCCTCGGGGGTACCCGGCACTGTGCTGCAACGTGGTGCTTCCGCCCACTCACCCGGACGCAGACGCCGGCTTCGTGATCATGGAACAGACGGAATACCCCGCGATGTCGGGCAGCAACACCATTTGCGTCGTCACGGTACTGCTGGAAACCGGTATGGTGCCGGCCGTCGAGCCGGTGACCGAGTTGGTGCTCGAAGCACCGGCGGGGTTGGTCTCCGTTCGCGCGGAGGTGCGCGACGGCAAGGTGCTGTCGGTGACGTTCGAAAACGTCCCGGCATTTGTGGTCTGTCTCGATGCCGAGATCGACGTGCCGGAGCTTGGCAAGGTGACGGTCGACGTTGCGTGGGGTGGCATGTTCTACGTCATCGCCGATGCCGCGCAGTTCGACCTGCCGCTGATACCCGCGCACGCCGGGAGAATCGCGCGAGTTGGTGAGATGTTGCGGGCTGCGGCCAGTGAGCAGGTGACGGCCGTCCATCCGGAGAACCCGGCCGTTCGGGGCGTGTCGATCTCGCAGCTCTCCGGGCCTCCGACGAGCGATGATGCCGACGCGCAGAATGCCGTCGTCGTGTCGACCGGTGCGGTCGACTGGGAGCGCCCGGAGACGTGGACCGGCGCGCTCGACCGCTCACCATGCGGAACGGGGACCTGCGCTAAGATGGCAACCCTGTACGAGCGAGGCATGCTCCCGCTGGGACAAGAGTTCCGCCACCAGGGGATCCTCGGCACGGTGTTCACAGGTCGCCTCATGCACGAGACGGCGGTGGGTGACTACCGCGCGGTCGTTCCCTCGATTACCGGGCAGGCATGGATCACCGGAATGAGTCAATATGTGATCGACCCTACCGACCCTTTCCCTGAAGGTTTTCGGGTCGGCGATATCTGGGGTGGGATGCGTGGCTGATCTGCCACCGACAACCGACTTAACATCGGTCGATCCCGCCCGTCCAAGGTCCAGAACGGCGGGCGAATCCCCGTCGCAGTCGCAATCAGCTCGGTTGGAGGAAGAATGCGTCAGTCACGAAGTGTATTGACCTTGGCCATCGTGGTGTCGTTGGGGTTCGGTGCAGCCTGCAGCGACGCCAACGATCCGGTGGGCGACACGGACCAATTGAACCTCGATGTTGCCACATACATCGCGGACATGACGGCCGATGACCTTGCCATGTTCGATTTGCACATGGAGGGGATCATGGGGCCCATGCGGAGCCCGCCGCGCCGACCGCCGCGGTTCGAGGACCTCTCCATGACGCGGGACGTCACGTTCTACGCTGACGACGAGGGCAGTGACGTGTACGATGCGGATGCGACGGACTCGCTCCACATCGTCATGCACATGGAAGGCAGTCATACACGGACCGGCGAACGCGGTACGCTTTCGGTCGACGTGAACCGGGATCGCGATATGTGGCTCACCGGATTGTCCGGTGCGGAGGTCGAGCACATTTGGAACGGTACGGGCGCCGAGTTCAGTCACGCCGTTCACACCGACGATGTCGGTGAGCGGGAGCACACAATGAGCTCCTCCTCACAGACCGAGGATCTCGTGATCGGTCTTCCCCGCGAGGAGAATCCTTGGCCGCTGTCGGGTACCGTCACGCGCACGGTATCGGTCGAGGGAGTCAATCACGAAGGCGAGGCGTTTTCCCACGAGCGCACTGCCGTCATCACGTTCGACGGCACCCAGTTCGCCACGCTCTCGGTCAACGGAGAAGAGTTCGAGGTAGATCTCGCCAATCGGGAGCCGAAGCGCCGGAGCCGATAGGGCGTCCCGGCAGGCCAACGTTTGCCCCACCCTGCGGTGCGGGGGGTGGGGCGACGTGTTTCCGAGGTTACTGCGTGAGTGCCGTCTCCGAGAGTATGCACTCGAGGGTGTCGACAACGCGGCGTGCGTCCTCGATTGTGAAGACAAGCGGTGGCTTGATCTTGATGACGTTGTGATCGGGGCCGTCAGTGCTGAGGAGTATGCCGTGCTCTTTCATGCGTTCCACCACGTACGTCGCCGCATCCGGAGCCGGTACTCGATCGACGCGGTCGCGAACCAACTCGACACCGAGAAAGAGACCGCGGCCCCGGACATCGCCGACGAGCGAACACGTGCCGGCAAGCCTGTCCAACTGGGTCTTGAGCTGACCACCGACGGTGTGTGCGTGCTCCTGGAGCCCCTCGTCCTCGATGATCCGCAGTACTTCGAGACCTACCGCGCAGGACACTGGATTGCCGCCAAAGGTGTTGAAGTACTCCATGCCGGTGTCGAACGCACGCGCAATCTCCGGCGTCGTGACGACCGCGCCGATGGGGTGCCCGTTTCCGATCGGTTTTCCCATCGTCACGATGTCGGGGGCGACATTCTGGGTCTCGAAACCCCAGAAGTGCGAGCCCATCCGGCCGAATCCAACCTGTACTTCGTCCGCGATACACACGCCGCCGGCGTCGCGGACACGGGTGTAGACCTCGTGGAGGTAGTCCCGGGGCAGCTCGATCTGCCCACCGCAACTCAGCAGTGTCTCGCTGATGAAGTTGGCGGGGTGCGAGCCGGTCGCGTGGATCTGCTGCAGGACCTCGGTGACGAGATCGGCGTACCGAATCCCACATAACGGATCGTCGCGGCGGAACGGCCCTCGGTAGTCGTCCGGCATGGTGACGGGATGCACGTGCGCAGGTGGGCCTTTGCCACCCGGACCGGCATGCTTGTATGGGCTGGCCTCGATCAGCGCCTGGGTGTGGCCGTGGTAAGCGCCGCCGAGCACGATCAGATGATCGGTGCCACCAGCAGTCCGCGCCATGCGGAGCGCAAGGTCGTTGGCCTCACTCCCGGAATTGACGAAGTAGCAGACGCGAAGCGACGGCGGCAGGTGTTTGCGGAGCGCGTCCGCGTATTCCAAGATGGTCGGATGCAGGTATCGCGTGTTGGTGTTGAGAACGGCCATTTGTCGTCTGGCTGCATCGACGACACGCGGGTTGGCGTGCCCGACGTGGCAGACGTTGTTGACGCAGTCGAGGTACTCGCGACCGTCGATGTCGTAGAGGAACTGACCACGGCCCCGAACGATGTGGAGTGGTGTCGCGTAGGACAGACTCAGGTTGGGCCCGAGGCGTTCAGCCCGTTGCGCGACGAGCGCCGTAGTACCGGCGCCGACGGCGCGGGATTCCGGCGGCAGGCCCAACATCGTCGTGGGGTCCGGTGAGAAACTCAACCACACGTCCCTCTCCGACGGGAGGGCGACTCCCGGAAATGCGCCCTCGTAGTCCAGCATGTCGGTGACGATCTGGAAGTGCAGGTGTGGAGGCCAGCGCCCGTTGTCTTCGAAACAACCGACGCGTGCAAACGGGTACCCCGCAGCGATTGCCTGGCCCGGTTCGAGGTCCAGGCACTCGGGATGCAGGTGGCCGTAGAGTGTGAAGAAGATCGGTCCGTCTTGTGGTTCGTGTCGCAGGATCACCGTTGGGCCATAATCGAGCGGGGCGGCGTTGTCACGCACACTATGCACGATGCCGTCCATCGGTGCGTGGACGGGTGCACCGGCCTCGATGAAAAGATCGACGCCGAGGTGGACGGTGCGGCGTTCGGGATGCTCGCCGCGATCATCGTGGAAGGCCGCGGTCAGATAGATCAACCGCGCCTCGTCATACCGACCGATGCCGATCCTAGCGCCGCGCTCGGCAATGTGCCGAAAGACGGAGGTCACGGACGCCTCGGCTCCGGTCTCGCGGTCGGCGTCCGGAAGATCCGTGGTGCTCACGCTGAGATCGAGCACCGTCGTGGCTGCGGTGCGAGGATCCGGATCGATCACCGGCGCGAAGGTGTTCGCATGCCGCGCGATCCAGTCGACTGCACCAGGACTCGTCGGACACGGCGACAACCCACCGGCCGCCCGCATGGTCGCACGGGCAAAGCCGTGCGCCGTACCGGTGAGAGTCTCGAGCACCGACCAGGCTCGCTCTTCACTCACGACGAGATACGCGTTGTCGGGTGCGTCCCGCCGCCGCTCGGCTGATAGACAGACGCTCACCGCCAGTCGTGCGAGGGCGAGCGGTACGAGCAGTTCGATCTCTTGCTCGGTGAGCGGTAGCGTGGCCTGATACCCTCTCAGGATGTCGGCAGCGGCGTGCAGCGGCCTGTCATCGCTGAGCATCACGTACGCGATGGCGATAGCGGGGTCACAGACGAGCGGAGCGTTGAGCGCATCTCCGAAGTCGACGAAGCCGGTGACACGTGCCCCAGCGGTACGTGCGTCCACGAGAACGTTGTGGTCGTTCGCGTCGTTGTAGATGACCTGGCGTCGGAGACTGCTCCAATGCGGATGGACATGATCGTGCCAGAGGCGCAGGGCCCGATCGAGGGTGTGCTGCCGACCGGTCTCGACGGCGTTGCGATGGTCTTCGACCACCTCGCGCACGCGTGACGGGTCCCACACGAACTCATTACGCGTTGCTGGATACTCGAAGTCGGCCAACGCTACGTCGAGGCTGGCCAGTCGTGCCCCAAGATCTCTCCGCAATGCACTGGAGTGCGGCCGCGTCTCGGCGAGCACGGTACCAGGCAGCCATGTGAGTACGCGTCCCACGTGGGTCGTGCCGTCGGCTCCGGGAATGCTGCAAACCGGGTGATCGTCCTGGGTGTCGATTAACGCCGGGACTGGGAGACCGGGCGCGCGCGATGCCACCCAGGAGAGCAAGGCATTCTGCATGTCCAGGTGGTCGCGGGGCTCGGCCAACCCAGAGATCTTCAGGACGTACGCCGGTCCCTGGTCTCCGGTGACGAGGAAGTTCTGATCCCGCTCGCTCGGCAGCGGCCTCAGTGTCCCGACAATCCCGTACTGCTCCCGGAGGATGTCGCGGGCAACGGCGCGGTCGATCGTCGGACGCTGGGATTCGAGCGTCACTGGAACACCGCGTCCGGGAACCGAATGTGGATCCATGGCATTCTTGAATATCGTGGACGGGACGGATCCCCGAAACATGCGTCAGGAGACATACTGATGAGCGGACATGCGCACTTCTCAGCGGCCCTCTTCGCATTCTTGCGCGAACTCGGAAGAAACAACGACCGGGAGTGGTTTCGCGCAAACAAGGCGCGGTACGAAGCCACCGTGCGCGACCCGATGCTCCGGTTCATCACCGACGTCGCACCCCACCTGCGACGGGTGTCACCCCATTTCGTGGCGGACCCGAAACCGGTAGGTGGCTCGATGTTCCGCATCTACCGAGATACACGATTCTCGCGAGACAAGCGACCGTACAAGACGGTCGCTGCAGCGCAGTTTCGCCACGAGCAAGGCCGCGATGTCCATGCGCCCGGATTCTACCTGCACTTGGAGGCGGGAAATGTG
Organism: Gemmatimonadota bacterium; assembly: GCA_039586875.1. Lineage (GTDB taxonomy): Bacteria > Gemmatimonadota > Gemmatimonadetes > Gemmatimonadales > GWC2-71-9 > JAOTVV01. Next base: position 2,876 of record JBDHJO010000058.1, on the reverse strand, counting down.
TTTGCCGGTGTGGGTTCCTGGCATCCGGACTCAACCGCGCTGCGGAGCATTCGGGACGCCATTGTGGAGGACCCGAACGGTTGGAAGCGGGCCAGTAGAGGAAAGCGATTTCGAGAGTGCTACGAGCTTGCGGGAGACGTGCTGAAGCGCCCGCCGCGCGGCTATGATGCCGATCACCCAATGCTGGATGATCTCAAGCGCAAAGACTTCATCGCTACCACGTCCTTCGCCGACGCCGACGTCCTCGCCAAAGGGTTCCTGGATCAGTATGCCGGCACCTTGCGGGCGGCCAAGCCGTTCATGGGCTTTCTGGCCCGTGCTCTTGCGCTTCCCCTCTAACGCCGTTTCTGCAGCACGGTCAGAGCGCGAAACCTGGGTCCGGCTACCAGCCACAGGATTGCGGTCATGATGACCGCCGAGGACAGGCACCAGATGCAAGTGGCGCCGATCACGAACGGCTCGAGGAACGTGTGACACGCCGCGACGAGCACGCCGATGAAGACCATGCGGAACTGCGACGCGACACTCCAGGTCGCGATCCGCGACGTTCCACCACCCCAGCGACCCTCGCACCCCAGTGAGATCTAGTCTCGTGCTGCGCCGGTGTCCTTCTGACCAGCCGCCACTACCTCCGGTTGTTTGCGGCCCTCCGCCAGCATCTCGTCGAATCCCGCCGGGGTGAACATGTTGTCGGCGATGCGGGCGATCTCCTCGGCTTCACGCCACGCGAGCTCGAGATCGATCAACTCGCCGGCAAGTGCCCGCATTTCCTGCTCCTCGTGCAATGCCATCTCCAATGCGAGGCGGGTGGGCGTGGGGAGCTTGTGGATGAGCCCGGGTTTACCCGGGAAGAGCGGTCGACCATACCCGTGCGGTGGGTCCTTCCGCATAACCTCTCGGCCGATCCGATCGAGATACCGTTCCGGGTTTCCGGCTGATTCGATCCGTGCGACCGCCTCCTGCACGGACTGCTTCGATCCCGACATGTAGTTGACGGCGGGCAGTAGCTGCATCGCAACTCGCCGTGCGTCCTCGCCCTCGAACGTCTCGGTACCCTTGGTGTGCTTGACCGAGAGGATCCACTGGGGGTCACCCGGCTCGGCGAGAAGGCGGGCCTTCTGCACGTCCGGCCTGCGGAACTTGAGGACGCGTCCGTCGCGCATCCGTATTCTGGCGCGGATCGGGATGTTCAGGATCAAGTTGGGTATTTGTGGCGCCAACCCGGCGCCGATCCCGACGGCGATACCACCGGCTGTGATGGCACCGACCGCAGTGATGCCGGCCGCCGTCCAGAGGATGGCGCGCTGCCGGCGCCGCCCGAACTGATCGCCGTACCGCCATGCGGCAAACTCCGGCCGCATCGGCACGCCAATCCGCACCAGTTCGAGCCCCTCCTTGAGTTTCGCGAGGCCGATGTTGTCGGTGGAGACGCGGAGGCGCGTATCGCGGAAGAAGCGCTCGCAAGCCTCGAATGCCTCCCACCGTTCCTCGAGCGGTGACAGGTTCCACCGCTCGCAGCGCCGGCAGACGACCCACAAGCGTCCCTTCGCCGGATCGAACGCAATCCGCCTACCGACCGGGAACGATTCCAGAACGTCGTTGCTGCCGAGCGGGCGCTTGCAGTAGATGCAGGTGGAGTACATGTCCTGCGTCCACCTCCGTTCGGGCTATGGCGGGCGCTCCGGCGTGAATGCCCGAGACGCCCTGGCCGCGCAGGCGGAACATGTCACGATGCGCCGGGCGCGAACAGGGGGAGCTAGTCTGGCACGCACAAAAAGCGCCCGAGGTACGCGGAGCCGGGCATTGGTGTGATCCCGCTCGTCCCCTCGTGCGAGTTCCGCTACCGGGCGGCAGCGATGCTCCGCGTACCTCGGCGCCGATCAACCGGGGCCGATAGCGGCCCTTGCAATCAGCTATTGCTATAGTAACGTCATATGCATAGTTTGTAAATAGGTATGGCGTATTAAGAGTTCTTCATGAAGGCGCGTCATCGACATTGTACTTGCATTCATATGGATAGGGCGGCTATGTATTCCCTAAGTCACGCATTGGAATACCAACTCAATGAGAGGTTGAAGTGAGCGATCCGACCATCGAGGCACACCTCCCGCTGACGCCACTCTCGATTCACATCCTGCTCTCGCTGGTTGATGAGGAGCGGCATGGGTACGGCATCATGAAGGAGATCGAGCGCCTGACGGACGGCCTGGGTACGTCGGCAACCGGCCCGGTGTACTTGGCAGCGCAGCGGCTGCTCGAGGGTGGGCTCATCGAGGAGTCCCAAAACCGACCGGCGCCGGAGTTCGATGATCAGCGGCGGAAGTACTATCGTTTGACGGAAGTCGGGCGCCTCGTCGCGACGGCAGAGGTCGAGCGCATGTCGCGACTGTTGCGTGTGGCCTTCGACAAGGGGTTGGTGCTCGGCTCCATCACGATGACGCAGGAATCGTAGCCTCCGGCGAAACCGCAATGCGGTGCACGGGAGGACGACGCGCCCCCCCGTGCCAACGACTCGGTGCCAAGGAGTTACGTGCCCGTCTGCCCAGGACGCGGCTTCATCTCCCACAACACGTTGACGATCACCCACCGCCCGTCGAAACGGGCGACGTGGAGGTAATCGATCCAGTCCCCAGCGACGATCTTCACCGACGCCGCGTTGCGGTAGATGTCGAGGATCGTGACATCTGTTGTCTTGCGTTCTGGCGGCATCATTTTGCCACCACCGCGTCCCGTGACCGCGATCAGTTCTGCGGCCGTCATGTTGTTCAGGAGACTGCCGTCAGGTCCCTCTCGCACGATGCGTTTGGCGAGCTCCGGGTGAAGCGCCCGCTCCATCCTCTCCTGGTTCCCGGTGTAGAAGCCCTCGATGTAATCCA
>JBDHJO010000057.1:0-14380 GCA_039586875.1 Gemmatimonadota bacterium | reverse complement strand
CCACGGATCTCGGTGACCTCAGCCTCCCGTGCGACGAAGACCGACATCGCACTCGCGGCCGCACTCTCGTCACCCGACGCACGTGCGTCCGCCACCGCCCGCGCGGCTGCCTCCCGCGCATCGAACGCCGATCCGTACCGCGATTCCATCTCTGCATACGCCGACGGTTCGGCGGTCCGGACACTGGTCTCGTGCGCGGGGTTGTACAGCAGGGGTGGCGCCTGGAACAGGTAGAAGACGAAGACCAACACGCCGACCAACAACACCAAGGCCTGCAGCGGGATCTTCCAGTAGGCGCTCATGAGCAGCGAACTGCGTGCTTCGTCCACGGATCGGGCGGTCAGGTAGCGCTGCACCTGCGACTGGTCGGTCCCGAAGTACGACAGCATCAGGAACGTCCCGCCGATCAGCCCCGACCAGAACGTGTACGTCTCGTTGATGTCGAACGAGAAATCGAACACCTGCAGCCGTCCCGTCGAGCCCGCGATCGCCAGCGCATCGTCCGGCGTCACCGGGAGCTGGACCAGCAGGACGATCACCACCGCGACGAGCGCCGCGACGATGAGAACCATCTGCTTCACGTCGGCCCAGGTCACCGCCTGCACACCGCCCAACATCGTGTAGATCACCGTGGGGACGCCGATGAGGGCAACCGACCACAACAGATCCCATCCGAAGATGGCTGAGAACACCACCCCCGGGGCCGCGATGATCGTGCCCGCGGCCATGCCGCGGGACATGAGAAACAGGAAGCTGGTGAGCGACCGGGTCTTCGCGTCGAAGCGGCGCTCCAGGTACTCGTAGGCGGTGAACACTCCGGCGCCGTGCAGGAACGGCACGAGCGTGACGCCGAGGATCACCATGGCGAGGGGCAAGCCGAAGTAAAACTGCACGAACCTGAGCCCGTCGGTTGCCCCCTGGCCGGTCGTGCCGATCATCGTGACGGCCGACAACTGCGTTGCCATGACCGAGAGCCCGACTGCCCACCACGGCAGGCTCCGGTTGGCGAGGAAGTATCCTTCGATCTCCTTGGTGCCCTTGGCCCGCCGGATGCCGTCCACCATCACGTAGGTGATGTACACGACGACAATGATCCAGTTGATCGGATGCACTTGGGGTTACCCGGCGTAGCGCGTCTGGAGGAGCCAGAGCAGCGCCAAGGCGATGACTTGGATGGTCAGGACCCGCACGAGGGTGCGGCGAAAGCGTTGGCGCGCGTCGGGAGGAGCGTCGCGTCGGTCCATCGAGCCTCTCAGCAGTGGAGTGCGGGACTGCGAAGGATCGGAGGTTCCACGGAACAGCGCAACCCGCGGGCGGACACGGGGGTCAGGTGCCGTTCGCCCGCAGGAATCGCTCGATGCGTGTCAGGCCCTCGTCGATCTGTTCCATGCTCGTGGCGAACGACAACCGGATGTGCGCATCGTTCCCGAACGCGATACCCGGCACGGCTGCAACGTGGGCCTCCTCGAGCAACTTACTGGCGAACTCGACTGACCCGGACACATCAAGCGCCTCGTAGGCACTCAAGACGTTTGGGAAACAGTAGAAGGCTCCAGACGGCTTCACACATGTGACGCCCGGCATTGCGACGAGCCGCTCGTACATGTGATTCGCTCGCTCCTCGAAGGCCACCCGCATCTGCTCCACCGGCGCCTGATCACCAAGGAGCGCCTCGGCGAGAGCGATCTGCGTGAACGTCGCAGCGCCGCTCGTGCGCTGCGTCTGCAGCTTCGCCATTGCATCGATGATGTGCTTGGGCCCGGCCGCGAACCCGATCCGCCACCCCGTCATCGCGTAGGTCTTCGAACCCCCGTTGATCGTCACCGTCTTCCCGAAGGCGTCGGGGCCCGTGCCGGCGATACTGGTGTGCCGGACGCCGCCGTACGTAAGCCGGTCGTAGATCTCGTCCGAGAGGACGAGGATGTCACGGCCCTCCAGGAACTCAGCGATCTGCTCGATCTTGTGCGGGCTGTAGGTGAAGCCCCCGGGGTTGTTGGGCGAGTTCAGCACCAGCATGCGCGTCCGCTCGGTCAGAGCCGCCTCGAGTTGCCCGACCGTGAGCTCGAAACCGTGCACCTCGTCACCGTGCACGAACACCGGCACCGCACCGGCGAGTTTCACCTGCTCCGGATACGACACCCAATAGGGTACCGGGAGGATGACCTCGTCCCCCGGATCGAGGACCGACATGAACGTCATCTGCACGGCGTTCTTCGCGCCGACGGTGATGATGATCTGGGACGGGTCGTAGTCGAGGCCGTTCTCCCGCCGCAGTTTCTCGCAAACCGCCGCCTTGGCCTCGGGGATGCCCGAGGCGGGCTTGGGATACTTGGTCTTGCCGGCGAGGATCGCCGAGATCGCCGCCTGCTTGATGTGGTCGGGTGTGTCGAAGTCGGGCTCGCCCGCGGCCATCGAGATCACGTCGACACCAGCGGCGCGCAGCTTCGCGGCTTTCGCGGTTACCGCGAGGGTGGCCGATTCGGACAGTGCGGCGATGCGGTGGGAGATCCTCACGGTGGTGTCGCTCCTGGTTCTGCCGGCGTTAGCTGCGATTCGCTGCCGCGTGGGCGGCGAGGAAGTTCGTGACGAGAATTGCCAACTGCTCTTCGACGGTCTCAGCAGCGGCCTGCTCCGTTGCCGCATGACCCAACCACTGCTCCTGCCACAGGACACCCCGACTCCCGAGCGCCCGCGCGCCCTCGACGTTTCGCCGACAGCCCTCGGCGCTCATGCACCGTGTAAGTGCGGCGTCGACGTACTTGATGCGCGTGACATTGTCGGTCAGGGCGAGGCTGAGGTGCACCTGAATCCCCGACACGTCGTTGGCAGACGGTGGGATCCGGCGAACCGTGGCGCTGACGACGAGCCCCGGTGCCGCCGACTCCGTCACCACCAACCCTCCATCGATGACGGCCGACTGGACCTGGTTGACCAGACCGCGACGGCTGACGATCCCGGCGCGGTCATCGACGCTCACCAGCAAGTACACGCTGTCCATCGACCACAGGAGCCGGCCGTTCGGGAGCTGGCCCAACCCGTCGGAGACCAATGACAAGGTCAGGACTGCCAGCGTCGTCATGGTGCGCAATGAGCGATCCTCGCTGGGGGGTCGCAGGGGAAGATGGAGGTGCGGCCCGGTCCCGTCCACCGGGCGCGCACCTGCTCCATCCGGCTCCTACTCAAACGTCCGGGAGCTCTGCCATCGCCTCGGCGACTTCCTCGGGCACGTACTCGTAGTCCACCAGCTGTCCCTGCAGATAGGCGTCGTATGCCGCGAGATCGAAATGTCCGTGTCCGCAGAGATTGAACAGGATCACGCGGGCCTCGCCCTTCGCCTTGGCATCGAGTGCCTCGTCGATGGCCACCTTGATGGCGTGCGACGGCTCGGGCGCCGGGAGAATACCCTCGGCCCGGGCGAAGGTGAGCGCAGCCTCGAACGTAGCCAGCTGCGGGACGGCCACCGCGTCGATCAATCCGCCATCGTACAGCGCGCTGACGGTTGGCGACATGCCATGGTATCGAAGCCCGCCGGCATGGATCGGTGCGGGAACGAAGCCATGACCGAGTGTGTGCATCTTCACGATCGGAGCCATCATGGCGCTGTCGCCGAAGTCGAACGCATAGGTCCCGCGGGTGAGCGTCGGTGCGGCCGTAGGCTCGACCGCGAGGATCCGTGTCGAGCGGTCGTCCTGCAGGTTGTGCCGCAAGAAGGGGAACGCGAGCCCGGCGAAGTTCGATCCCCCGCCGGCGCACCCGATCACCACATCGGGATACTCGCCTGCCAGGTCCATTTGTTTGAGGGCCTCTTCGCCGATGACCGTCTGATGCATCAGCACGTGGTTCAGGACCGAACCCAGCGCGTATTTCTTGGCCCCACCCGATGACGCGGCAACCTCCACGGCTTCGGAGATGGCGATGCCGAGCGATCCCGGGCTGTCGGCGTCCTGTTCAAGCACCGAGCGTCCGGACGCGGTCGTGTCGGTCGGGCTTGCGTACACGTTCGCCCCGAAGCTCTCCATCATCATGCGGCGGTAGGGCTTCTGCTCGTAGGATACCCGCACCATGTACACCTCGAGCGCGAGGCCGAATGTCGTGCAGGCGAAGGCGAGTGCGGATCCCCATTGCCCGGCCCCGGTCTCGGTCGTGAGGGCTCGGGAACCACCGACGCGATTGAAGTACGCCTGCGCGACTGCCGTGTTGGGCTTGTGACTGCCGGTCGGCGAGCCTCCCTCGTACTTGAAGTAGATGTGCGCCGGGGTGTCGAGGGCGCGCTCGAGACGCCGGGCACGGTGCAGGGGGGTCGGCCGCCAGAGCTTGTAGATCTCGCGCACGTCGTCCGGGATGTCGATGAATCGGTCGGAACTCATCTCCTGTTCGATCAGCGGCATCGGGAAGAGGGCCGACAGGAAGTCGGGCGTGACCGGCTCCTTCGTGCCCGGATGCAAGACCGGGGTCGGGGGCGTCGGCATGTCCGCCAGGATGTTGTACCATGCCGTCGGCAGGTCGGATTGGTCGAGCATGTAGCGCGCGGGCTCGGACATCGTGGTTCTCCTCGTCACAGCGTGCGGTGGTTCGGTTCGCGGTGCGAACCGATGCAAAACGGCGACGGGCGCGATCCTCGAGGGGAGGAGCGCGCCCGTCGCCGGGTGTTGGGTGGCGGCCAGTACTACGTTGGCGGCCGCCGGTCAGCGCGCACCACGCCCCAGGTGGGTCGTCGCCACCACCATGCCCCGCGGGCAGCCTGCAGTCTCGTGTTGCGCGTCATGTCAGGAGCCTAGGCGCCCGAGGCGAGGGTGTCAAGCCGTTGCCCGGCATCTGGACAAGCCGCCGTGCCGGCGACAGGTTCGAGCGATGGCACCGGCGCACGGCCCCGATGGCCAAGCGTCGGCAGATCGGGCTCGTGACCGGAGGCTCAATGAATCTCGACGAAGTCACCCGCAACATCAGGCGCTTGGCGCTGGCGATCGGCCTCATCATGGTGGGCGTGGCCGTGTTCGACAAATTCGTGGAACTGCTGGGTGGGCAGCTGCTCGATCGGTTTTACGCATTCGGGGCCACCAGGCTGTTGGATTTCGCCGACACCTTCATCCTGATCGCGGTCGCGCTGTATCTGTGGGAGATTCGTGAGCTCCTCCGGGCGCGCAATCTCATGGCTCGGGAAGCCCGTTCGTCGGGCGCGCGAAAAGCCCAGTCATCCTGAATCCATGATCTACGACACGCGCCGCCCGAGCGAGGATGCTCAGGCGGCGCGTGCCTCGCTGCGCGACGGTCAGTCGGTTCCGCTGTCGTCCTTCGATACCGACTTCGTCTTGGACTTGGATTTTGCCCGTTTCCGTCGCTTCGGGGCGGGCTTCTCGCCCGTGTCCCGCCGGTCGTCTCCAGTGCGCCGATCGCTCCCCTTGCGCCGATCCACACTGGCCGCCTGCATCCGTTCCGGGTGATTCGCCGCTGCGAGTGCGACCTCCGCCGTCACCTTCTCATCTTCGACCAAGTCCACGAGGTGGTACTCGAGCGACTGCGTCCCGTGCTCACTCCGCAGGTCGTCCAGGGTGTCGTGGACGGCGCCATGCTCGGCTTCCTCCCGCAGCAGCTCTCGAATCCGCTCGGTTCCCCTGAGGATCTCGACGGCAACAGCACGCCCTTCGCCGGACGCGTCCGGAAGCAGCCGTTGGGCGGTAACGGCGTTCAGCACGCCGATCAGGCGCCGCCGTGCGCGTCCGCGCTCGTCGAGCGGGTACAGGCTCACGAAGGCGTCCAACGCGTCCATGGTGTCGAACGCGGGCACACTGGCGATGACCACGCGCCCCGTCTCCGTGGCCGCCAGCACCTGATCCGCCATGTCCCTGTCCGCAATCCAATGCGCCACGATGACGTCCGCGTCCTGGCGGATGGCCCCGGCGAACGCATCGTTCCAGGTCATGGTGTCGATCCCGACCTCCCGCTGTGTCACCGAGGACTTCATATCCCGGTGGAGGTACTCGATCGGCTTCTCGATCGTCACGATATGCCGTTTGGCTGTCGCGTTCGCGTGACTGATCATGGCCGCGATCGTCGTACTCTTGCCGGATGTCGGCGGCCCCGTCACGAGGATCAGCCCCGACGCCGCCAGGGCGATGTCCTCGAAGGCCGGCGGCAGGTTGAGTCGCTGGATGCTCGGGATCTCGAACGGCATGACCCGCATGACGATCATGAACGACGACCGCTGTCTGAGGAGACTCACCCGGAAGCGGCCCACCCCCGGGGCGCCCCACGAACAGGTGTAGTCGTAGAGGTCGTCCAGTTGGTCCCGTACGGTCTTGTTCGTGATCAGGGTGGCGGCGAGTTCCTTGGTTTGCTCGGGTGTGAGGCGCTGCTTGGTCAGAGGTTCCAGCTCGCCATTGATTCGCGCTCGGAACACATCCCCCGCCTTGATGTGGATGTCCGAAGCTCCCCGCTTGACCGCTGCCTTGATCACTTGCTCCATGCGCGTCTCCGATGGCCGACTGAGCGTCTCCTGTGGACCCACCAAGATATACCGCCGCGCAGCGCAACGGGCAGGGGGCTTAGATTATGAGCATGCAGCTGTCCGTTGTCGACTTGTTCAAGATCGGGATCGGGCCGTCGAGCTCCCACACCGTGGGACCGATGACGGCCGCCCGGCGATTCGTCGAAACGCTGCACGGACGGGGGGCCGTGGCGCGCGTGTCGCGTCTGCATGTGACGCTCTTCGGGTCGCTGGCGTTGACGGGCCGGGGGCACCACACCGACCGCGCGGTGATCTTGGGCCTCACGGGTGCCCGCGCGGACCAACTGAATCCGATGGAGGTGGAATCGCGGCTCGCTGCCGTCCGCGCCGGCGCCGCGATCGTGCTGCCCGGCGGGCGAGCCGTGCCGTTCGACGAGGCCGCCGATCTGCGCTTCCACGGCGACGAGGTACTTCCCCTCCACCCCAACGGTCTCCGCCTGCATGCGCTGGACGGTGACGGCGCGGTCGTGCTCGAGGAAGACTACTACTCCGTCGGCGGTGGGTTCGTGCTTACGGCCGCGGAGGCCGCCGCGGGGATGACCGGTGGGACAGATCCGTCCGGTGCCGTCGAGTTTCCGTTTTCCTCCGGCGCCGACCTTCTCGCCATCGGCGACGAGCACCACCTCTCCATTGCGCAGATCGTCGCGCGTAACGAGCGCGCGTGGCGACCGCCCGAAGCGACGACCGCGCAGCTCGATCGGATCTGGAACGTCATGCAGGCCTGCATCGAGCGCGGATGCCGGGCCGACGGTATCCTGCCGGGAGGGCTGAACGTCCGACGCCGCGCCGCCGTCGTGCATCGGAATCTCCAGCGCGCCGGGGCCACGGACGATCCGCTGCACCTCCTCGATTGGGTGAGCCTCTTCGCGCTGGCCGTCAACGAAGAGAACGCGGCGGGAGGGCAGGTCGTGACGGCGCCGACGAACGGGGCTGCCGGCGTCATCCCCGCCGTCCTGGCGTATTACAACCGGTTCCTTCCGGGTGCCGGGCCGGACGGTACCCACACGTTCCTCCTCACCGCGGCCGCCATCGGCATGCTGTACAAGCAGAATGCATCGCTGTCGGCAGCAGAGATGGGCTGTCAGGGTGAGGTCGGCGTTGCGTGTTCCATGGCGGCGGCCGGGCTGGCGGCCGTCATGGGCGGTACCAATCTCCAGATCGAGAATGCGGCGGAGATGGGGATGGAACACAACCTCGGGTTGACCTGCGATCCCGTTGGGGGCCTGGTCCAGGTACCCTGCATTGAACGGAACGCGATGGGGGCGACCAAGGCCGTGAACGCCGCCAGACTCGCGGTGCTGCACGGCGACGGACGACACTTCGTGCCGCTCGACCGCGTGATCGAGACCATGCGGCAGACCGGGATCGACATGCAGGCCAAGTACAAGGAAACTTCCCAAGGTGGCCTGTCGGTGAACGTGATCGACTGCTGACCGTACCCGTCGGGTGCGCACAAACCACATGCTCGTTGTCGCATTAGGTGCCGTTCGCCCGGTGGGGTGAGCGGTGGCCGGCTCGTCGGTTGCGTCGTGGGGTAGAGATCCGTAAGGTGGGTGAAGGAGGGGCGCCTACGGCCCCGCACCGGAGCACCCCGCCCGAACGCGAGAAGCCTCCCCAGCCCGACCCGGGGGTGTGCCGTGAATCCGATCGACGAGCTCGACCACATCGCGATTACCGTCAAATCCCACCGCCTGCTGAAGGCACTTCTCAAGGAAAACCCGAAGCTCGAGTCCATCATGCGCAACTCGAAGAACGAGATCGAGGCGCGTATCGGCATCCGGGAGTGGGTGCTCGACGAGTTGCGGGAGCGACCGCAGGCGTTGGCGTATTACGAGGGGCAGGCGAGTGGCCGCGACGCGTTCGACGCGCTCTCGTGGAGCGATTACGCAGCGATCCGGTTGCTCGACTACGTGGATACCGGCGGACGGGAGTTCGTCGATCTCAACTTGCGCGGCGAGATCGCCGTCAGCACCCCGATCCGCCAGCTGTGGCTCGCGGTGAATGACGGAACCGGCGGGGCCAAACCGGATTTCTTCGAGGACATGCTCTACCTGTTCCGCCAGTTCTCGGGACGCACCGTCAGGCGGCGCCCGACACGAGAGGAGGTGGAGTCCTGGATGGAGCGGTATCCATCGGGACTCGACCCCCGCATCGTCGCGCTTCGCGAGGAGAATCGCGACCGGATTCTCCACCTCATCATCGATCACATGGACCGCGGGGAAATACGCAGCCGGAGGTTCGCCTTTGGTCCGGGGCTATCGCGGACCGAGAAGCTCAAGACCGCACTCGAATGGTGGGACGATCCGCAGTTCCACTTGCGGTTTGCGGTGCGATCGCCTGAGATGCTCAACGAGATGCTCGGGAACTCGCTCGATCCCGACACGGTCCGCGTGCTGTACCAAGCGCGGGACGCCGGCATCCCCTTCTTTATCAACCCGTATTACCTGTCGCTCCTGCACGTTCGGGTGCCGTACTTCGCGATCGGGGCCGACCTCGCGATCAGGCACTACGTCGTGTACTCGACGCAGCTCGTGGAGGAGTTTGGGCACATCCGCGCGTGGGAGCGCGAGGACGAGGTGGAGCCTGGGAAGCCCAATGCCGCCGGATGGCTGTTGCCGCCGTATCACAACGTGCATCGGCGGTATCCTGACGTCGCCATTCTCATCCCCGATACGACGGGACGGGCGTGCGGTGGACTGTGTGCATCGTGTCAGCGGATGTTCGACTTTCAGCGCGGCCATCTGAACTTCGACCTCAAAGCACTCGAACCGCCCCGGACGTGGCCCCAGAAGCTGCAGGAACTCCTGGACTACTTCGAGCACGACTCCCAACTGCGGGACATTCTGATCACCGGAGGTGACGCGCTCATGAGCACCGATCAGGCGCTCGAGCGCATCCTCGACGGCATCGTCGCCATGGCTGAGCGCAAGCGGGAGGCAAATGCCGGTCGCGAGGAACGGTACGCCGAGCTGCAACGTGTCCGGCTCGGCACGCGCCTTCCGGTCTACCTCCCGCAACGGATCAATGCGGGGCTCATCCGGACGTTGGCACGTTTTCGAGAGCGGGCTGCCGAGGTCGGAGTCCGGCAATTCGTCATCCAGACCCACTTTGAATCGCCGTTGGAGGTAACGCCCGAGGCGCGGGATGCGATCGCCAGACTCCTCGGGGCGGGGTGGATCGTCACCAACCAACATGTGTTCACGACGGCGGCGTCCCGACGGGGACATGCCGCGAAGCTGCGAGCGGTGTTGAACGAGATGGGTGTCTTGCCGTATTACACGTTTGTCGTGAAGGGATACCGTGAGAACGCGTTCAACTACGCACCGGTTGCGCGGGTCGTCCAGGAGGAGCTCGAGGAGAAGTACATCGGCACGGTACCGGAGCGGTACATGCCGTTCCTGCGTGAGCTGCCCGAGCAGGCGGCGTCGATGATCCGGCAGATCAGTACGCTCCGAGGCAAGGCGTGCATTCCCTTCCTCGCGTCGGACCGCAGCGTCCTCAACCTCCCCGCGGTGGGCAAGAGCATGACCTTCCGTGCGATCGGCATCACGAGGTACGGCCGTCGCATACTCGAGTTCGATCACGATCGCACACGGGCCCACAGTCCCATCATCGACCGGATGGGTCGCGTGATCATCATCGAGTCGAAGTCGATCAGTGAGTATCTCAGACAGCTCAGCGAGCTCGGGGAAGAGCCGACGGACTACGATGGGTTGTACGGGTATTCCATGGGGCAGACCGAACCGCGCATGCCGCTCTACGAGTACCCCGCGTACGAGTTCCCCATCACCGGGGATCTCACCAACTTCGAATTCCCCGACGAGGATCCCGGCGTCGAGGAGCGGTGGGTGGAGGCTTCCCCCCCGGAGCCAGCAGACGTGGTGACGGCCGGAGGGACACCGGGGAACGCCGACGTCCGGGTGCGGGAATAGGGGCGTCGTTAGCGGGGCTGGACCCGCGCGATTGAATCGCGCGGCAGTTCCCGCTCACTGAGCAACGAGACGGCGACGTAACCGTCGAACCCTTCCGTCCCGTAGACGGCGGCGAAGCCACGGCTCGCCGGCGCGACCCGCACACGCTCGCCCGGCAAGAGGATGCGAATGACGGGCTGGTCGAGTCCGGGACCTTCCCGCAGGTTGGCCCAGGTCACCACCCAGCGGTCCACGGTCGCAATCGTGTCGATCGGTGCCGGCTGCGGAGTCGAATCGCTCGGACCCGCACGCGGCGTCAGCGTGTCGACGACAATCGGAGCGGCGACCACCGGTGTCGTGTCCTCGGGCTCGGAGGGCATCGGTGTCGGAACCACCGGTGCAGGCGTTTGGGCGATCGGTTGCACCGGTGATGTCGGCTTCAGCGTCCCGAAGCCCCAGATCGCCGCGAGCACGATGACGAGACCGACGACGGCGAGCATCCCCCAACGGGCCTTGCGCCACAGGGCAATCGGAAACGCACAGTATGCACACCGCGGTGCATGGCGGTCGACATACTTGTCGCATCGCGGACACCGGTGCAGCGCATCGGTGCTGCCGTGCGGTGGCGTGTGCTGCATCAACAGATACCCGCACTTTGGGCACACCGAGGCGATGGAAAGCGCGGTCTGACCGCACTCCGGGCACTTGATGAAAGCCATACGTTCGTCGGGTTCGGTCGCTAGTGGCGGGGCTTACGCCAGTCGCGTCGAAAGGCCTGCACGTGACCGCAGTGGCTGCACGCTTCGACGTGCCACGCCGTATCGCCCGGGTCCGTGACGCCGAGGTGGCGGAGCGTACCGGGACCGGACACGGCATCGGTTTCGAGTCGCGTGACGTACGAACCTTGCAGACAAACGTGGCAGACGCGATCGGGCATCGAGCGCCGCTCGCCGATCGGCCTTGGAATCGTGGGCATGCTGCAGCTCCTCCACGTGAGCACCGGGGAGTGCCCGGCCGGGTTGTTCCTCCTGCCAGAAGATACCATAACCCCAGGGGATGCCGGCAGCCAGCGACCCTGCGGACGCCGATGGGACCGTCCGCGGCTGCGCCGCACGAGAGGAACCGGAACCGATGCCGTCCGGCGTCTAGCGGCGCGTGCGATCCTGATCGCGGAGTTGGCGAAGGATGTGGTCGATGATCGCCGGCAGGAATGCGCCGCCACGCTCCAGCGCGACGCGATGGCGACTGACCGCATCGGCCACATCGTTGAAGCTGCGAGGGATCTCCTCGCGGGCACCGGACTGATTCGCTCCAGCCCGGGTGCCGTCGAGGAGCACGTCCAACGCCTCTGTCGCATGCCCGTGAGCCATCGCGACGGCGGCACCGGCAAGGAGGAGGTGAGGGAGCGCCGAACCGTCCGGCAACCGGAACTCGATCGTCGGCGTGGTGACCGGCTGTCCAGCGGCGTCGGTGGCCACGACCGGCAGGCGAATCAAGGCGGATCGATCGAACTGGCCCCACACGATGGCGCTCGGTGCCTCCTTGGCCTGACGCAACCGGGCGAACGAGCCCCGCTGGCGATTCCCGAAGGCCATGAGTGCTCCACCCAACTGCACGAGACCGCCGATCAACCAGCGGGCGGGATCGGTGAGGTCGCCCGCATCGTCCGTGACCGGCTCCGACCGCCCGCCGACGACCGGCACCAGGTGGAAGTGCAACCCGTTGCCCGCATGTCCTTCGCGCATCATCGGGTCCATCGTGCAGCGCATGCCGCTCGCATGCGCGAGATTGCGGAGCACCCATTGGGTGAGCAAGATGTCGTCGGCGGCACGGGTCAGGGGTCGCAACGCCAGCTCGATCTCATGCTGCTCCCATATGACGCCTTGCGTCTCCTTGGCTTCGATGTAACCGACCTCCGCGTGCCCGTACTTCACGCCGACGCCGATGTCGGCCAACGTCGCCAGCGCCCGACGGCGCAGTCCTTCACCGAACACGAAGGGGGACGTCGCATGGTACCCGCGATCGTCGGCCCCGTAGATGTCGGTCTCGTCCCAGCGCTTGCCGAGGAAGTACTCGACCTCACCAAGCGCCCACAGCTCGGTGCCGGTCGCGGCATGCAGGTGGTCGACGGCACGTCGGAGGATCGTGTTCGGCGATTGCGGGAGCGGGGTACCGTCGCGGCCGACGTGATCGCACAACAGGACGAGGGTCGGCAACGGTGCAAAGGGATCGAGAAAAGCCGAATCGACGCGGGGACGGAGGACGATGTCGGAGGCATCCGAGGGTATGCCCATGCCGCGGAACAGACTCGAGCCGTCGGCACGCTCGCCGCCCCCGATGATGTCGCGCAGATGGCGTTCGTTATGTGGAACGAAATCCAGCGTTTTGAGCCATCCGTCGCCGCCGACGTGCATCAGGCTCAGCACCCGGACGTCCCGGCTGCGGGCGATGCTCACCAGATCATCGACGGTCCACTCGGGCCGCGCGCGTCCGATCTCGGTTGCGAGGCCCTGACCGGCCGAGCTGGGCAGATCGTGCTGTTCCTCAGTCATTTCCACACCTGGCTGAGGAATGCCTGGATCTCCGGCACGCCGCCTTGGAAGACGAGGTAGCCGTCGTGTGGTTCGCGATCGGTCATGTCGCCCGCGATCGGCGTCGTCATCAGTTTGCGCACGGCCTCCGGATCGTCCGGGTGGACCCCGAGCGCCCAGCCGAGTTTGATGTACGCCACCTCGGGGAGCATGTTGGCCAACGGGACGACACCGAGCTCGAGGATCTCCCGCCCCGTCTCGTACACGTGCATCTGCACGAACCCCCATAGCGTCTGGAGGGTCATGTAGATCGGAACACCTGCCTCACGCGCGCGCTCCAGGGCCGGATAGATCTTCCGATTCACGTGCCCCAACCCCGTCCCGGCGATGATGATGCCGTGATACTCCCGCTCGACCAGCGCGTCGATCATGTCGGGCTGCATGCCCGGGTAGTAGTACACGAGGCTGACGCGGTCGTCGAACGCCGCGCGAATCGTCACGTCACGGTCGTCCCGCCGCGGTCGGACGTCGTCCTTGAGGGGCGTGAGCCGGTCGCGCTCGACCATCGCCACCGGAATGTCACCCAGCGTGCGGAACGTACTCCGGTACGACGAGTGCATCTTGCGGACGCGGGTCCCGCGGTGGAGCAGATTGTAGCGATCGGACGTGGGGCCGAACATGCAGACCATGACCTCCGCGATCGGTCCGTGCGCCGCCGCCCACGTCGCGTTGATCAGGTTCTGTGCCGCGTCCGACGACGGGCGGTCCGATGATCGTTGGCTTCCGACCATGATGACGGGGACCGGTGGGTTCTCGACCATGAAGCTGAGAGCGGCTGCCGTGTGGTGCATGGTATCGGTACCATGGCCAATCACGATGCCGGCGAATCCGTCACGGATCGCCTCGCCGCACTTCTCGGCGAGGATCAGGTACTCCGTCGGACCCATGTTCTCCGAGAAGACGCCGAACAATTTCTCGGTTTCCAGGTTGCAGATATCCGCGAGCTCGGGTACCGACCCGTACAACTCCCCGGGACTGAACGCGGGAATCACGGATCTTCTCGAGCGACGTGACGGTGTCGTGCCGGATGCCCACGTTGTAGCCGCTGCCGAGCTTCAACACGAGATGGAGATCGTCGCTCGTCTCCGAGCGGGGAAGCAACAGCCCCTCGAACATGCCCCGCGTGGTGTCGGCCCGTACCTCGCACCACACGGTGATGCCGAATTGCTCCATCACCGCGCGGGTCGGCCCCCGATACCCGCGGAAGGGATCGGTCGTCATGGCTGCGGCTCTCCGGGTTTGTTTTCGAGGGCGGCGCGCAAGCGCGATTCCACGTCACGAGGATCCGCGCGGCCGAGGAATCGGGGCATCACTTCTCCCATGGCCCATGCGAGCATGGCCGACACCGGTCGGTCCGCACGGCTCGATGCCTC
>JBDHJO010000249.1:0-4630 GCA_039586875.1 Gemmatimonadota bacterium | reverse complement strand
CCGATCGACGGTAAATGCCTGCTGGACGTGAAACCAGAAGTCTTCATCGGAGGCCACGTCCTCCGCGGACGTGCCGTCGACATCGGCAGCGAGGCGCAGTATCCGCTCCACGCCGTCATCACGGAACGCGGGCACCGTCATCCCGACGGTGCCGAACATGGTGCGGAGAAAATCACGACGCGAATGCACTGGCCGCTCCTTGTCCCTGTGGGTAGCTCCGGATACCGCGAGAGTGCGGGCGGCGCCCGGCGGTGTCAAGCGGCGGGGGTAGTGTCTTCCGGCTCGCTATCCCGCCGGCGCTTGGCGTACAGGATGGATGATCCAACCACCGCAATTGTCGCGAATCCGAACCACTGGAGCGCATACGACAGGTGCGGGCCCTCGTCCTGCTCCGGTAGTGCGACCAGCTCGAGTTGGGTGCCCTCTGCCGGCGACAGCCGACGCAAGACCAACGGCAGGAGCGCGTAGGGGTAGAGTGTCCCGACCGCCGTAGGATCGGCCGACACCACGTGCACCGGCCAGGTGATCGTGCCATCGGCCGACAGGGGGCGTGGTGGTGCCTGCAGGAGCACTCCGGTGACGACCACGCTGTCCGGCTCCTGTGCCGCGGACCGATCGTATGTGCGACTGTCGGACGAGGCCAGCCACCCGCGCTCGACGAGCACGGCCGCACCGTCGTTCACGACGAGCGGTGTGACCACGTGAATGCCCGGACGACCGTTGTCCATCCGCCCGATCACCACGAGCTCTCGACCGTAGTCGAACCGCCCCACCATGCGCACGCGCCGAAAACGCAACGCCTCCGGCTCCTCGTCCAACGCATCTCGAAGGACAGCGGCATCGAGCAGGAGCGGTGCTTCGCCGAGCCGGGATTCGACGACCGCGTTGCGCGCGCGTCGTTCCGCCAATCGGTCCAGCTGCCACAGGCCGAGGCGCCCGCAGACCGCCGCAACCAACACCCCGACAACGAGCGGCAGGAACCGCATCACGTGCCCGCCGGCCTCCCTACGATCACGTCGGGATGCATACCCAGGAAGAGTCCGGTCTCGACCACACCGGGCCGTGCGATCAACGTCCGATCGACCACCCCCGGGTCGTCGATCCCACCATCGAACCGGCAGTCGAGGATGTAATGGCCGCCGTCGGTCGTAAACGGCGAGCCGTCGTCCGCCGTGCGGAGCGCCGGGTACGCGCCTAGCGCCTCGATCGCCGCGACATGTGTGCGCCACCCGAACGGCATCACCTCGACCGGCAGCGGGAAGCCTGCGCCCAGCCGATCGACGAGCTTAGCCGGATCGACGATGATCAGGTACTCGCGGGTCGCAGCCGCGACGATCTTCTCCCAGAGCAGTGCGCCCCCGCCGCCCTTGATCAGGTTCCCCGCGGGGTCCACTTCGTCCGCCCCGTCGATCGTGAGGTCGATCGAGGTGTGATCGTTGAGGGTCGTGAGCGGGATGCCGCAGTGCGACGCCAGTTCCTGCGTGGCCCGAGAGGTCGGAATACCGATGACATCCGTGAGATCGCCGGCCGCGATTCTCCGTCCGATGGCCTCGACCGCATAGGCGGCGGTCGAACCCGTACCGAGCCCGATGACCGTTCCAGACCTGACGCGCGACGCCGCCTGCTCCGCGGCCAGCCGTTTGGGGTTGTCGTCAGTCATCACAGCAGCGTCAGTAATTGGTCGGCGTCCGCCGCCCGCAGCACGGGACGGCCCCGCTCGGCCAGGGCCAGCGCGTCGCCTTCAGCCTGGGCCGCGATGAGTTGCGAGAACCCGTATGCCCGGCCGGGGATCGGGTAATCCGACGCCGGCGTATCGAACAACTGCACGAAGTGGCCGGTCGCAGGTCCTCCCTTGTGGAGCTGCCCGGTGGAGTGCAGATATCGCGGGCCGTACGACGCCGTCACGACGGCTTCCAAACGGTCACGCAGTGCCCCACACACCCGCATCAATCCGCGGTCCTGCTCCTCGCTCGGCGCACTATAGGCCTGCACGGCCACGTAGTCGCCCGGCCGCACACCACCCAGGAACTCCGACACGGCATGGCGGCGGAGCGGCGCGGGGGCGCCGGCCACAACGCCACGCTCGAGGAGGTCGCTCGTGCGGGCCTTGCTCTCTGCCACATTGGGCTGGTCGAATGGGTTCACCCGGAGGACGGCGCCGGCGATCGCCGTGGCCATCTCCCAGCGGAAGAACTCCGCACCAAGATCCGCCGGACCCTCCAGCGTGAGCTCCACGATCGGCTCGCGCCTCCCCTCGATATCGCGGATGCGAGCATCGAGGGCCGGCGCACGCGATGCGGCGAAGCCCGTCGCAACGAACAACCGGTCGTCACGATACGGGATCCTGGCATCCAAGGGCTCGCACGCCACGGGAAGGATGCCCTTCCCACCCTTCCCCGTGCTCTCCGCGACGAGCTGCTCGATCCACAAACCAAGTGGGGACAGCTCCGGCGGAAACAGCAGAGTGAGCTTGTTGCGTCCTGCCAGCGCCGCTTCAGCCATCACGACACCAAGTTGCACGCCTGGGTTGTCCGCAACGGGCACGTCCGGTGCGCAGCGGTTCGCCATGGCCTCCGCCCGGTTCAGCAGCGTCGCCACGTCGATGCCGAGGAGTGCTGCCGGCACCAACCCGAAGTAGGTGAGGGCGGAGAAGCGCCCACCGATGTCGGGAGCCCCACGGAACACGCCGCGGAACCCGTGTTCGCTTGCACGCTTGTCCAATGCCGTCCCAGGGTCGGTGATGGCAACGAACTGTTCGCCCCGTTGTCCGGTCTGCTCCCAGAAGAACCGAAAGAGGCCATCGGTCTCGATCGTCGTGCCCGATTTGCTGGCGACGACGAACAAGGTTGAGGCGAGCTCTCCCTCCTCGAGCACCTCGTGAATCGCGGCGGGATGCGTACTGTCGAGCATATGAAACACGGCGTGGTCGCGCTGCCGACCGAACGAGCGCCACAGGACTTCCGGCGCGAGGCTCGACCCACCCATCCCGAGCAGGACGACCCGATCGAACGTCCCTTGCACACTGTGTGCAAACTCGAGCAACCGGTCGATCTTGCCGGCCATGAGCGATCCCACGGTGAGCCATCCGAGGCGGTCCGCGATCTCGGGCGTTGCAGGATCGTCCGCCCACACCGTCACGTCACCGTCCCACAACCGCTGCACGACGCGGCTGCGCTCGAGCTCGACGAGGCGGGCACGTGAAGCCGAACACTTCGAAGAGGCGCTCGGAGGGAGCCGAGGCCCCGAACCGTTCCATGCCGATCACCGCCCCGTGATCGCCGACCCATTCACGCCAGGCCATCGGATGCGCCGCCTCGATGGCCACCCGCGCCCGCACGGCCGGTGGCAGCACCGCATCGCGATATGCGGTCGGCTGTTCTCGGAAGAGCTCCATACTCGCCACGCTCACGACGCGGGTGGCGACCCCGTCCGCCTGGAGTAGGTCGCGCGCCTCCAACGCCGGCTGCACTTCCGACCCGCTTGCCAGCAGCACCGCTTGCAGCCCATCACCCGTCTCCTCCGCCAGCACGTACGCGCCCTTCCCCACGCCCGCCGCCGGAGGGCATACCGTTCGGTCCAGCGTCGGGACCTTCTGACGGGTCAGCACGAGCGCGACGGGCCCCCGACGGCTGAGCGCGACGCGCCACGCCTCGACCGTTTCCGACGCGTCCGCCGGTCGAAGGACGGTGAGTCCGGGTATCGTGCGGAGCGTCGTCAACATCTCGACGGGCTGGTGGGTCGGCCCATCTTCCCCGAGGCCGATCGAGTCGTGCGTGAACACGTAGATCACGTGCAGGCGCATCATCGCCGCGAGGCGGATCGCCGGCCGCATGTAATCGGAGAACACCAGGAACGTGCCCCCGTAAGGAACGATGCCGCGGTGTAGCGCTATGCCGTTCATGATCGAAGCCATGCCGTGCTCGCGCACACCGTAATACATGTTGCGCCCGCCGAGATCGTGCGGCCCGAGATCGGGGGCACCCTTGATCTGCGTGTTGTTCGATCCACCCAGATCCGCCGAGCCGCCGAGCAGCTCCGGCACGATCGGCGCGAGCGCGTTCAGCACCTTCCCCGACGCCGACCGGGTGGCCATCGCTCCGTCGGCCGCGGTCGGCGACGGCATCGCCGCTTCCCAGCCTTCCGGCAGGCGGCCCTCGATGCGTCGGGTGAGCTCCCGGGCCTCCACCGGGTGAGCGGCGGCATACGCGTCGTACCGGGACTGCCATTCCGACTCGAGCTGCGCACCGCGTGCGGTGATCGCACGCCACCGATCCAGCGCCACCTTGGGCACCTCGAACGGCGTCCCGTCCGACCATCCCAAGCTGTGTCGTGTCAGGCGAACTTCTTCTTCCCCGAGCGGCGCACCGTGCGACGCAGCGGAGTCTTGCTTGTTCGGGCTGCCGAACCCGATGTGGGTCCGCGTCACGATCAGGGTCGGCCGCGTGTCGTCGGCCTTCGCCGCATCGATGGCCCGATCGATCGCATCGAGGTCGTTCCCGTCGTCCACCTGCAACACCTGCCAACCATAGGCAGTGAACCGCCCGACCACGTCGTCACTGCACGCGAGATCGGTCGAGCCGTCGATCGTGATCCGGTTGTCGTCGAAGATGCCGATCAGGTTCCCGAGACC
>JBDHJO010000248.1:0-3414 GCA_039586875.1 Gemmatimonadota bacterium | reverse complement strand
GTTCTGATTCGCCGGCAGCTCCGTGCCGTGTGCGTGACCATGGAAGATCGCGAAGAACCCCACGAGGACGGCGGCCCATGCCAACGGCGGGCGGGCCTCGAGCAACACCATGACACCGAGCAGCACGCCGGACAACGCGATACCGACTTCGATGGCGGGAACACCGACACCCATCAGCCCGAGCATGCCGCCGAAGGCCATCACCATCGGGAAGGTCACGGGGAGGACCCACACTGCCGGCGTCCCAAGTTGGGCACCCCACAACCCAACGGCGACCATCGCGACGACGTGATCCAAACCCGACACCGGGTGCAGGAGCCCGCTCAGCAGCCCGGCCGCTTGCCCCGTGCCCGTGTGCGCCCACAACGGCGCGGCGGCCACGGGAATGGCAACAACAGCAGTCACCAGTGCCCTCGGCAACACCCTGAGGTTGTGCCGCGTCATAGCGCCGTCAGCAGCACGACGGTGCGCTGAATGAACCAGAACGCGCCGAGCGAGCCCACCACGTACGCCGGTGTCCACTCCACCCACCGCGGCCAACGGATTTCGAGAGTCAGGAACGAGCGCCCGAGCGCGAGGATGACACCGACGAAGAAGAGCTGACCCACCTCCACACCGACGTTGAACAAGAGAAGCGCCAACGGGATCTCTGCCGCCGGGAGCCCGAGCGTCGTCAAGCCGCTCGCAAACCCGAAGCCGTGCAGCAACCCGAACGCGAAGGCGACCACCCACGGATGGCGAATCGTCATGCTCGTCTCGCCCCGCCGCGTCCTGACGATCTCCGGACCGAGGAAGAGAATGGAGAGTGCAATCGCGGCATTGAGCGGGAGGCCCGGAGCGCTCGCGTAGCCCAACGTGGCGATCGCGAGCGTGATACTGTGCGCGATCGTGAAGGACGTGATCGTCTTCAACAGCATCCACCGGTTCCGCACGATCAGGAGGAGCCCCAGCACGAACAGCAGGTGGTCGACACCCATCAGGATGTGCTCGACCCCGAGGCGAAGATAGCTCGCTGCCTTCCCGGACCCGCCACCGACGACATAGGTCGGCGCCACGGGGCGAATCAGGTGCGTTTCCAGCACCCCGTCACCGTGATGGATGCGGACAAGTACGTCGGTCGTGGTCTCGCGCAGGCCCTCGATCCCAAGCGTCAGGCCCCGAATCCCGCCCTCGCACACGATCGTGGTTCGGACTACCGTGGCACCGGGAACCGACTGCCGTTCCCCACCAGCTCCGGCGTCCGCGCACTCGCCCGGGAAGACCGGGATGAGGTTCACGGTCACCTCGCCCGCGGCCGGGTGCCGCCACAGGACGTCGTATCGACCCGGCGACACCTCGTGCAACTCCAGATACCCGGGTTGGACCTCATGCGCCGCCAGCCGCGTTGCAGCAAACAGCAGTGCACCGAGCGCGAAGAGACGCCGACCCATCAACGCTCGGCTTCCTCGGCTGCGTTAGCCTGCACGCCCTCTGGCCAGACGACCCGCACGTCGTATCGCTCGAGAAATCGGGCGTAGACCTCCTCGTTGAGCGTACGCTGCCGCTCCGCCAGCACCTCACGCCGGACGGCGTCTGCCACCCGCTCCAATGGGGGGATCGTCCCCTCCTCACGCTCGTACACGAGTACGAGATGCAGCCCGAAGCCGGAGGTGATAGGGCCCGTCCATTCGCCGACGGGCGTGTCGGCCAGGCCATCGACGAACTCGAATCCAAAAAGCGACGCCACGTCTCGATCAGACCGGTCGAATGTGGCACCCAGCATGAGCGGATCGCCGAACGCATTTGGATCGGCGCCAACGCCCCGACTGCGGAGCCGGCCAAGGATCCGCTCGGCATCATCCGCAGCGGCATCCCCCCGGCGGTCGGCGTTCACAAACACTTGGGCAAAGCGGATGCGACCGTCGGTCCGGAACTGCTCCGGGTGCTGTGCGAGATACTGTGCCAGTTCCTCCTCGGTCGGATCGGCCTGCAGCGCGAGGTCCTGCGAGAAGAACTCCATCTTCTGCCGCAGGCGTCGCCGGATCACGGCGTCTTCCTGGTCGAGGCCCATCGCCAGTGCCTCGCGGTAGTAGATCTCCTCGCGCACGTGATCCTGCACCAACCCTCGGAGTTCGTCCGCGGTGGGCGGGCGCTGCCACGTCCGACGGAACCGTTCGGCCAGTTGTTCGATCTGCCCTTCGGTGACGAGGATGTCTGACGAGGAGGGGCCATCATCTCGAACAAACACTCCCACGCCGAACAGGAGTGCGCCGAGTACCAGAAAATGGACCAGGGGTTCGCGAAGGAGGGATCGCATCATGGTGCAGTCAATATATCGGGTCGTCCAGCCTCACCCGAACGATGGGGACACGCCATGGGGGGAGTGCCGACGGACTTCGGCACTCCCCCATTGAGCATTCGATATTGGACGTTCGCTACTGCAGCACCGGGATCGACATCGCGAGATCGTACGCGATGATGGCATCGAGCTTGTTCTCCAGTTGATAGAACCGCGCGACGAGGATCGGCGGCAGCACATCCGCGAACTTGCTCATGTACGTCTGCTGAACCCCCAAGGTCTCCTCGCGAATACCCATGAACTCCTTGAGCATCGTCGTCGCGTATTCGTCGGTGACCGACCCGAACATATCGGCGTAACCGAGGATGAGCTCGACATGGCGGTCCTGGATCGGCTTCAGCTCGGCGCGGTACTCGCTGTAGACGGGCCAGAACTTCCCGGCCTGCTCGTCGGTCAGCTCCATACCGGCCGAGATGAGCGTCTGGCGATCCGACTGGATCTGCTTGCGCGTCAGCTCGATGGCTGACTCGTCCTGGGCGGCGAGTGGGCGAACAATGCAGGCGAGGACCGCCGCAATGGTGAGAAGTCGCTTCATACTTCCTCCCGTGTCGTGTGTGAAGTGTGTCGTCGTTGTTGGATCGGCCGGCAACGCTTCAATCCCAGCTCCAGCCGATGGACAGCGCGTACTGGTAGTCGCGCTTCGCCGCCGTCGCAGACGGCGGTGCACTGTCGTACAGCTCGGTCACGTTGAGACCGATCGTGAAATCGCTGATAATCTCCCAGGCGATGCGCGCGTCGAGCTCGACGCGAAACCGGCCATCCCCGGCGGGAGTGGCGTACGTCGTGACCGCCGTGTACCAGTCGACGTCGCCAATGTCGAACGCATCAAAGACCGTTCCGAACACGAACTCGCCGGTGGTCGCGCGATCTTCGCCGACAAAGAGCTCGTCGTTGACGGTGCCGCCAAGGCCAACGGCCCATTCCAGCCCGTGAGTCCGGACGATCTGAAAGCCACCGCCAATCTGCCCGAGTAGACGGCGATCGAGATCGAGTTCCTGGTTCTGGTCCGCCTGCGCTGTCGCGCTCACCAGCCAGCGGCCACTCAAGAACCGTTTCACCGATGCCGAGCTTCCGTT
>JBDHJO010000056.1:0-14799 GCA_039586875.1 Gemmatimonadota bacterium | reverse complement strand
TCGCCGACGAGTCGGTGACACACTGGCACGGGTTGATCGTAGACGCGATGAACGACGGGCACCCCCGCCATGCTGTGGGGAACGGGGGCACCATTAACTACGAGTTCGTTGCCGACCAACGCGCGTGTCTCAACTGGTATCACCCCCACCCGCACGGCAAGACCGGCGAGCAAGTCAATATGGGTCTTGCCGGTGCCATGATCATCCGCGACACTGACGAGCACGGTCTCGGCCTGCCGACCGGCGCCTACGAGGTTCCGCTCATCATCCGCGACGCCCGGTTCGACAAGAGCGGGAACCTGCAGTACCAGGCCAAACGCGGCGGGTACGAAGGCAACGTGCCGCTGGTGAACGGGACCGTCGATCCCAAGCTCACGGTAGATAAGCTCACGGTAGATCAGGGCTGCTACCGATTCCGGGTTCTGAACGGCTCCAACGCCCGCATCTACGATTTGCAGCTGAGCGCTGGTCAGTTTCGTCTGATCGGAAACGACGGAGGGTTCGTCCCGGCGGAGGTGAGCCTGTCAACCATCACCTTTGGACCGGCGGAACGACTGGACATACTGCTTGACTTCTCCGGACTCGCCGAAGGTGAATCGGTGGTGTTGCGGGATCTGCGCTCCGGGTGGGACTTGCTCGAGTTCGTGGGCAGCGGGAAGAACGGCACGGCAGCGCCTGGGTCGTTGACACTTCCCACGATCACCCCACTGGTCTGGAACGATGGAGATCCGGTGCGCACGTTCAGCTTTGATGGCATGAGCCGGATCAACGGCCAGGTCTACGACATGATGAACTACGACCTCAAGGTGCCGTGGGGAACGACCGAGAAGTGGATCTTCACCACGAACGGCAACGCCCCGCACCCGGTGCACGTGCACGCGGCACCGTATCAAATGGTGTCGCGCACGGGCGGGCGCAACACGGTCTACGACTGGGAACGCGGTTGGAAGGACACGGTCCTGTTGGAAGACGGTGAGACGGTCGAGGTCCTGGTGCGGTTCGATCACCCATCGCTCAAAGCGGCTGCAGCGGCAGGTGACCGAAACATCTACCTCATCCACTGCCACAAGCTCGAGCATGAGGATATGGGGATGATGATGAACTTCGAGATCATCGAGCCCGTCTGACGGTTCTCGAGTTACTGGATCATGGGCCCCGGTCGGCGATCTGCCGATCGGGGCCCGGTTGCTTCCGGCCCCGCCACCTGGCAGCCATTGCGCGCTATCGGTATCGTGAGATGACCGCTCGTCCCCGCTGGAAAGGTGATCCTGTGCGCGACCGGACACGGCGGTATTCGCCGTCCACTGTTCTCCGCTCGGTGTTTCTCTTGCTGTGCCTCGTCGGCTCCGTCACGGCCTGTTCGAGCAGGGATCGGGCGGACTGGCCGCGCCCGACCCATGTCCGCGTGCTCTACTGCTGTGATCATCGGGTGTACGGCCCGTACTGGGACATGCCCGCGAAGCTCCTCGTGTTCCAGTCACTCGCAG
The DNA here is from genome assembly GCA_039586875.1 of Gemmatimonadota bacterium. Lineage (GTDB taxonomy): Bacteria > Gemmatimonadota > Gemmatimonadetes > Gemmatimonadales > GWC2-71-9 > JAOTVV01. The sequence continues at coordinate 13,312 of JBDHJO010000056.1, read as the reverse complement.
GATTGGACGAGCGCGGCGAACTGGAACCGCGGCTCGCGCGGTCGTGGGAGCACACCGACGACTACCTACACTGGACGATCCACCTGCGGTCGGACGTCCGCTGGCACGACGGCACGCCCTTCACGGCGCGGGACGTGGCCTTCACGTACGAGTTGCTGTCGCATCCGGACGTCCTCTGGCTGCCGCGCGGTATCGTCTCCGCGACGGTTCTCGACGACACCACCCTCACGGTGGATCTGGCCGAAGGTCGCGCGTTCGACCCGCTTGGCCCATGGGACGTGGTATATCCGAAGCACCTACTCGAGGGGCTGGACCCCTCGGAGATCAGCGCCTGGGATTTTTGGGCGATGCCCGTCGGCACCGGCGCGTACCGATACTCGCGCCACGTGCCCAACACCATGAGCGAGTTCATTGCGTACGAGGGATACTGGCGGGGCGAACCCGCCATCGACACGGTCACGGTGCGCTATGCCGAATCCGCGGTGACCGAATTGCTCGCGGGCAACGTGGACATCCTTGGTTGGGCCCGAATCGAGGACATCCCGGCGGTGGCCGACGATCGCCGCTACGCGGTGTACTACGACATCGACCCGACGACCATCCATGGTGTTCTCTGGAACCACCGGGTGCCGGCCCTCGCCGATCCGCGCGTTCGCCGAGCGTTCACACTCGCGATTGACCGTCCCTCGCTGCACCGAGTTTTGGGGCTCCCATTGGAGACCCCGTTCTTCGACGTCCTCGCCTCACGACGGCAGTACCGAAGCGGTGCCGCGCCGCCGCCTGTCGCATACGATCCGGCGGCAGCAGGTCGGCTGCTCGACGAAGCCGGGTGGGCGCTGCGTGACGGGAGGACGATCCGCACGCGCGATGGCGTTCCGCTCGGGTTCGATCTCCTCGTCTCGCAGGAGGGGAGCAAAGCCGCCGTATTCGTGCAGCAGGAGCTTGCGGAGATCGGCGTGGATGCGGAAGTACAACAACTCGACCTGAACCTCGTCCGCCGCCGGATCGTCGCGGGGGACTTCGATGTCGTTGTCCGCTTGTTCCCGGCCGGCATCGGGGGTCGTTTCGGTGCCCGCAGTCTCTTCGGCACGGAATCGGTCACCGGATACCGCAATCCTGTGGTTGCTGCGTTGCTCCTGGCCGCGTGGCAGACTGCCGATCCGGATTCGCTCGAGGCGCTCTACCGGGCGCTCTGGCCGGAGTTCCAGCGTGACGTTCCCTTCACCTATCTGGCGCCCGGCGTCCAGGCGTTTGTGGCGCACCGCCGCATTCGCGGTCTCGTGCAAGGGACCCGCGCGGCACCGCTCATGAACATGGAGTACCTGTCGGTCGCCGCCGACCAGTAACCTGCAAGCAGCCATGCGCAGTGCGACGGCGGGCCTCCCCGTTTCCGGGTGGGCTTCTCGGCTTGCTCGCCGGCGGGTAGCCAAAGTGGAGCTTGGACTCTACTACTCAAAGGTTCGTATCCTCTCCGCTCGAACCAGGGGGGCGCTCGTGAAGCGTGCCTGGTCATTCGCGGCAATCGCAGTGCTCGCAGCAGCGTGTGGACGCCCCGGCGTCGACGAACGCGGCGGCCCCACGACCCTCACGATGGTCAACGTGGGCGGCGGGTGGCATCCGCGTGTCGGCAGCGACTCGAAGTTGCTTGTCACCCTGCCGCTCGTGTCCACGGACTCGGCTGGCGAACTGACACCGCGATTGGCCGAGTCCTGGGAGCACTCCGACGACTACCGCGAATGGACGGTGCATTTGCGTCGTGGTGTCACCTGGCACGACGGTATGCCGTTCACCGCGCGGGACGTCGCGTTCACGGTGTCGATGTGGAACGATCCGGAACTGCGGTTCTGGGCCGGAGGGCTGGTCGAGTCGGTCGACGTGCTGGATGACTACACCGTCCGTCTCGTCTACCGAGACCCGCAGGCGCTGGATTCGTGGTGGGATTATTGGCCCCAGCACGTCATGCAGGATCTCGATCGAGCCTCGTTCTGGGACTGGGAGTATTGGGGGACACCGATCGGGAACGGACCGTTTCGCGCTGTCCGCTACGAGCCGGAGATGTTCATGGAGCTCGAAGCCAATCCGGACTACTACGCCGGTCGCCCGAGGATCGACCGCGTGATTCTGCGCCAGCCGCGGCTCGACGCCGTCGTGGAGTTGCTGGCGGGCAACGCAGACCTCGCGGTGCTGCAGCCGAATGAACTGCCGAAACTCGGTGACGATCCTCGCTTCGTCACCTATCCGCGGCTCGGTCTGGGCCGGATCTACACGATCTACTGGAACCTCGAGCATGAGCTGTTCCGCGATGCGGCTGTTCGCAGGGCGCTGACCCACGCGATCAACCGGCGGGAACTCCAGGCGGTCCTGGGTTACCCGGACGACGTGCCGATTGTGGATTGGCCGTTCACGCGTCGCCAGTATGCTCGGGGAACGCTCCCGGACCCACTGCCCTACGATCCCGCGCTCGCAGCGCGACTGTTGGAATCGGCCGGTTGGACGGATGCGAACGGCGACGGCGTCCGGGAAAAGAACGGCCGGGCATTCGTGTTCGATGCCATCCTCCCGCAAGATGACCAGGCGTTCAGGGTCGCGACCTTCGTGCAGGCCGCACTCCGGCAGGTTGGGGTGCAGATGGAACTGGCGTCGATGTCGGTCGTACTCCTCGACCCCAAGATCAGCAACCCGGACTTCGAAGCGGCGTTTTTCAGCCTCACCAACGTCCAGCGGGGGTGGATGGGGCACGACAGTGTGTTCGGGGCGACGTCCCAGATCGGGTACCGCAACGCTGAGGTGCATCGCCTCCTCGATGAAGCGCGCAACACGGTGGATCCGGCACAGTTGGACCGGATCTACGACCGCATCATCGTGCAGTGCACCGAGGATGTGCCCGTCACGTTTCTCGCCATGCAGCTCATGTACGTGGTCGCGCACCGGAAGGTGCGCGGGTTCCCGCCGGTGCTCACCAAGTACCCGATGGCATACGTCGAGGACCTGTGGATCGAGGAGTGACGGCGGATACGGGTTGCGCGGACTATGGCTGCCCGTATCGTAGGTCAGACTCCTGACCCGCAATGCTCGCCTACATCGCCAAGCGTCTCCTGCTCTCGGTCCCCCTGATCCTCGGGATCGTCACCATCACGTTCGTGATGATGCGTGTGGCACCCGGCGACCCGATGGACATCTACCTCGAGCCCCAGCGTCAGCGGCAGGTCGATCCCGAAGTGATCGAGCTCCTTCGCCAGAAGTACGGGCTCGATCAGCCGATCCACATCCAGTACGTACGCTGGCTCGGAGCGGTCGTGAAGGGAGACTTCGGAGAGTCGTTCCGGCACCGCCGCCCGGTGAATCGACTGTTGGCCGAAGCGATTCCCTACACGCTCCAGCTGACCGTCCTGGCCATCCTGTTCGACGCGCTGTTCGGCATCCTCCTCGGCGTCATCGCCGCGGTGAAACAGTACACCGCCCTCGACAAGGTCGTGACCCTCAGCTCGCTGGTCGTCTACGCTATTCCGGGATTCTGGCTCGCCCTCATGCTCGTGATGGTGTTCTCAGTACAGCTGGGATGGTTCCCGACGTCGCAGACGCGCTCGATGGATTACGAGTTCCTGTCGTTGTGGGGCAAGATCGGCGACCGCCTCTGGCACTTGGCACTTCCGGTCTTCGTGCTGGGAATCGGTTCGGCTGCGGGTACCGCGCGCTACGTGCGGAACCGCCTGCTCGACGTGCTGAACGCCGACTTCGTGTGGGCTGCCCGGGCGCGAGGGTTCCGCGAGCACGTCGTGATCGTACGGCACGCGCTCAGGAATGCACTCATCCCGGTGATCACGATCTACGGCATGGCGCTGCCGTTCCTGCTGGGCGGCGCCACGGTGATCGAGACAATCTTTGCGTGGCCAGGCATGGGGAAACTCACCGTCGAAGCCGTGGGCGGTCGCGACTACCCGCTCCTCATGGCCACCACGACCATCGCCGCCGTCCTGACCGTGCTCGGCAACTTACTCGCCGATGTCACCTACGCGATCGTCGACCCGCGCGTCACGTATGGAGGGAAGCCCAAGCGTGGCTGACGCGAGCGCGATTCGGCAGCGGGGATGGGTACCCGGCCTCGCCCACCTGGCGCTCGACCGTCGGAGTCGAGGCCTGCACCTCATGGGCTACGCGATCCTCGTGGTTCTCGTCATCGTGTGGCGATGGGACCGCGTCATGGGCGCATTCGCCACACCGGCATTCGACCGGTGGTTGGCGTCACTCTTCCTCTTCGGGTCGTTACTCGGCATCGTGCTCTTCTCCCGCTGGGATGCCAACCGCCTGTTGGCGCGGGCGGCGCTGCCGGTCTCCGCCGGCAAGAGCCCCATGCGGATCGCGTGGCGTCGTTTCCGCGCCAATACGCTGGCAGTGGGATCGCTGTACGTGATCGGCGGGTTCTACTTCCTCGCCATCATCGCACCAGTGCTCGCACCATTCGACCCCGCGGCGATCGACGACGTGATGACCACGCGGTACCTGTCGCCTTCAATGGTGCACCTGTTCGGCACGGACGAGTTTGGACGCGATCTGTTCTCCCGCGCGATCTACGGGGCGCGCGTGTCGCTATCGATCGGATTGCTCGCGATGCTCATCGCCAAGTCGATCGGCACGACCTACGGCGCGGTCGCGGCGTACTTCGGCGGAGTAGTCGATGGCGTGATGATGCGCTTCGTGGACGTCTTCATCGCCTTCCCGACGTTCTACCTGATGCTCATGCTCGTGGGCGTGTTCGAGGCGAACATCCTCGTGCTCGTACTGATCCTCGGGCTGACCGCGTGGCCGGGCACGGCGCGGTTCATCCGCGGTGAGATTCTCTCGCTCAAGGAGCAGGCGTTCACCGAGTCGGCCCGTGCGATCGGGCTTCCCGACCGGCTCATCATCGTTCGCCACTTGATCCCGAGTGCCCTCTCTCCGGTGCTGGTGAGTGCGGCACTGTCGGTCGCCGGCATGATCGGCGCCGAAGCCGGGTTGTCCTTCCTCGGGCTCGGTATCCGTCCGCCCACGCCATCGTGGGGGAACATGGTGAGCGGCGGGCAAGACGCGCTCCTCGTGGCGTGGTGGGTGGCGTTCTTTCCGGGCGCGCTCCTGGCGTTGACACTGGTGTCGTTCAGTCTCTTGGCCGATGGCCTGCGTGACGCGCTCGACCCGAAGGCCCTCATGCAGAAGTTCGTCTGATGCTGCTCGAGGTGCGGAACCTGTCCAGCTCGTTCTTCCTCGACGAGGGAGAGCTCAAGGCGGTGGACGACGTCAGCTTCGACGTCGGCGTGAGCGAACGCGTGGCACTGGTAGGAGAATCCGGTTGCGGCAAGACGATCGTGGCACTGTCGCTCATTCAGTTGATCGCCCCGCCGGGGCGCGTGAAAGACGGCGAGGTGCGGTTCGATGGTCAGGACCTCCTCCGTCTCGATGACGAAGGACTGAGGCTCGTGCGCGGCAAGGGGATCGGCATGGTGTTTCAAGATCCCGCTGCCGCTCTCAATCCTGTGCACACCATCGGGGACCAAATCGCCGAGGTTCTGATCCTGCATCGCCGGCTCTCCAAGCAGGAAGCGTGGCGCGAAGCGGTGCGCATTCTCGGCGAGATGGGGATTCCTGAGCCGGAGAAGCGGGCGAAGGCATATCCGTTCGAGCTTTCGGGCGGCATGCAGCAGCGGGCGCTGATTGCGGTCGCCGTCGGCCCGCAACCGCGACTCCTGATCGCCGACGAGCCGACCACCGCCCTCGACCTCACCGTACAGGCCGAGATTCTCGATCTGCTGAAATACCTGCGCGACCAGTACCACATGGCGCTCCTCATGATCTCGCACGACATCGGCATGGTGGCCGACGTCGCCGACCGTGTGATGGTGATGTACGCAGGGCGGCTCGTCGAGGTCGCCCGCACGCGCGATCTGTTCGAAGATCCGCGGCATCCCTATACCAAGGCGCTCCTGGGTGCCGTGCCGCGCCTCGGTGAGGGCGCGACGCAGCCGCTCGAGGGGATTCCCGGGCGCGTGCCCGACCTGCTCGACCTGCCGTCCGGATGCCGCTTCCATCCGCGCTGTCCGCTCGCCGATGACGAGTGCGTCCGTGACCTGCCCCGCATGCGCGAGATCCCGTACGCGCGCACCGCCGAGTGCCACAAGCTGGAGCTGCAGTGAGCACGAACGGCACGCTGCTCTCGGTCAGTGGTCTCGAGACCTACTTCCTGCTCGGCAAGGGCTGGCGGGTGAAGCGGGAGTGGGTGCGCGCGGTGGATGGCGTCGACCTCACACTCGCGCCTCGCGAAGTGGTCGCGGTCGTCGGTGAGTCGGGAAGCGGCAAGACGACGCTCGGACGTTCGGTCATTCGTTTGGTCGAGCCCACCGCCGGCTCGATCGTCTACGACGGCATCGATCTGCTCTCGCTTTCCGCGAGCGCGATGCGCGCGATGCGCCGCAGGATGCAAATCGTCTTCCAGGACCCATATGGCACTTTGAGCCCGCGCATGCAGATCGGTCAGATCCTGGCCGAGCCGCTCAGGCTCCACCGCATCGTTGCCGAGTCACAGGTCCACGACACTGCCGTCGAATTGCTCGCCCGTGTCGGTCTCGAGGATTACTTCGTCTACCGCTACCCGCACGAGATGAGCGGTGGACAGCGCCAGCGCATCGCCATTGCTCGCGCCTTGTCGCTGGGACCCGAGTTCCTGGTGGCTGACGAACCGCTGTCCGCGCTCGACGTGTCGGTGCAGGCCCAGATCCTCGGTATCCTGCGCGACCTGAAGGAGCGGGACGGGATTGCCATGCTCTTCATCTCGCACGATCTGAGCATCGTGGAGCGCATCGCCGATCGGGTGCTCGTCATGTACCGAGGCCGTGTGATGGAAGAAGCGCCGACCGCCCAACTCATTGCCGGGCCGTTGCACCCGTACACGCAGGCTCTGCTATCGGCCGTGCCGTCGGGTCGCCCCGGGGACGCGCGCCCACGGATTCGGTTGGAGGGAGAACTGCCGTCGGCCACGGCCAGGCTCACCGGTTGCGCGTTCGCGTCCCGCTGCCCGATGGTCGAGTCCGAGTGCCGCACGTCGGTTCCGAGCCTCGAGCCGAAGCGGCCCGGCCAACGCGTGGCCTGCCATCGTGTGCTCCCAACCTGATCCGCTTGACCGTCTCTGCCATCGCACATGGAATCGACCGCGCATGACTCGTTCCCTCGCCGCTCGTCGTCCCGTCGCCCTCCTGGGCCTCGCGCTCTCGATCGCGATCCTGCTGCCGGGTCTCATCCTTCCGGTCATCACGGTTCGCGGCACCCTCGACCCCGACGGCGTGGCGCGCTTGGCACCGCGGATCCTCGACCAGGGGATATCCGACGAGACGCTCGCGGTGCTCCGGGTCATGCTGAACCCGGCGATCGTGCCGATGCTCGAGGCCGCCCCGGGAGGGATCAAGGGTGTACTGGTCACCCAGCTCGGCGGCCAGATCGGGGAGCAGATGGCCGAGGGCCCTGAGATCGAGGTGTACTCCCAGACGCGGAGCATCATCGGTTCGGTGCGTCACCTGTACCGCGTGGGGGCCGCAACGGCGGCCACGCTCATCCTGGTCTTCAGCGTAATCGTCCCATTTGCCAAGGCGACAATGGTGATGTGGGCGCTGTACCGGAGGGACCGGCACCGGCGCGAGCGCACGCTCACCTTCGTGGAGGTGATCGCGAAGTGGGCGATGGCCGATGTCTTTGCGATGGCGCTGCTGATCGCCTACCTGGCTGCCAGCGCCAGCCAGACACCGCCCGGCGAGGGATTCGTACCCCAGATGGTCACCTTCACGGCGACGTTCGGCCCAGGGTTCTACTGGTTTGCCGCGTACTGCCTGGTGTCGCTGGGGGTCCAGCAGGCCACGGCCCGGTGGATCATGGCGGTGCCGCCTGCCGACACCGGCCCGGCTGCAGCCGACTGACCAGTCCTGCAGGGCCAGGGCACTCCAGCCGATCGACTGCGACCGAATGCCCCCCCCGGCCCGTTGCGCGCACCGCCGGGATCGGCGACCATCCAGATCTCGGAACCACTGCGTGGCAGTGGGGGTTGAACATCCCGGACACGCCGTCACCGACAACAGGTCAGCCGGTACACGTATGTCGCGCATGAAGATTGCCTGGACGAGATTCCGCGGGCCGGCGCTCGCGGGGGCACTCGCGTGCGCGCTCGCCGTACCCGTCCAGGCGCAGTTCCCGGAGCAGGATCGCCCGCGCCCACCCGGTGGAGTGGAGCGGCGACCGCCGCCGTCGCGGCAGGGGCAATCCGGGCTCTCCGGGTGGATGGTCCGCAGTTCCTCTTCCGCCAACCTCTGGTTCCACTCACTGGCGGTGATCGCGGCCGACCAACCGGGCCCGCTCGGCCTCTATAGCGCGGACTACGCGCGCCATATCCGCGATCTCAAGCAGGAGATGGGCGTGTATCCCACCGCACTCGATTCCGCGGCGACCGAGCTGCGCGAGCGGCTCGGTGATGGTGACGCGAAGGAGGTGTACCACTTCATTCCCCTGTACTTCCCGCGCGCGACGGCCGAGAGCCTGATTCGGGACCTGCGCGGCGTCGCTCGACGATCAGGCGCCTCAATGGGCCGGGACATCGGAACGTTTCAGGTCGAATACGCGATGAACAATGGCGGCGATCGCGGGCTCCTCAGCGATCTCGTTGAGGCAGTCGAGAAGGAGTGGAACACGTTCTATCGCGAGTACTGGGAGAACACACGGGAAGCAGAGGACTCGCTCGCGGCTGCGGTGCAGGAGATGTGGGATACCCGGCTCGCCCCGCAGCTGTTTGGATATCTCGAGGACCGACGTCTGACTGCGGGGTTGGTCATGCCCTCTCCGGCCCTTGGGCCGGAGGGACGCATCTTCGAATTCGAGCAGTTCGTCACAGACGATCAGATCGTGGCGGTTCAGAAACCGCTACTCGCTGACGGTCCCGAAGAAACGGTGTTCGCGTTCCTCAAGGAACTGTGCTTCCTCCTCGTCGACGATCGCGAACTGGCCAAGGAACCGCTGCCGGACCAGGAGATGGACGACCTGCGTCGGACGGCGGCAGTGCGGTGCGGTGCTACGATCTTGGAGTTCTACGCACCGGAACAGGTCGTGAAGTACCGGCGGACGTTTCTCGATGCGGTTGGAGCGGAAGAGAGCGCGACCGTGGACGCCTTTGAACGCGTGTATTACCTCGATCCGGAGGTGGTACGCAGTCTGCACGAACAGATCCGCAACAAGTAACCCCGCCCGCCCGAGACGGAGCATCCGCCGCACTGTGCGGTACTAGAATGGTGTCATGCCCGGAGTGAAGCGTTACCCGACTGGCCGTATGCCGCGTACCGATCGTCGGTACGGGGCTGGCGTCGTGTGGGCGCTCGGGCTCCACGGCGTGTTCGTCGCGATGCTCGTGCTGGGATGGACGGAGACCTTCTTCCAGGCGGGGTCGGATCGGGGGCCGGGAACCGGTGGGGGCGGCGGTGGCGGAGGGGGCGGTCGGTCGATCCAATACATCCAGCTGCCCCCGGCGCCGGCCGCGCGCGCTGCGCCCGCCCCTTCGGTGGAACGGCAGGAGATCACGTTGCCGAAGCCAACGGTGACTCCCGCGCAGGAGACGCCGATCCTGCCCAAGCCGGAGCTCACCATCAGGGAAGCCAGCATTCCGGTCGCGACGGTGCCGACGCCCGCCGTGAGCGCGGTTCAGCCGACGTTGGGGCCGGGGAGCGGGACGGGCGTGGGACCGGGCCAGGGAGCGGGCAGTGGCGGCGGGTCCGGCACCGGTCGTGGAGCGGGGACGGGGAGTGGGGTGGGACCCGGCACCGGGGGGGACGGCACGGTGGCGTACGCGCCCGAACCGCGCGCCATCATCTACCCGTTCGAGGAGCCGCCGGCGTCGGTGAAGGGGCGCATCTTCCAGATCCGCTTTTGGGTCGACCGCCGGGGCCGTGTGGTGAAGGTGGAAATCGAGCCCAAGGTCGAGGACGCCGGGTTCCGCAAGAAGCTCCTCGAGCGGGTCGAGTCGTGGACGTTCTACCCCGCGCGCACCATCGAAGGACGACCCGTGAACGGGGAGCTCGTGATCACGTACCGGCCCTGACCGCCCTGCGTCCCACCGTCACACACCGATAGAATTCCTCGCGAATCCGCACCGTACCATCGCAACTTTGCATCCGGTTCCCCGTAGGGAGGGCCGGTAAGCCGATCACGGGGTGGACGAGATGACGGACGCGGCGTTGGAGACGGGACAGCAAATCGAGATCGACGGGCGCCTGATCGCCCGTGGTGTGGTGCGGCTCGTGCTCGGCGTGTTCGTCGTCGGGCCGATGATCGTGCTGCCCGCCGGAGACTGGGGCTGGACGTGGGCGTGGGTGTTCGTGATTGCCCTGTTCGGTATGGCGGGCGTCAACATCGTCGTCCTCTCGGTCGTGAACCCCGCCGTGATGATCGAGCGCATGCAGGGGGGGAAGGGCAAGGTTGCGCGCGGCTGGGACCTGGCGGTCGTCACCGCGATGTCAGTTCTGGCTCTCGGCACGTTCGTCGTCGCCTCACTGGATCACCGCTTCGGGTGGTCGGGTGCCGCCCCGCTCTCGCGGCATCTGCTCGGTGTCGCACTGGTGGTGAGTGGCGACCTCATCTTCCTGAGCGCCATGGCCGCTAACCGCTACTTCGCGAAGATGGTCCGGGTTCAACCCGAACACATCGTGGCGGATGCGGGCCCGTACCGGTTCGTCCGCCATCCGGGGTATGTGGGCTGGGCACTCATGGTCTTCGCCCCGGCGCTCGTACTCGGCTCGTATTGGGCGACGTTGCCGGCATTCGGTGCTATCGCCTGCGTGGTAGTCCGGACGGCGTTGGAGGATCGGACGCTCCGCCGCGAGCTCGCGGGCTACGCGGAGTACGCTGGGCGAGTCCGGTGGAGACTGGTGCCGGGCGTTTGGTAAGGAACCCGCGAGTCAGCGCGGTACGCGGAATGAGACGCCCAGGCCGACGAACCAATCGTCCGCCTGGCCGGCATAGCCGAAGCCGCCACTCACATCGAACTGCAGGTTGTTCAGCGGTGCGAAGGTGAACCCGCCGTCCAACAGATGCGCCGATACGGCGCCGTCACTCACCGGCACCGCCCCGAAGCCCTCGAGGAAGAACCCGATCGTTTGAGTGAGACCGAACCCAACGGCAACGGTATAGATGCTTTCGGTTTCCGTCGTGATGGCACCGGAATCGGTGGCGGGGGAGAACAACCGGACCCCGAGGTTGTAGCCGAGTCCGACTCGGTCACTGAGAGCGTGCGAGAGCGCGACGCGCACCGCCGGGTCGACGCGCTCCGCCCGGATCCCAGCGGTTCCGGTGGGTAGGAGCGCAGATCCGAGTACGGCCACCGTCGGCGACATTCCGCGGCCCTCCTTCACCCGCACTTTGAGACCCACCTCGACACTGCCGATTCCGCTCTCAGACGTCGATGCCCCACCCGAGCTCGTAGATGTTCGTGTCCACCCGGCGAACCCCACGCGCGCTTCGAGGACTGGGAGGATCCCGATGCGGACCAGCGCGGGGAGGATGGCGATGCTCTCGGTGTCCTCGGAGCCCAGATCGGCGTCGGTGAAGAGTGTACCCAACTCGATCTGAACGGTCCTGACCGGCACCACCAGCGCCGATTCTGTCTGGTCAGGGCGATCCGTGACCATCGGCTCGGGGTTCTGCGCAAACGCTGCCGTCGGCGTCGCCAGTGCCGCTGCTGTCAGCAGGTACGTGAGGGAAGCCGATCGGCGAATCCCGACGTAACGCACCGGTTGAGTCGAAGGGCTTCCTGCCGAAGTGTGCGACGCGGAAGCCGTCACCTGCTCGTCGTCCTGGTCGTGGGGCGCATGGGGAGTCTCCGGGAGGAGAGGTCGGGTGGTGGCCTGTCCCAACGCACCGGCATGTGGTGCGGGGAGTCAGCGATTAAGATGTTGAGGAGTATGTCCCGCGCAAGATCGCACAACCGAATCGGCGCACCGCGCTGTCGGTCAACCAGAGGAGCGTTCATGACGAACGGATTGGTCCTGAGGGGCTGCACAGTACTGCTGGCTGCCGCCGTGGTGTGCCTTACGACCGAACCTGCCACAGCGCAAGCGCCGTCACCGACGGCACTGCGCGCCGCCGAGCACGCAGCGAGGCAGTACGAGAACGACGCTGTCGCGACGCTCGCCGGTCTGGTCGACTTCGCAACCGTCCACGAAGCAGGTACCGCCAACGCCGATCACCCCGCGTTTCGGGGGATGACGGCGTATCTGCAGGAGACAGCGGACCGCCTCGGCTTCGACTTCGCGGATCACGGCGCCGTGGTCGTGATCGGCCTTGGCGAAGGCGAGCGGCGGCTCGGGCTCGTGACCCACGGCGACGTGCAGCCCGCCGACCCCAGCAAGTGGGCGCGGAGTCCCTTCGAGTTGGACACGGAAACCGAGCCGGGCCGGCTGATCGGTCGCGGGGCGGAGGACGACAAGGGCCCGATCGCCATCGCGCTTTACGCCATGAAGACCCTCGCCGATCTCGGCGTTCCGCTGGAGCGGCGCGTCGAACTGATCGTCTCCTATACCGAAGAGTCCGACTGGAATCCGTTCACGGCGTTTCTTCAGCAGTACCCGCCGCCCGACCTCAACGTCGCGCTCGACTCCGAGTACCCGGTGGTCACAGCAGAGAAGGCCTGGAACGCGGTGATGATTCGCGTACCGGAGCCTCCTGACGGGGGTGAAGGGCCACGCCTCATGCAGTTCGTGGGTGGTTCCTTCCTGTCGCAGGTTCCTGGGGATGCCGAGGCGATTGCCATCGGAGTGGACGACGCGCTGGAGTCTGCTTTACGCGGGGCGGCCGAGCGAGACACACTGGCCGCCTACGAGTTCACCCGGGTCGATGATGCGCTCACCGTGAGTGCGCGGGGTCTGTCGGCGCATTCCGCGAGTCCGTGGGACGGCGTCAACGCGATCACCCATCTCGCGGCACTGCTCGGTGCCGTCGCCTGGCAGCCGTCTGCTGCCGCGAACGTGGTGCGGCTGATCAACGATCTGGTCGGCACGGACGACTACGGTGCGCGGTTCGGCGACATCGCCTTCACGCACGACTTCATGGGACCGCTCACGTTGGCCCTCACGACGCTCGAGGAACTCGACGAAGGCGGCTTCGAGATCGGGATCAACATCCGCAGCCCACTCGGCCGAAGTGGTCCGGATCTCGACGTGCGGATTCGTGCGGCGTTGGAGCATTGGCGGCAGGAGACGGGGATCACGTTGGAGTACCAGACAACGATCACTCCTCCGTACTATGCCGGCGATGCCGAGCA
>JBDHJO010000247.1:0-3445 GCA_039586875.1 Gemmatimonadota bacterium | reverse complement strand
AAGTCTCGAAGAGTGAAGCGACGCCGGCTGGCGAGGACAAGGAGTCGATCGCGGTTGAGTCCAAACCGTCGCCTGCGCCGGTGCGCCCGCGCCGGATCGAGCGCACACCGCCGCCCCAGCCGCCGCGTGTACGGCGGTCGGCACCGGCCGGCCCGCGCCCGGTAGCGTCGGCCGCCCCGGGTGAGGGAGTGGAGGATCGTCGCCGGGACAAGAAGCGTCGGCGGAAGAGCCGCCGGTCGCAGGTCGACAAGGACGCGGTCCAGGCCAACATCAGCCGGACGCTCGCGAGCATCAAAGGCCCGGGCGGACGGAAATCGTCGCGCCGTCGGATGGACGAGCCGTCGGCGCGGGAGCGTGAGGAGATTCGGCGGGCCGAGGAAGCCGAGCGCGAGAAGACGCTCGTGCGCGTCAACGAGTTCATCACCGTCTCGGAGCTGGCGTCGGTCCTCAAGGTGACGCCGACGGACATCGTCACGTTCTGTTTCAAAGAACTCGGCATGATGGTGACCGTGAATCAGCGGCTCGACTTCGATCAGATCGATCTCATCGCGGGCGCCTTCGGTTTCCAGGCCGAGCGAGAAGAGGAGTATGTCCCGACGCAAACGCTGGTCGGCGAGGAGGAAGACAAGCCGGAGGATCTGGAGTCGCGCGCCCCGATCGTCACGGTCATGGGCCATGTCGACCACGGGAAGACCTCGCTCCTGGATCACATCCGCAAGACCAACGTCATTGCAGGCGAGTCTGGGGGCATCACGCAGCACATCGGTGCCTACCACGTGCAGATCCCGAGCGGTCGGATCACGTTCCTCGACACGCCGGGTCACGAAGCGTTCACGGCCATGCGTGCTCGCGGCGCCCAGGTGACCGATATCGTGGTGCTGGTCGTCGCAGCCGACGATCAGGTGATGCCGCAGACGATCGAGGCGATCAGCCACGCGCGGAACGCCGGTGTTCCCATGGTGGTCGCGATCAACAAGATCGACCTGCCGTCGGCGAACGTGGAGAAGGTGAAGCAGGACCTGCTGAATCACGGTGTCATCGTCGAGGAGTTCGGTGGCGATACGATGGTGCAGTCGCTCTCGGCGAAGAGCGGCGATGGAGTCGCCGAGCTGCTCGAGAAGATCCTCCTGCAGGCGGAGATGCTGGACAAGAAGGCGAACCCGAATCGGCTGGCCAGCGGCACGGTCGTCGAGAGCACGTTGGATCCGGGGAAGGGACCGGTCGCGACGGTGCTCGTGCAGACGGGGACAGTGCGCGTCGGGGACGACTTCATCTGCGGCAGTCTCGCCGGGCGTGTGCGGGCGTTGTTGGACGAGCGCGGGCAGCGCATCGATGCTGCCGGCCCGTCGATCCCCGTGCAGGTCCTTGGCTTCGACGGGGTACCGCAGGCCGGTGACGCCTTCACGGCGTTGCCGGAGACGAGTGACGCACGCGACATCGCGCAGCAACGGCAGCGCTTGGAGCGTGAGGCGTCGCATCGGCGCAGTCAGCGCGGCTTGTCGCTCGAAGACCTCTCCAAACGCATCGAAGAGGGCGCCGTACAGGCACTCAAGATCATCATCAAGGCCGATCAAGGCGGACCGGCCGAAGCCCTGGCCGACGCGTTCGCCGATCTGTCGACCAGCGAGGTGCGCGTCGAGGTCGTCCACCGTGGGATCGGCGCCATCACCGAGAGCGATGTGCTTCTCGCGAAGGCGTCGGAGGCCATCGTGGTTGGTTTCCACGTTCGTCCCGATGCCAACGCGCGTACCGTTGCGGAGCGCGAGAAGGTGGACGTCCGCACCTACCGCGTGATCTACGAAGCGGTCGAAGACGTGCGCGCGGCGCTCGAAGGCCTGCTGGCGCCAGAGGAGAAGGAGACGGTCCTCGGAGAGGCGGAAGTCCGCCAGACGTTCAAGATCTCGGGCACCGGGACGATCGCCGGCTGCTATGTGCGGCACGGGCTCATCCGGCGGAACGCGAAGCTGCGCGTGGTCCGGGACGGCGTCACGGTCTACGAGGGAGGCGTCGCGAGCCTGAAGCGGTTCAAGGACGACGTCCGCGAGGTGAAGGACGGCCTCGAATGCGGCATCGGCGTCGAGAACTTCAACGACGTGAAGGTCGGCGACGTGATCGAGTCCTTCACGGTCGAGTCAGTGGCGCGATCGCTCGAGTCGTCAGAGGCCGGCAGCGAAAGCTGAGGCAACGGCGTGGTCATCGGCGTCGTGACGTGGGAGCTGCATGTGAGCGGCTGCCAGAGTCTCAAGGATAAGCGCCGGGTCTTGAAGAGCCTCAAGGATCGACTGCATCGGCAGTGCAACGTGTCGGTGGCAGAGACCGATCACCATGAGCTGTGGCAGCGGGCCGAACTGTCGGCGAGTGTCGTTGCGGTCGATCGGCGGCACGCTGAGGCGGTGCTGGCGTCTGCGGATCGTCTCGTCGCCGGGGCCGGGCAGGCCCGGATCATCGATTCCACCACGAGTTATCTGTGACGGCTGTGAACAGACACCGACCGGAACGTGTGGCCGCCCTCGTGCAGGAGGAGCTGGCTGCGGTACTGGCGAGGGGCCTCAAGGACCCGCGCGTCGGCTTCCTCACGGTAACGGGGGTTGACGTGTCGCCGGACTGCACACACGCGACCGTGCGGGTGAGCCCGATGGGCGGCGAGGAGGAGAAGCAGCGTGCCATGGAGGGACTGGAGAGCGCGAGAGGATTCCTCCGGACCCACTTGTCCCGCGTGCTGCGGCTTCGGGTCGCGCCCGAGCTGCATTTCGTCCTCGACCGGGGGCTCGAACACGCCCAGCGGATGAACAGTCTCCTCGACCAACTGGCGGAAGAGCGTGGTCCGGAGTGACGGCTACGTATTGATCGACAAACCGTCGGGACCGACGTCGCACGACGTGGTCGCCGCGGTTCGGCGAACCCTGCACATTCGGCGCGTCGGACACACCGGCACCCTCGATCCGTTCGCCACGGGCCTGCTGGTGCTTCTCACCGGGCGGGCAACTCGCCTGTCGCGCTTCCTCGTCGGGCTGACCAAGACCTACACCGGCACGATCCGGCTCGGCGTTCGGACCGATACCGACGATCGGACCGGCAAGGTGCTCGGGGCCGTCGCGACCACCGCATGGCCGACGCCGGCGGACGTGGACGCGGCTGCGTCGGCGATGGTGGGGAAGCATGAGCAGCACCCGCCCCAGTACTCGGCGAAGAAGGTAGGCGGCCGCCGGGCCTTTGCCGAGGCCCGACGGGGGGCAGCAGTCGCCCTGGCACCGGTGGAGGTCGAGGTGTTCGGCTTCGACATCGTGGCGGTCGAACGCGATTGCGTGCAATTCACGGCCGATGTGAGCAGTGGGACGTACATCCGCGCGTTGGCGCGGGATCTCGGTGAACGTCTCGGGTGTGGAGCACATCTCGAGGTGCTCCGGCGGACCCGTGTCGGGGACTTTCCGCTGACGGATGCGGC